>CAZXVO010000086.1:0-13881 GCA_964643835.1 uncultured Phenylobacterium sp. | reverse complement strand
CAAGCCGGCCGCGGCCTGGCCGGCCACGGTGTTGGACGAGGTCACATAAGGATAGGTGCCGTGGTCGACGTCCAGCAGGGCGCCCTGGGCGCCTTCGAACAGCACCCGCTTGCCCGACTTCACCACCTCGTCCAGCAGCCGCCAGGCGGGGCGGGCGAAGGGCAGGACCTTGGGGGCCATCTCCTCCAGGAGCGCCAGCAGCTGGTCGGCGTCATAGTCCGGCAGGCCCAGGCCCTTGCGCAGCGGGGCGTGGTGGGCGAGCAGGCGGTCGATCTTGGCCTTCAGGGCCTCGCGGTCGGCGAGATCGGCGACGCGGATGGCGCGGCGGCCGACCTTGTCCTCATAGGCCGGGCCGATGCCACGGCCGGTGGTGCCGATCTTGGCCGTGGTGGCGGCCTCGCGGGCCTTGTCCAGGTCGGCGTGCAGCGGAAGGATCAGGGTGGCGTTGTCGGCCAGGACCAGCAGGTCCGGCGTGATGGTCACGCCCTGTCCGCCTAGCTTGGCGATCTCCTCGATCAGGTGCCAGGGATCGACCACGACCCCGTTGCCGATCACCGACAGCTTGCCCTGGACCACGCCCGACGGCAGCAGGCTGAGCTTGTAGACCTGATCGCCCACCACCAGGGTGTGGCCGGCGTTGTGGCCGCCCTGGAAGCGCACCACCACATCGGCCCGGTTGGACAGCCAGTCCACCAGCTTGCCCTTGCCTTCGTCACCCCACTGGGCGCCGATCACCGTCACATTGGCCATGAGATACGAGTCCGCCGCCTGCCGCGCGGATCCACATCGCCCTTCGACAGGACTCGACGAGTGGACTTGCTCGATTTTGGGTGACCGGGCGAGCGCCTCTGGGGCGCCTCAGGTCCGGTCATCGGGTGTAGACCCCGAGGCGCTTGCGCCGTCAAGCCCCCGCGTTATGAGGAAAGCCATGACCCTGCCCCGCTTTCACCTCGCCTTTCCCGTCCGCGATCTTGCGGAGGCCCGCGCCTTCTATGGCGACCTGCTCGGCTGCCCCGAGGGCCGATCCAGCCCGGACTGGGTAGATTTCGACTTCTACGGCCACCAGATCGTCGCCCACCTGGCGCCAGACGAGGTCGGCCATCGCCACACCAGCGCGGTGGACGGCGAGCAGGTGCCGGTCCGCCACTTCGGCGCCATCCTGACCCTGCCGGACTGGGAGGTCCTGGCGCAGAAGCTGAAGGCGGCGGGGACCAAGTTCATCATTGAGCCGCAGATCCGCTTCAAGGGTCAGCCTGGCGAGCAGGCGACCCTGTTCTTCCTGGACCCTTGCGGCAACGCCCTGGAGTTCAAGGCCTTCGCCGACGACGCCATGGTCTTCGCCAAATGAGCGTGAGCTTCGCCGACATCGAAGCCGCCGCGGCCAGGCTGGCCGGCCACGCCGTCGAGACGCCGCTGATCGAGAGCCCGGCGCTCAACGACCGGCTGGGCTGTCGGGTGCTGATCAAGGCCGAGACCCTGCAGCGGGCCGGGGCCTTCAAATTCCGCGGCGCCTATAACCGCCTGGTCCAGCTTGAGGGCGAGGAGAAGCGGCGCGGGGTTGTCGCCTTCTCATCCGGCAACCACGCCCAGGGCGTCGCCCTGGCGGCCAAGCTGCTGGGCATGCCGGCCCTGATCGTCATGCCGTCTGACGCCCCGGCGGTGAAGGTCGCCGCGACGCGGGGCTATGGCGCCGACGTCCTGCTTTATGACCGCCTGACCGAGGACCGGGAGGCCATCGCCGCCAAGGTCGCCGCCGAGCGCGCCGCCGTGGTGGTCCCGGCCTTCGACGATCCGCATATCATCGCCGGCCAGGGCACGACTGGGATCGAGCTGGTGCGCCAGGCCAAGACCTTGGGCGCGGAGCTTGACCTGGTCATGGCCCCGGTCAGCGGCGGCGGTCTCTTGGCGGGAACCTCGCTGGCCGTGCGCCACCTGTCGCCGACCACCGATGTGGTGGGGGTCGAGCCCACGGGCTTTGACGACACGGCCCAGTCCCTGGCCAAGGGCGAACGGCTGGAGATCAAGCCGACCGGCCGGTCCTATTGCGACGCCCTGGAGAGCCCGGCGCCCGGCAAGATCGTCTTCCCGATCCTGCGCGAGACGGTGAGCGGCATGGCGGACGTGACCGACGCCGAGGTGGCCGAGGCCATGCGCTACGCCTACACGACCCTGAAGCTGGTGGTGGAGCCCGGGGGCTCGGTCTGTCTCGCGGCCCTGTTGGCCGGCAAGGTTCCGCTGGCGCGCCCGGGAAGCACGGTGGCGATCGTCCTGTCCGGGGCCAATGTGGACCCGGCCTTCTACGCCCAGGTGCTGGCCGGCGAGGCCTGAGCCTCGTCACCGGCGGTGAGCTGGCGATAGACGTCGATGAACGGGGCGGCTGTCAGGGTCTGCAGCACCGCCGCGAGCATGCCGTAGAGGATGAGCCCCAGGACGGCCCAGGGGGCGAGCTGCGCCGCCCAGGCTTCCGGCGGCTGGGCCGCCAGGGCCTGGAGGTGGGCGCCGATCCCGGCCACGCCGCCTGCGACGCCGCCGACCACGGCCAGGATCACCGCGACGATCACCACCGCCACCTCGATCAGCAGCAGGAGCGCGATCAGAGCCACGGCCAGGCCGAACAGCTTCCAGCCATGGCCGCGGGTCAGGCTCCAGGACTCCAGCAGCCGGAAGCGTCCCTCGGTGACGGTCATTGGCATGGCCATGGACAGGCGCAAGGCCGCCCAGCCGAACAGGATCAGGCCGACCAGCGCCACCCCGAAGGTCGCCAGGCCGCGGACGTCGCCGCCCCCGCCGCCGGCCGCCAGCGTGATCCCCAGCACCACGAAGGTTCCCAGGATCAGGGCCGCGACCACCGTCAGGATGATGATCCCGATCACCGCCAGCTGGACCAGCATGAGCTGGAGCTCAGGCCGGCCGAACCGCAGATAGGCGAACCGGCGGTCGTTAGGCGTCAGCACCGCCCGGCAGACGGCGGCGAAGAAGATGCTCTGCCCGGCCAGGGCCAGGGGGAACTGCAGCAGTTGCCAAGGCAGCATGCGCTGTTGCAGGGCCACCAGGGCCGGCCCCTCGGGATCCGGATCCAGCCCGGCGGCCAGATCGCGCATCACCGGCGTATAAGCGGCCAGCAAGTCCGGCCACAGCACCAGATAGCCCAGGATCTGCGGCAGGATGCCCAGGACCAGCCAGGCCAGGCCCCAGGCGGGGATCAGGCCGGGCCGCGCCCGGAACAGGCGGAACCCCGCGCCCAGCGCCGTGCCGATCGAAACCTTCGCCATGCCAGCTCCTGGGATCCTGTTCCGCCGGACCTTAACCTCAAGGCCTCGGCCCTGAACAGCCGGGGGCTCAGCGGACGGTGGACTCTTCGCCTTCGGGAGGCGCCTCGCGCGGGGTGATCAACTTGGCGAGCTTGGGCCGCAGCCAGGTCTCGAAGTCGTCGACGAATTCGTAGACCACCGGCACCAGCACCAGGGACAGCAGGGTCGAGGTGATCAGGCCGCCGATCACCGCCACAGCCATCGGCTGACGGAACTCGGCGCCCTTTTCCAGGGCGAACGCGGTCGGCAGCATGCCGGCGGCCATGGCCACCGTGGTCATGACGATGGGACGCGCCCGCTCGCGACAGGCCTCCAGCAGGGCCTGGCGTTGCTCCACCCCTTCGCGCTCGCGCTCGATGGCGTACTCGACCAGCAGGATCGAGTTCTTGGCGGCCAGGCCCATCAGCATCAGGAAGCCGATCAGGGACGGCACGCTGAGCGACAGGTTGAAGGCCAGCAGGCCGACAAAGGCGCCGCCGAAGGATAGCGGCAGGGCGGTCAGGATCACCGCCGGCTTGAAGAAGCTGCGGAACAGCAACACCAGCACGCCATAGATCATCAGCACGCCGGAGATCAGGGCCAGGCCGAAGGAGCTGAACAGCTCCACCATGGCTTCCAGCTGGCCGGTTTCGGCCGGCGCCACGCCAGGGATCTTCTTGTCCTTGATCTGCTGCATGATCGGCAGCTTCTGGATCTCCGCATAGGCGGGCCCCTGGACGGTGCCGTTCAGCTCGGCCTGGACGGTCAGTTGGCGCTTGCGGTTCAGGCGCTCGATCCGGGCGGGACCGGCCTGGAAGCTGACGTCGGCGACGGCGTCCAGGGTGGTCATGCCACCCGAGGCGGTGGGCACCCGCAGGGACTTGATCCGCTCCAGGTCCGCGCGGGCGTCGGCGGGCATGCGGATGCGGATCGGGATCCGCCGCTCGCCCGAGGTCAGCTTAGCGACGTTGGCGTCGATGTCGCCGACCGTGGCGACGCGGGCGATCTGGGCGATGGTGTCCACCGAGACGCCCAGGCGGGCGGCCTCGTCGGCCCGAGGCCGGATCACCAGTTCAGGCCCGGTGGGCGGGACGGACGGCTTGGGGTCAGCGATCAGCCGCACCGTGCGCATCTGCTTTTCCAGCTCCAGCGCCGCGGCCTGCAGGGCGGCCGGATCATCGCTGGTCAGCACCTGCTGGATGCCGGCGCCGCCCTGGAAGTCCAGGAAGGAGACGCGGGCGTCAGGCACTTCGCGCAGGGCCTGGCGGGTGGCGTTCTTCAGGTCGTCTCCGGAGATGCTGCGCTTGGTGTTGAGCAGCACGATCACGGTGCCGTCGCGCAGATCGTTGCCGCCACCCCCGCCGCCGAAGCCGGGACCGCCGGTCGCGGCGGTGGAGCCGACCTGGGTGAAGACCCCGCGCACGCCTTCGCGACCCTGGAAGATGTTGGAGACGCGGCTGGCCACGTCCTCCATGTCCTTAGCCGTGGCGCCGGGCGGACCCTGCAGGTTCACATAGATGTAGTCGGGGTCGCCGGCCGGCTGGAAGCCCTGGGGCAGCAGCGGCACCATGAACAGCGACGCCACGAACAGCACCCCGCCGACGATGCAGGCGATGATGCGGTGGTCCAGCGCCCATTCCAGGACGTTACGGTAGAAGCCTTCGAACGGTTTGGGCGCGTGGGCCGTCTTGGCCGGCTTGAGCAGATAGGCCGCCATCAGCGGGGTGAGCAGGCGGGCCACGACCAGGGAAAACAGCACCGCCACGCAGACGGTCAGACCGAACTCGCGGAAGAACTGGCCGGCCATGCCGGTCATGAACGACACCGGGGCGAACACCACCACGATGGCCATGGTGGTGGCCACCACCGCCAGGCCGATGGCGTCGGCGCCGATCATCGAGGCCTCCCAGGGGCGCATGCCCTGGGCCACGCGCTTCTCGATGTTCTCGATCTCGACGATGGCGTCATCGACCAGGATGCCGATGACCAGGGTCAGGGCCAGGAGGGTGACCACGTTCAGGCTGAACCCGAACATGTTCATCACGAAGAAGGTGGGGATCAGCGAGATCGGCATGGCCGCCGCGGTGATCATGGTCGAGCGCCAGTCGCGCAGGAAAATGAACACCACCAGGGCCGCCAGGATCATGCCTTCGAGCAGCACGTGCTGGGTCGCCTCGAAGGAGGCGCGGGTCTCGTCCACCGAGGAGAAGATGCGGGTGAAGGTCACGCCCGGATGGGCCTTGGCCAGGTTGTCCAGGGCCTTGACCACCTCGTCGTCCACGCGGACGTCGCTGGAGTCGCGGGTCTTCATGACCTGGAAGCCGACCACCGGGCGGTTGTTGAAGCGGGCGAAGCCGCGCACCTCGGACGAGCCGTCGCCGACCTCGGCCACTTCAGTCAGCTTCACATAGCGGCCGCCGCCGGTGGGGATGGTCAGGTCGCGCAGGGCGTCCAGGGTGTTGGCGGCGCCCAGGACCCGCACCGTCTGCTCACGGCCGCCGACCGAAGTCCGGCCGCCAGCGGCGTCCTGGTCGAAGCTGCGCAGGGCGGTGTTGACCGCGGCCGCGGTCAGCCCGCGGGCCGCCAGCTTGTCAGGGTCGATGATCACATTGATCTCGCGGTTCACCCCGCCGACGCGGGAGATCTGCGAGACCCCCTTGGCCGACTGCAGGGCGCGCGAGACGGTGTCGTCGATGAACCACGACAGCTCGGTGTCCGACATCGCCGGCGCCTCGACCGAATAGGTCAGGATCGGCGAGCTATCGAGCTCCACGCGGGTGACGGTCGGCTCGTCGATCTCGCGCGGCAGCACCGCGCGGGTCTGGTCGATCTTGGAGCGGACGTCGTCAGTCTTTTTCTGCAGGTCCTGGCCGAGCTCGAACTCGATGTTCGTCGTCGAGACGCCCTGGCTGACCGTCGAATAGATGTTCTTGACGTCGGAAATGCCGGACAGCGCGTCCTCGACCGGGCGCGTGACCTGGGTCTCCATTTCCGCCGGGGCCGCGCCGTTCTGGGTGACGGTGACCGACACCATCGGGAACTGCACGTTGGGGAACTGTTTGATCGGCAGGCCGGTGTAGGCGACCATGCCGGCCAGGACCATGGCGATGAACAGCACCGCCACGGGAACCGGGTTCTTGATCGCCCAGGCGGAGATGCGCAGGCCGCCCTCCCCCTCGCCGGCGTAAGGATCCGAGCCGCTCATTACTTCACACTCGCGGGCTTGCCGGCGTCACCGAACACGGGGCGCACCAGGTCGCCATCGAGCAGGAAGGCCGCGGCGTTCTGGATGACGAGGGCGCCGGGCGCGGGGCCCTGGGTCAGGGCGACGAGGCCACCGCCGCGGGCGCCGGTCTTCACCACCACGCGCTTCACCCGGTTGTCCGACCCGACCACCATCACGCTGGCGCCGTCGGCGTCATAGCGGATCGCGGTTTCAGGCACGGCCAGGCTCTGGCCGGCGGCGTCCTCGAACAGGGCGCGGCCGAAGCCGCCGGCCCGGATGTCGCTGCGCACCGGCAGGCGCACCCGAACGACGCCGAGCTTGGTCTGGCTGTTCACCTGGGGCGAGACGAGCCGCACGGTCCCTTGGGCGCTGGAGCCGGTGGGCAGGACCACGGTGACCCGCTGGCCCGGACGGACCCGGGCGATATCTTCTTCAGAGAGCTCCGCGCGCAGCTCGATCTCGCCGCCCTGGGCGATACGATACCAGGCGGTGGAGCCGCCGGCCGAGAGGTCGCCGGGGCGGACATTGCGTTCCAGCACAAGGCCGGAGACCGGAGCCGAGACGTTCAGCTTGCCGGCCCGGGTCTGGACGTCCTTCAGGGCCGCGGCCTGGGCGTTGGCGGTGGCGCGGGCGGCGCGGGCCTGGAAGCGGCGCTGCTCCAGCGCCTCCTGGGACAGGACGCCCTGGCCGTCGAGGCCGCTCACCCGGCTCGCCTGGGCCTCGGCCTGTTCGGCCTGGACCGCGGCCTGGGCGGCGAGCGCCCGCTGCTGGTCGACCTGGGCGGAGATCAGGGCCCCATCCAGTTGCACCAGGGTCTGGCCGGCGCGGACGTACTGGCCTTCATCGACCAGCACCTTGGCGACGCGATAGCCGGTCACCTCGGGCAGGACGGCGGCCTCTTCGCGGGGCTGCAGGACGCCAGTGGCCGACAGGGCGCCGGTGATGGCGCGGGCCTCGACCTTGACGACCCGGACGGCGCGGGCGCGCTGGGTCTCGGTCTCGGTGACGGCCGCCTTGCGGCCGCAGGCGGCCAAGGGCGCCGCCGCCAGGGCGAGGCTCACCGAGATCATGGCGATCCGCGAGGCGGACTTGAAAAGCGGGGTGTTGAAGTTCGTCACGTCTAGCGCGCCTCTTTCACGGAGCGGTCGGCGGAGGACGGCCAGCCGCCTCCAAGCGCCTTGTAGGATTGAACCGCGCGCCGCAGGGCCTGGACCTGGGCGCTGGTCAGTTGGGAGCGGACCGAGCGCCAAGCCTGTTCGGCGCTGAGCGCGGTCGTCAGATCATCAATGCCAGAGGCGTAGCGAACGCGGGCGGCTTCATAGGCCCGGCCGGCCCGGCGTTCGCCCTCGGTCAGGTCCGCGACCCGGCGACGGTCGGATTCGAGCCGGACCAGGGCGGTGTCGGCCTCGCCATAGGCGGTCTGCACCGCCTTTTCGTAGGCGATGACCGCCTGTTCGGTGCGGGCGTTCTGGGCCTTCAGCTCGGCCAGCAGGCGCGGGATCGACAGCACCGGCTGGGACACCGAGGCGCCGATCGACCAGTTGCGGGTGGTCGAGCGATAGCCCGGCTGCTCGCTGTTCGACAGGCCGACGCCCGGCGTCAGGGTGAAGGTCGGGAAGAAGGCCAGCTGGGCGTAGGTGGTGCGGCCGGCGGCGGAGCGGACGCGGGCCTCGGCCTCGCGCACATCCGGCCGGCGGGCGAGCAGGGCGCCGGGCACAGTCGCCGGAACCTCGGGAACCACGCCGACGGTAGCGTCCACCGGCAGGTTGGCCAGGGGCTCAATCCCCCGCCCGGTCAGGACCAGCAAGGTGCGCTGGGTCGCCTTCAGCTCGGCCTCAAGGCTGGCGGCCTGGGCCTGGGCCTGGGCGAGGTCGCCGGCCACCCGGTCGGCGTCAGCGCCGGAGCCGAGCCCCCGCTTGGCCTTCACCTCGGCCACCTGCTGCAGGCCCTGCTGGATCCTCAGGGTCTCGCGGGCGTCGGCCAGCTGGATCGCCAGGCCGCGGGCCTGGAAGTAGGTGTCGGCGACATTGGCGGCCAGGCTGGAGCGCGCGCCCTCGTAGACGAAGCGGGCCGCCGTGGTGTCGCCCTTGGCCGCCTTGGCGACGGCGAAAATCCGGCCGAACAGGTCGACTTCCCAGCTCACGTTCAGGCTGGCGCTTTCCGAGGTGGATTTTCCGCTGGACGAGAAGCCGGGGATGCTGACAGGCGTGCCGTAGGTCTGGGTCGTGTGGGTCTCCTTGTGGGAGGCCGCGCCGTCGCCCTGGGGCAGGAAGGCCAGCAGGCCGGTGGTGGCGGTGGCGCGCGCCTCGGCCAGCCGGGCTGCGGCGGCGCGGGCGTCGGGCGCGGTCTTCAGCGCCTGTTCGATCAGGCCGGTCAGCTCCGGGTCGCCGAACTGGGTCCACCAGGCGTCCAGCACCGCGGCGTCCGCCGTCTGGGCTGCAACGGGGGCTTCATAGGCCGCGGGCAGGCGCACGTCCGGCTTGCGCGCGGAAGCGCAGGCGCCGAGCGCAAGGCAAGCCAGGCCGGCTGCGGTAAGGACTGCGGGTCGCATCATCTCTTCTGTTCGTCGTCGGACCAGCGAATCAAGGCCGAGCACACCGGCAATGGGACGCTGAGATCTGAGGTCAAGCTCGCGTCGCCTTCACATGGGTAGACGACGCCAGGATTGCAGGGCGGATACAAACCGTGCTCGCGGCCGTAACGTAACCGCCGCGCCACGTCCCTAGCCGAGGCCGCCTTGAATGACTAGGGTCCCGGCAATCCCCCTCCCCTGTTCGAGTGTGATCATGAAACGTTTTCTGCTGGCCACCGCCCTGAGTTGGGCTGTTTTCGCCCAGGGCGCACAGGCCGCCGCCATCGACCCCGCCCTGCTGGCCGACCATATCAAGGTCCTGTCCTCCGACGCCTTTGAAGGCCGCGGCCCGGCGACCGAGGGTGAGAAGAAGACGGTCCAGTACATGACCGAGCAGTTCAAGGCGGTGGGCCTGCAGCCGGGCGGCGACCTCGGCAAGGACGGCAAGCGCGCCTGGACCCAGGACGTGCCCCTGGCCAAGTTCGACATCGAAGGCCCCGTCGCCGTCGGCGTGAAGGTCAAGGGCCAGGCCCAGGCCTGGACCCAGGGCGAACAGATCGCCATCCGCGCCGCCCAGACCGGCGCCGACCGGGTCACCGTCAAGGACGCGCCGGTGGTGTTCGTGGGCTATGGCGTCAAGGCGCCGGAGCGCAACTGGGACGACTTCAAGGGCGTGGACCTGAAGGGCAAGATCGCCCTGGTCCTGGTCAATGACCCCGACTTCGAGACCGGCGAGGGCGACTTCGGCGGCAAGGCCATGACCTATTACGGCCGCTGGACCTACAAGTTCGAGGAAGCCGCGCGGCAGGGCGCCGTCGGCTTCATCGTCATCCACGAAACCGCCCCGGCCTCCTACGGCTGGGCGACGGTGAAGAACTCCAACACCAACACCGTCTTCGACATCATCCGCGCCGATCCCGCCAAGAGCCATGCGCCGGTGGAAGCCTGGGTGCAGCGCGACGTCACCGTCGAGATGTTCAAGGCCGCGGGTCTCGACTTCGAGGCGCTGAAGAGGCAGGCCCAGACCCGCGCCTTCAAGCCAGTGACCCTGAGCGGCGTCACCTTCTCCGCCGACTATGCGGTCAAGGCCGAGAAGATCGTGTCCAAGAACATCGTCGGCCTGTTGCCGGGGACCACCCGTCCCGACGAGACCGTCATCTACACCGCCCACTGGGACCACCTGGGCGTCGGCCTGCCGGACGCCAAGGGCGACAAGATCTATAACGGCGCCCTCGACAACGCCTCGGGCTCCTCGATGCTGATCGAGATCGCCCGTCAGTTCGCGCAAGCCCCGCGCACCGCCCGCTCGGTGGTGTTCCTGTCGGTCACCGCCGAGGAGAAAGGCCTGCTGGGCTCGGAATACTACGCCGCCAACCCGCTCTATCCGCTGGCCACCACGGTGGGCGACATCAATATGGACGGCGTCTCGGCCTATGGTCCGGCCAAGGACTTCACCACCTCGGGCGACGCGCCTCTGACCCTGCAGGACGACCTGATCGCGTTGGCCGCGGCCCGCGGCAAGACCTACAGCCCCGATCCGCGTCCGGGCGCGGGCAGCTTCTTCCGCTCCGACCACTTCCCCTTCGCCAAGCGCGGCGTGCCGGCCATCTCCTTCGGCGCCGGCCAGGATCTGGTGGACGGCGGCAAGGCCCGCGGCGAAGCCCTGGCCAAGGCCTTTGTCACCGATCGCTATCACCAGCCGGCGGACGAATACTCCCCCGACTGGAACCTGACCGGCGCGGCCCAGGACGCCGCCCTGCTGTTCGACTTCGGCCAGCAGCTGGCCAATTCGGCCACCTGGCCGGAATGGAAGGCGGGCTCCGAGTTCAAGGCCGAGCGGGACAAGTCCGCCGGCCAGCGCAAGTAGGCGCCCGTCATGGCTGAAGCCGGCGTCATCCGGTCGGGCATGGGCGGCTTCACCTTCGAGCCCTGGCGCGGGACCTTCTATCCGGAGGGCCTGCGCCAGGCCGATGAGCTGGCCTACGCCACCCGCCACGTGACCTCGATCGAGATCAACGGCACCTACTATTCCAGCCAGAAGCCGGAGACCTTCGCCAAGTGGGCGGCCACCGCCCCCGACGGCTTCGTCTTCTCGCTGAAGGCCTCGCGGTTCTGCACGAACCGCAAGGTGTTGGCGGGGGCCGGCGAGTCCATCGCCAAGTTCCTGGGCCAGGGGATCGTCGAGCTGGGCGACCGGCTGGGGCCGATCCTATGGCAGTTCATGGCCACCAAGGCGTTCGACTCCGCTGACTTCGAGGCCTTCCTCGACCTGTTGCCGCAGACCTACGAGGGCCTGGGCCTGCGCCACTGTGTCGAGGTCCGGCACATGAGCTTCTTCGATCCGGCCTTCATCGAGATGTGTCGGGCCCGCGGGGTGGCGATCAGCCTCTCAGAGAACGAGGGCGCGCCCCTCATTCCCGACGTCACCGCCGACTTCGTCTATGCGCGGCTGATGGCGGGGTCGGAGGACAATCCCGCCTGCTACACGCCGCAAGGCCTGGACGCCTGGGCCGGGCGATTCAGAACCTATGCTGCGGGCGGCGCGCCGGACGACCTGTCCGCCGTCTCGCCTAAGCCGGCCGAGGCCCGGCCGCGCGATGTGTTCGCCTACTTCATCCGCGAGGGTAAGACCCGCGCGCCGCTGGGGGCCATGGCCCTGTTGGAGCGGCTCAACGCTTGATCCCACATAGCTTCACGCCCCCCGGCCGGAGCCGAGGGGCGTGAAGCTATAAGAACCGTAGGTTCCTGGTGGCTTCGGCTCAGCCGCCGCCGGGGAAGCGCATCGGCACCTTAACGACGCCGGTCTTCGCACCCATCGGCAGCGCTTCGGCGACGCACAGGGCCGCCTTGTCGAAGCCCTTGTTCGGCTGGCTGTTGTCGAGGACCTTGCAGCCCGTCAGCTTGCCCGCATCGGCCGTGCATTCAAGCATCACCACAGCCGCGTCGCGGGTGTTGGCGTTCTTGGTCAGGCACTTGCCCATGCTGTCTTCAAATGACCCAGCAGACGCCTGAGAGACGCAAGCCAGAGCCAGGGCGAAACCGCCCGCGATTTTGAGGATATTGTTCACCGCCCCACTCCTTTCTAGATTTGAGCGCGAGGGGACGGTCGCCCATTCAGGTTAAGGGAATCTGAGTCGCCGCAACATTTGCGTGTGCGCCGCAGCGCTGACCCCGCCTCAAAGGTGGCATCGCGACGAATTGACGCATCACAACTCTCGGGCGACCGAAACTTTCGCCCCCACCCGCTCCGGTGACATTTGGTTAGCAAAGCCTGCGGCATGGTGTCCGGGACGCTAACCGTACTTCTCTCGCGGGGGATCTTGTTGTGAACCGCTTCCGGCTCGTGGATACGCCGCTGATCATAAAGATCGGCTTCGCGCCCGCCTTCGCTCTGGTGATGCTGGCCCTGATGGCCACCGGCGCCATCGTCCTGCAACGCGGCCAATCAGCCGAACTGAAGCAGGTCGTCCAGGTCGACATGCCCAATAGCCTTCGAATGCAGAAGGTCTCGGAACGGATCACCGCCGTTCACGGGCAGCTCTACTTCCTGCTGACCCACCAGGGCGCCTCGATCGAGGTCGAGAAGATCCCGGAGCAGAGCCAGGCCCTGCTGACCGAGATCGACTCGATCACCAAGGAGGTCCAGACCGCCCGGACGTCGGCGCCGGCGGATCAGAAGCAGTCCTATGACGCCCTGATCAAGGACCTGAAGAACACCCGTGACGCCCTCGACGTGATCGCCGCGATGATCACCGTCGACTTCGGCACCGCCGCCGGCTTCGCCGCGCCGTTCGAAGAAGAATACGCCAAGATGAGCAGCAACCTGCACAAGATCGTGCAGGCAGGTCAGGCCGAGACCGACAAGAACGCCGCCGCCAGCGCCAAGCGGGCCGCGACCGCCCAGGCCCTGACCGTGGTCGGCGCCCTGGGCACCCTGGTGATCGCCGGCGCCCTGGCCCTGCTGCTGACCCTGACCCTGCGCCGGGACGTCAACAAGATCGCCGGCGCCACCGCCTCCCTGGCCCGCGGCGACAACAGCATCGACCTGGACGGCATGAGCCGGAAGGATGAGCTGGGCGCCATCGTCACCTCGCTGAAGGTGTTCCGCGACAACCAGCTTCACCTGGAGCAGCTGCGTAAGGAACAGGAGGCTGCCGAGGCCGCCGCCGACGCCGCCCGCCGCCAGAACGCCGACGCCGCGGCCGCCATCGCCGAGGAACAGGCCCTGGTGGTCAACTCCCTGGCCAGCGCCCTCGACGCCCTGGCCTCGGGCGACCTGACCTTCCGCCTGGAACGCGAGTTCCCCGGCGACTACCGCAAGCTCCGCGACGACTTCAACGCCGCTGTGGCCAAACTGGAAGAGGCTATGCGGGCCATCGCCTCGGCCACCGCTTCCATCCAGTCGGGCGCGGGCGAGATCAGCCATTCGGCCGACGACCTGTCGCGCCGCACCGAGCACCAGGCCGCGACCCTGGAAGAGACCGCCGCGGCCCTCGACGAGATCACCGCCACGGTCAACAAGACCTCGGAAGGCGCCAGCCATGGCCGCGAGGCCACCGCCTCGGCCAAGAACGACGCTGAAGCCTCCGGCGAGGTGGTCCGCAAGGCCATCGCCGCCATGAGCCAGATCGAGGCCTCCTCCAGCCAGATCGGCCAGATCATCGGGGTGATCGACGAGATCGCCTTCCAGACCAACCTGCTGGCCCTGAACGCCGGCGTGGAAGCCGCGCGAGCCGGTGACGCCGGCAAGGGTTTCGCCGTGGTCGCCTCCGAAGTGCGGGCCCTGGCCCAGC
>CAZXVO010000085.1:0-16326 GCA_964643835.1 uncultured Phenylobacterium sp. | reverse complement strand
TGGCCGCCCCGGTCCGCGTCACCCGCGCCAGGCCCTGGCCGCGCAGGGTCATGGTTCCCGCAAACAACTGATCCGGCGCGGTCTCCCCGCCAGGAGCCTCTCCCGCCCCCGCCCGGCGCTTGTCCACCAGGGCCGACTCGCCGGTGAGGATCGACTCATCGACCCCCAGCACATCATTGCTGACCAGCAGGCCATCGGCGGGGATCCGCTCACCCTCTGCGATCAGCACCAGGTCGCCGGGCACGATCTCCCGGGCCGGGATGCGCTGCACCGCCCCGTCCCGCAGCACCCGCGCCGTCGGCTGGGACAGGTCGCGCAGGGCCGCCAGGGCCCTCTCGCTCCGCGCCTCCTGCGAGATGACCAGCCCCACAGCGGCCGTCGCGCCCAGGCACAGGAAGACCCCTTCCCGCCAATCCCCCAAGAGCAGATAGAGCCCCGCCGCCGCCAGCAGCAGCAGGAACATCGGCTCACGCAGGGTCTCCGCAACGATCCGCGCCAGCCCTCGCCCGCGCCGGGCGGGCGCCGCATTCGGCCCAACCTCGGACAGCCGCCGCGCGGCCTCAGCCGCGCTCAGGCCTTTTGCGTCGTCCGGGTCAACTGCAGTCGTCATGCCGGTGACCATGACGTCCACCCAGGCGTCTCGCTACGCGCGGGATCAAATCAACGCACGAAACTCGCGCCGTTCACGTCGATCACCGCGCCGGTCATCGAGGCCGGGGCTTCCAGGGCCAGGTAGGCGGCGACGCTGGCCACCTCGGCTGGGTCGGCGACGCGGCCGAGGGGGATGTCGGCCAAGAGCTTGTCGCCGCCCCGGCTGGCCAGATAGTCCTCGGCCATGCCGGTCATCACAAAGCCCGGACAGACGGCGAAGGCCAGGATCTGTTCGATGGCGAAGCCGCGGGCGATGGACTTGGTCATGCCCACCATGCCGGCCTTCGACGCCGCATAGTGCCAGTGGGCCGGGGAGTCGCCGCGATAGGCCGCCCGGCTGGCGATATTGACGAGTCGTCCGCCCTCGCCTCGCTCCCGGAAGTGCAGGATCGCGCGGCGGCACAGGTCGGCGCTGGCCTGCAGGTTGATCTGCATCGTCCGGCCCCAGCCGTCGGCCCAGGCCTGGTCACCGGCGTCCACCGCCACGGCCTCGAACACCCCGGCGTTGTTGATCAGCACGTCGATCCGGCCGTCCAGGGCTTCCAGGGCCCGCGCCCACAGCGCATCGGCCGCCCCCGGCTGCGACAGGTCCGCGCCGATCACCCCGTCCCCGTCCGTGCGGCCATGACCGACGACGCGGGCGCCCTTCAGGGCCAGGGCCTCAACGATGGCGGCGCCGATGCCGCGGGTGGAGCCGGTGACGAGGATGTTGGGGGCGTTGATCATGTCCCTAGGTCCCTCCTGGCCGCGCGCGCGTCAACCGTTGAGGCTCGCCATCCAGATCGTGTGCCGCCCGCCGCGCTTGTGGATGCTGGCCCGCACGCTCAGCTCCTCCACCGCGAACCCGGCCCCGCGCAGGCGCTTGGTGAAGGCCGCGCTGGGGGCCGAGGACCACACCGCCAGCACCCCGCCGGGGCGCAGGGCGGCCTTGGCCGCCGCCAGGCCCGCGCCGTTATAGATGCGGTCGTTGGCCGGCCGGCTGAGGCCTTCAGGGCCGTTGTCCACGTCCAGCAGGATGGCGTCGTAAGCCCCCGCCCGCGCCCGGATCAGCTCGCCCACATCGCCCAGCGCCACCGTGGTCCGAGGATCGTCCAGCCCGCCAGCGGTCAGCTCCGCCATCGCCCCCCTGGCCCAGTCGATCACCTCGGGCACGAGCTCGGCCACCGTCACCCGGCCCTTGGGGCTCAGCGCCGCCAGGGCCGCGCGCAGGGTGAAGCCCATGCCATAGCCGCCCACCAGCACATGGGCGTCCGTCCCCACCCGTTCGATCGCCAGCTTGGCCAGCGCCTCCTCCGACCCGCTCAGGCGCGAGTTCATCAGCTCGATCCCGCCAGGGGCCATGATCGAGAATTCCTGGCCCCGCCGCATCAGCCGCAACTCACCGCCGCCGTCCGGCACGGTCGCCGTCCCCAGGTGCTCCCACCGGATCAAGCGCCCGGCTCCCAACCCGCCGGCGCCATCTCGAAGCCGGCAAACTCGAAGCCCGGCACGACCACGCAAGCCACCAGGCTCCAGCCCTCGTCCGGCCCCTCCGCCGCCTGCCAGGCGCCGGCGGGAACCACCGCCTGGGGCGCATCCCCGGCCAGCACGTCGCCGCCCAGCCGGACCGCCGCCTCACCGCCGATCTTCAGGGTGAGCGGCCGCCCGCCCTGGAAGATCCACAGCTCGTCGGCGTCCACCCGGTGCCAGTGCGACCGCTCACCCGCCTTCAGCAGGAACAGGATCGAGGTCCCGCCCGCCCGCGCGCCCGGCTCGGCCGCCGCGCGCCAGGTCTCGCGATACCAGCCCCCCTCCGGGTGCGGCTCAAGGCCCAGCTTGGCGATGACCGCGTCCGCGGCGGCGGGCTCAGGCTCCATGCGCATCGCCCCTACTTCCGCGAAGCGATCCAGTCGTCCACCCGCGCCTCCACCACCGGCCAAATCTCTACAGCTTGCCAGGGCCCCGGCCCCGCCTAAGCTCCAGCGACTCTTGCGGAGACCAGTAGATGTTCAAACCCCTTGCCCTCGCTGCGGCCCTGCTCGCCGGCGCGGCCGCCCCGGCCCTGGCGCAAGCCCAGGCCCACCCAGATCAGGCCCGGCCAGACCAGGCCGCCTTCCGTGCGCTCTACAAGGAGCTGATCGAGACCAACACCACCCTGTCCTCGGGCAGCTGCACCCTGGCCGCCGAGCGCATGGCCGCCCACCTGAAGGCCGCCGGCTTCCCCGACAGCGACCTGCATTTCTTCAGCGTCCCTGACCACCCCAAGGAAGGCGGCCTCGTCGCCGTCTATCCGGGCAAGGATCCCAAGGCCAAGGCGGTGCTGATGCTGGCCCACCTCGACGTGGTCGAGGCCAAGCGCGAGGACTGGACCCGCGATCCCTTCACCCTCATCGAGGAGGACGGCCAGTTCTACGCCCGCGGCGCCGGCGACGACAAAGCCCAGGCGGCCATCTGGGTCGACACCCTGGTCCGCTTCAAGACCGAGGGCTTCAAGCCCCGCCGCACCCTGAAGCTCGCCCTGACCTGCGGGGAAGAGACCAACGGGGCGTTCAACGGCGCGGAATACCTGGCCAAGACCAAGCGCGACCTGATCGACGCGGCTTTCGCGGTCAATGAGGGCGGCGGCGGCGCGCTGGGCCCCGACGGCAAGCCCCTGTTCCTGGGCATCCAGGTCGGCGAGAAGCTGTCGCAGAACTACACGCTGGAGGTCACCAACCCCGGCGGCCACTCCTCGCGCCCGCGGCCCGACAACGCGATCTATGATCTCGTCCACGCCCTGGCGGCCATCGAGGCCTACCGCTTCCCGGTCGCCTTCACCGACACCACCCGGGACTTCTTCACCCGCACCGCGGCCCAGCGCCCGCCGGCCCTGCGCGACGCCCTCGCCACCCTGATGAAGGATCCGGGCGACGCCGCCGCCCGGGCGGTCGCCGACAAGGACATCGACGTCCACTCGATCCTGCACACCAACTGCGTCGCCACCCTGTTGGACGCCGGCCACGCCACCAACGCCCTGCCCCAGCGCGCCAAGGCCAACGTCAACTGCCGCATCTTCCCCGGCACATCCGCCGAGGCCGTGCGTCAGACGCTCAGCGATGTGATCGCCAATCCGAAGGTCAGCGTCTCGATCCGCGAAGTCCGCAACGCCCCGGCCCCGCCGCCGCCACTGGATCCCAAGGTCCTGGGCCCTGCCGAGAAGTTGGCCGCCGAGATGTTCCCCGGCGTCGGGCTGGTGCGTCAGATGTCGGCCGGCGCCACCGACGGCGCCTTCCTCACCCCCGTCGGCATCCCGACCTACGGCATCTCCGGCATGTTCATCACCTCGGACGGCGGCGGCATGCACGGCCTGAACGAGCACATCGGGGTCAAGTCGCTCTATGACAGCCGCGACTACCTCTATCGCCTGATGAAGATCTACGGCGATCTCAAGGGCTGAGGAAACGGTCCGGGCGGAGCTGTTCCGCCCGGACCTTTCACGCCTACTTCCGCGACGCGATCCAGTCGTCCACCCGCGCCTCCAGCACCGTCAGCGGCGTCGAGCCTGAGCCGACGATCAGGTCGTGGAAGCCCTTGATGTCGAACTTCGGCCCCAAGGCCTGTTCCGCCTTCTGGCGCAGGGCGACGATCTTGATCATGCCGATCTTGTAGCCCGTCGCCTGCCCCGGCAGGGTGATGTAGCGCCGCACTTCCGAACGCGCCTGGTCGGCGGGCCGGCGGCCGGTCTTCATCATGTAGTCGACGGCCTGATCCTCGGTCCAACCCTTGGCGTGGATGCCGGTGTCGACCACCAGCCGCGCGGCCCGGAACAGCTCGGCGTCCAGCCGCATGAAGTCGGCGGCCACGTCCGGATAGACCCCCATCTCCTTGCACAAGGCCTCGGTATAGAGCGCCCAGCCCTCGCCATAGGCCACATACCCATAGGCCTTGCGGAACTTCGGCGTGCCGGTCTGGCGCACCTGGATGTCGCCCTGCATCACGTGGCCCGGAATGCCTTCGTGGCACATCAGGTTGTAGAGATCGGCCGGGTCATCTGTCTTGCCCACCAGGTGAACATAGACCCGACCGGGGCGCGCGCCGTCCGGGCTCGGCCCCGCGGCGTGGGCCGCCCCGCCGGCCACCTCGCTGAACGCCGGCTCGCGCACCACCTCGACCTTGTAGGCGGGCAACAGGCCGAACCAGTCCGGCAGCAGGGTGCGGGTCTTGGCGATGGCCGCATTGGCCTTGGCCAGGTAGTCGGCGCGCAGGGAGTCGGTCCAGTCCGTGGGCGGATAAAGCTTGGCCCGCTCCGCATAGAAGGCTTCGCGGTCGGCGAACCCGGCCTGGCGGGCCAGCGCATCCTGCGCCGCCTCGATCCGCGCCACTTCCTTCAGGCCCGTCTGGTGCACCTCCTCCGGCGTCATGTCGGTGGTGGTGTTGATCTTCAGGATGGCGGCGTACCAGTCCGCCCCGCCCGGCAGGGAGATCGCCCCGGTCCGGCCGCTGGGCGCGGTCGGCAGCTCGGCTTGCGCCCAGGCGATCACCCGCCCATAGGCCGGCGCCAGCTCCAGGATCGCGGCCTTGGCGTCGGCCAGCATCGCATCGGCCTCAGCCTGCGTCGCCCCGCCCGAGGCCTGCAGCTTGGCCACCTTGGCCTTGGCGTCAGCCCACAGCGGCGAGTCCGCCCCGTCCCCAAACGGCGCGCCGGAGGTCAGGGTCTTCGACCCCGAAATCACCCGCTCGATCTCGAATTTCGGCGCCCGGATCCCGTCGGCGCTGGCCGCCTTCGACTGGGCGATGGCCGTATCCAGCACCCCCGGCATGGCCTTCAGCCGCGCCACATAGGCGGCCATGTCGGCCTTGTCCCGCACCACATGGGTGTTGATCAGGAAGTTCGGGAGCTCGGAATGCACCGAGTACAGGAACGAATAGAACGGCGGCTGGTAGCGCCGGAACTTATAGGTCGTCTCAGCCCGGCTGAGCTCCAGGGCCCAGATGTCGTAATTGGCCTGCATCATCGGCGACAGCTTCGCCCGATCAAACCCGGCCTGCATCTTCGCCACGCTGGCCCGGCGCCACTCCAGTCGCTTCAAGAGGCCCGCATCGCTGATGTCATCCAGCCGATCCTCGCCCAGCTTCAACCCCAGCCGGGTGGCCAGCTGCGGCCGCATCGCCAGCTCCTCGTCGAACTGCGCATCCAGGAACGCCAGCAGCCGCGCATCCTCGGACGTTGCCGGCGCGACCACCGCCGGAGCCGCAGCCGCAGCCGCTTGCGCCAGCGCCCCAACCGGAACGCCCACCATCAACGCGGCCAGGGCCGCAGCGGAGAAAAATCGATGACGCATCAAACCCTCACAAAAAGCCGCGGCGACCCTAACGTCACACTGTGACGTGGCAAGCGTGGCTGTGAGCGTTCAGCGGCTCAACAGCGAATTGCCCCAACCCCGCTCACCCCAACCCCGTCATCCTCCGGTCCTCGCACCGCGAGGATCCGGGGGACCCAAGCTGATGTTCAGGCCGCCCCATGGGTCCCCCGGATCGCCCTTTGGGCGACCGGAGGATGACGGGGGATTGGGGCGAGGGTCGGCGCCACACCGTTCGTGTTTTTCGTGTTTTTCGTGGTCAATCTTCTGCTCCCCCAAGGGAGAAGCCCCCTACCCCCGCCGCGCCGCCAACTCCCGCGCCTCCCGCGCCTTGCGCCGGTCCACCTCCTCGCGGTGCACCTGGTCATCGGCCTTCAGCCCATAGCGCTTGGGCGCCAGGCGCGAGGCCTGCCAGCGCAACGCCGAGATCCGGACCGAGGCCAGATAGGCCGTCGCCTTGGTCGCCCGCTCGGCCTCGTCCCACACCTGGTCGAACTTCAGCTGGCCCTGGATCTCGCGGGCCTTGGCATAGGCCTCCTCGAACGCCGGATAGCGCTTCAGCCAGTTGAACACCGTGGTCACCGCCGGCATCCCGTCCTCCTGGCAGATCCAGCTCAGCGAACTGCCCTCGACGATCCGCTGGCAGATGTAGGCCGCCACCGCCGGGTGATAGCCGCTGCGCCGCCCGCCCCTGGCCGCCCGCCGGCAGACCAGGGCCGCCTGCTGCATCCGCATGGCGAACTCCGGCCGCTCCCGCATCCAGTTCTTCACCGCCTGGCGACTGGGCATGCCCGCCTCCCGGCACACCTCCATCAGGCTCTCGCCCGCCGTCACCCGCTGCACGATCACTGTCGCCAGAGCCGGCGACCACCGCACCCAGGCCCGCACCGGCGCCTGAGCCACCTCGTGCACCGCCATCTCCGTCAAAACCGGCACGCCCTCATCAGCGCGCGCACCCTCGACAAGCCCAGCCTCCATAGCCGCACCTCGTCCTCATCAAATTGTCAGGAAAGGGTCCCGGCGCGCCTCAGGCGCGGAAGGGACCGATTAGGGGATTATGTGCGGAAACGCGCGGAGGCGCAAGAACATTTAGAGAACGATCGCCGCCGCCCAAATTCTCTAGTACGAGTTCAGGTGGTCGTCATGCCACCCACTTGATCACGGTCTCTTCCCGCATGCGCTTCGAAAGAGAACTGCCCTCAACCGTCGGAAGATATCGACTCTGGCTAGGAAGTTCGCGAACCGTTTCTTTAAGGCACTTCAGCCCCTCAAGTTCGAGAGCTTTCGAGACGGCGGCAGAGTTCTTTATGAAAACACCCTTGAGGCACGAGTTTCCTACCACCAACGTAGTAGTACCCCCAGGCTTCAAGATCCGCTTGATCTCGCGAGCCATTTCTAGAACGTCGGCAACATACCTATCGACCATTGCATGATAGCGAGGTGGGAGCAGCTCAAGCTCACCGAGCGCCGCCTTTACTTCCTTATGTACTGACTTTCCCTTATCCGGCGCACGTTCGGCACCAATGCTGGAGGAGCGGATGCTGCGAAGATTTCTCAACTGATGGCCCAACCAGACTAGCGACAACCGATGTCCTCGCATGTAGTCGATCGCGTTCAGATAAGGCGGCGAAGTGAGGACCGCGTCAGCCGAGTGGTCCGTCAGGCTCAAGTTCCTGGCGTCGCCTAGACCGACAATAGCGCCTGCAGTGGGAGGGGAAGCACGAAGCCTCGAGCGGACGACTTTCAGGGATCGACTCAATCCCTGATGCACACAGTAGTCGGACTCGGTGACAACACGATGCGGCCTACTGTGCGAGGTATCACGAGCCAGACTTGCACATTGTTCCTTAGTTACAATGATGCGGCTCAGCGCGATGCGTACAACATCAAGCGCCGCCTGATCTGTCGCATCTGCCGTCTGGGCCAAAGTCGAGATTGCCCATGCCCAGCAGCGCAAGGCCTTAATCTGCGGCTTTCCAAACCAATATTCGATAAATTCTTTTGTCTCGCGATCACCATCAATCCAGGGCAGCTCGACATCTTCGGGCACAGCTGCGAGTGCAAGTGCCATCGCCTGATCGTAGACCGCACCGATGCGTTCGTCGGCAACGGGAGTTGTCCAGGTGCGCGACATCAGGACAGCTAGGGGATCTAGATCGAAGCCAATAGCCTGACGGCCAAGGTCTACGGCATGCCGGATCACGGTGCCGGAACCCATCATGGGATCTACAACGAGGCCACCTTGTGGAACCGCCTCCAAGGCTTGGAGAGCCAGCTCGGGTGCCATACGGGCAGGAAACGGATGAATCGTAGCGGTCATATCTAGGCGTCCCCCGAGCCTTCGCCAGGGTCAACGTCAGCGTGCAGATTCTCGAGTTGCCTCGCAACCGCGGCGGCGACCCTCTCGGCGCTAGCGTTGATGATTATCCGATCATTCTCGTCCAAACCAACGAGATCGGGAACGAGAATCTGCAGGCCGCGAACGAGGCGGATAACGTCTTCATCTCGCACCGTGGTGACGCCTAGCTGCTCACGGCACGTGTAAGATACTAGAGACGCTTGTAGTGCGTCGGGTACTTTGCCTCGAAGCGCGTCAAGCGCCTTGAGGAACACATCAATTGTTAGCTTCCGCTTCGATTGGAGGCCTGCTTCCAACGCATCGACCCACTCAGTCACCTTCCTGGGGTCACGCAATGCAAACATTGCCTCGAGCGCATCGAGTGGGATCGCCCCATAGGTGACCGAATACTCCAGTAGTTTGCCAAGATCGGCGGCCCGCATGGGCGTCACGCCTACTTGCTCGCACCGGACAGCAAGTGCACCGTCTTCAAACCCGGGGGCCACCACCAGGGCATACTTTGCACCGTACCGCTCCCGGTGCTCCTGCACCCCATCCAATGAGATGTTTCCAGTCTTTGCTGTTGCATGTTTCGACGACTTCGCATCGTAGGTCAGCTTGTAGAGTGGGGGCTGGGGCTCCTGCTCAGTCGGGGGCGGTTGCCGCGGCGCCGAAAACGCGTAGGCGCTAGCAACCCCCTCGGGGTCGCCCGGCTTGCCAAGTTCCTTGACCTCGAAACCAAGATAGCGAAGCGCGTCTCCGACAACCGCTTCAAGCTCTTTGCTCGCTTCACTTCTATGCTGGGTTGCCAGCAAAAGCTTAGCTATATGAGTGCCAGATTGCCGTCGTTGAAGGGCACGGAATCGCATCAATTGATCGCGGTAATCACGCATGCTCTCGACCTTGGCAGGGTCGATTCCACTCTCGAGCGCATACACGTCCGTGAGGAGATTCACCATGGCGATCGTCCGGACCAGTTCCTTCTCGGCCTTAGTCCTGGTGTGCTCAGCCACAAAGGGGTGGTCGCGGTTTACAACTATAGTACTGTCGTTAATTCGGAATTTTACAAAGCTGTCGTCGTCAGCCTTCTCGTACCGGACCTTACCTAGCGCGTTTTGGATGTGATCGGCTGTATTCCTTCGCCAATCGTCACGCTTTTGCTCCCGGTTGATGATCCCAGTTTCATCGAAGAGGCCGGGGATCGGAGGTTGGGTTCGCAGAGCCTCGGACACAGCGCTCCGCAAAGGTGCAAGCGACACAACGCCTAGAGATTTGACCAGCACATCGCCACCGTCCGGCATCTCGGCGTTGCTGTCGCTGTCGTACGCAGAGCGCGCGATATTGAATGCCTTGCGCAGGAACGCCCGAAAAACCCGTAGAGCCCGCTGATCTCGGAACTGCTCCCTGTTCGTGTTCAGATATGCGTTGAGCCCATCGGCACGTACCGTCATCCGGAAGCGAGCCCACGCAGCGTGGCTGAGATTCTCAGCGCCAAAGCTGGGGTCGCTCTGATTTACTACCCTGCCCAATACATTGACGAAAAAGCCATTGGACGCTCCGCGCTCCTCCGACTTCCCTCCGCTAATCTTTTCATCGTAGAGCCTAATTCGCCCGGTAACTCTCCCAATATCCGGAATCTCGATGTAAGCGTCTGGTGAAGTCCCCGCGGTAACTCGAATTTTTGCTGAACTGCCGCCCGGGACGGTTTCGCCACCGGGCGCGACGTCGTCGGGATCACCTTCGTCGAGATCAATTTCCTCGATCCCGAGCTCGGGGCCGATTGTCCATTCGCGCGCCACGACAGCAGCGAGCTTGGCCGAGGCGAGCGTTTCCCCATTTATTCGGATCGTCATTTCGCTGCTTAGAGGAAGGGCTGCTTCCAACATGCGGCGAAGCACGCCGACCTTAAGCTCACGACCAGTCGGCTTTAGGCCGGAAAGGATGACCAAGGTCCACGTATCTTTGGCAGGTCGATTGAGAATCGACGCAGGCCCGCCGAAATCACTGTCAGCAGTACGATCACCTGGGTTGGCCTTGACCCCGCCCTGGATGATGTCGAGGAGCTTGCTGCCATCGACAACGGAAGCCAATGCCGATTCAAGCTCGCCTTCATCAACCTCGTAGAGGTCGAGGGAGAGGTCACTCACAAGCTTGTCAGCAGCAGCCGTACGATCAACCTCTCCGTAGTCCATCGTCACCCGGCGGACAACGCCATCTGACGCCTTGCAGATATAGGTCAGCCGACTTGCAAGCACATAAGTCGCGAGCTTGCCTATGCCAAACTTGCCGACAACGCGACGCCCATGCTGCTCCGGGTGGTCGCGCTTGGGCGAAAAAGCAATATGCCAGAGATCCCGCAGCCCCTGCTCGTCCATTGAAGCCCCGTTGTCCAGGACCGCCATTGTTGCATCGGGAGCTGATAGGTCGGCGGGGATGCGGATATCAACTAGATCGGCTCCGGCGTCCCACCCGTTGGAAATCAGCTCCTCGAACGACTTTTGGGGCGAGGAATAGAGCTGCTCGCTGAAATGTTCTAGGAATCGGGTTGAGATCTCTACGGGGATCGTCGTCTTGATGTGGCCAACGGCCTCCGCAGCGACGGCCGAAGTGGACGTCGGTTGAGCGCTCATGACGCCCAGACTCGATCGTGCTGGATATTCATGTGACCCCTATAGCTGGTTAGCCTGCGAAGCGGAATGCAGCCAAAAATCAGCTTATGATCGCGTCACTCGAAAGCGCAACCCGCTTGGGTGTTCCGCGCACAGTACTCTCTCTTGCGGCCTGGGAAGCATCAATGTCGCTCGCATGGCTAGTGGCCTAGTAACACGCCGGCCACGTCCCTGCAGCGCCCTTGTCGACGCCTGACAATTGGGAAGGGGGGGGCGCACCTGCACCCCGCCAGCCCCCCTACCCCCGCCGCATAGCCCGGATCGCCTGGATCTGGCCGCGCTCTTCCAGCTCCAGCGCAGTCTCGAAGCTGGTGGCTTCCAGGGTCCCGTCAAACGTCCGCTTGGAGATCCGCAGCGCGTCCGGCGCGGCCTTCAGCAGGTCCGCCGCAATCGCCTCGCCCTCGGCGGCTAGCTGATCATCCGGCACCAGGCGCGAGACCAGACCGCGGGCCAGGGCTTCCTCGGCCTTCATCGGCCGGCCGGTGAGCAGCATGTCGCGGGCCACGGCCTGGCCCAGGAGGCGTTGCAGGCGCCAGCTGGCCGCCAGCTCCGAGCCGGACAGGCCGATCTTGATGAAGGCCGGGTGGAAGGCGGCGGTCTCGCCGGCCACGATGATGTCGCTGGCCAGCACGATGGCCAGGCCGCCGCCGGCCGCCGCGCCCTGGACCAGGGTGACGATGGGCTGCGGGCAGGCGCGCATGGCCTTCAGGAGGTCGCGCAGGGTCCAGTCGCCATTGGGGCCGTCGCGCAGGGCGTCCGGCTGGCCGCCGGCCTTCAGGTCCGCGCCGGAGCAGAAGGCGCGGCCGGCGGCAGCCAGGACGATCAGGCGGCATTCGGTGTCGCGGCGCCGCGCCTCGAAATAGGCCAGGAGAGCGTCGGTCAGCGGCTGGTTCAGCGCGTTCAGCCGCTCGGGCCGGTTCAGGGTCACATAGTCGACGGCGTCGCGGCGCTCGACGGTGAGGATCTCGGTCATGGTGCGGCCTCCCTGGCTTCTTCCGGGAGTCATTGGATCAGGCGCCGCAACGGCGCCCAAACGAAAAACGCCGCCCCTTCACGGAGCGGCGTCTTGAAAACGCGTTGGGAGAGGTCCGACCTTACAGGCCGTTCTTCACCTGGTCGCGGGCGACGGCGAGCAGCTCGTCCATCTTCATCCGAACTTCGCCTTCGCTGACGGCGACGCCGGAGCCCTTGAGGTCTTCGAAGACCTTGCGCAGCACGTCCTCGTCGCCCGGCAGTTCGAAGTCGGACTTCACCACCGCCTTGGCGTACTCGTCGATGTTGTCGCCTTGCAGACCCATGAGTCCGGCGGCCCATTGGCCCAGCAGCTTGTTGCGCCGCGCCCCCGCCTTGAACTCTTGTTCCTGGTCCAGCGCGAACTTGTTCTCGAAGCCACGTTCGCGATTGTCGAAGGTCGTCATGTCGGTCCCAGATGGTGTCGGTCGCGGGTTCTGTATCCCTGGATGGGGCGGGCCGCAATCGAAAGCGGCGCTTCATCCACGAGTTTGGGTGGAGGGTCGGGCGTTGCAAGGGGGTGGCCTGGGGGCGGCCGTTTGCCGAACGGCGTCCAGTCCGCTAAAATCCTTCCGCCTCGATTGAGCGAGAGGTCGAGTCGCGATCGTCGCGCTGTTGGATCCAACGGCGCGCGTTTTTGTTTCCGGCGCCGACCAAGCCCTCGCTGCGTGGAGAAGGCATGAATGACCACCCGCCGCAAGAAGATCTATGAAGGCAAGGCCAAGATCCTCTACGAAGGGCCCGAACCCGGAACACTGATCCAGTACTTCAAGGACGATACGTCAGCCTTCAACGCGACTAAGAAGGCCGTGCTGGAGGGCAAGGGCGTCATTAATAATCGCATCAGCGAATACTTCATGACGCGCCTCAATTCGATTGGGGTTCAGAACCACTTCATCAAGCGGCTAAATCTGCGCGAGCAGCTGATCCGCGAGGTCGAGATCATTCCGCTGCAGGTGGTGTGCCGCAACGTCGCCGCGGGCTCTTTGTCGCAGCGCCTCGGCCTGCCGGAGGGCCAGGCCCTGCCGCGCTCGATCATCGAGTTCTACCTGAAGGACGACAAGCTGTCGGATCCGATGGTCACCGAAGAGCACATCACCGCCTTCAACTGGGCCTCGACCCAGGAGATCGACGACATGATGGCGCTTACCCTGCGGATCAACGACTTCCTGAACGGCGCGTTCGGCGCGGTCGGGATCAGCCTGATCGACTTCAAGGTCGAGTTCGGCCGCCTGTGGGAAGGCGACTACGCCCGCGTCATGCTGGCCGACGAGATCAGCCCGGACAGCTGCCGCCTCTGGGACGCCCAGACCAACGAGAAGATGGACAAGGACCGCTTCCGGCGCGACCTGGGCGATGTCATCGAGAACTACACCGAAGTCGCCCGGCGGCTCGGCGTGATGAAGGAAATGCCGACCGTGATCCAAGGAGGCCTGCACTAGTGCGCGCGAAAGTCCATGTGTTCCTCAAGCCCGGCGTCCTCGACGTCCAGGGCAAGGCTGTCGAGAACGCCCTGCACGGCCTGGGTTGGTCCGGCGTGGAAGGCGTGCGGGTCGGCAAGACCATCGAGTTCGACCTGAAGGCGTCGGACGCTGCGGCGGCCGAGGCCGAGGTCAAGCAGATGTGCGAGAAGCTGCTCGCCAACACCGTGATCGAAAGCTACCGGGTGGAGTTGGCGTGAGGCCTGCGCGGCTCGTCCTTGGCGGCGCCCTGCTCCTGACGTCCGCCTGCGCGCCGGAGCCGGCCGAGGCGCCCGCGCCGGCCGCGCTCGTGCTCGACTGCGCCCAGGGCTTTGAGGTCCTGTCGGCGAAGATCGCCGCCGAGCCAGGGCTCACCCGCGCCACCGCGCCCGGCGAGCCCTATCGCTACTACAACGCCGCAGACGGCCATGTGTCCTATGTGGTCACCGAGCCCGGCGGCGCGGGCCATCCGGCCATCGTGCGCCAGACCGCGACGCCGTCGGGCATGGTCGAGGACGGCTGTCCCTACGGCGACAAGGCCGGCTACGACGAGCTAGTCGCCTACCTGCGCAGCCTCGCCAAGGTGCGCGGCCAATGAGCGGCTACCACCTCGCCCAGTTCAACGTCGCCACCTTGCGCCATCCTCTCGAGGCGCCGGAGAGCACCGGCTTCCGCGAGGCGCTGGACCACATCAACGCCCTGGCCGAGGCCAGTCCGGGCTTCGTCTGGCGCGCCAAGGGCGAGGGCTTCGACAGCGCCCTGCCCGCCGAGGACCAGGATCCGAACTACCTCCTGAACCTCTCGGTCTGGGACAGCGCCGAGGCTCTGGCCGCCTTCGTCTACCGAACCGATCACCGCGACTATGTCCGCGACCGCGCGGAGTGGTTTCTACCCAGCCTCGGCCCCTCCTTCGTGCTATGGTGGGTCCCTGCCGGCGAGCTCCCTGACGGGGTCGAGGGCGCCCGACGCCTGGCCCTGCTAGCGCAGGCCGGCTCGACGCCCGAGGCCTTCGACTTCCGCAGCCGTTTCCCCGCCCCCGATCTGGCCTTTTCCGCCGACGCCAATTAAGGAGCCGCCCCATGAAAGCCGCCGTCATCGTCTTCCCGGGCTCCAACTGCGATCGCGACTGCCAGGTCGCCATCGAGCGCTCCACCGGCGCCAAGGTGGAAATGGTCTGGCACGCCGAGACGGCCCTGCCCTCTGGCCTCGACCTGATCGTTCTGCCCGGCGGCTTCTCCTACGGCGACTATCTGCGCTGCGGGGCCATGGCGGCGCTCTCGCCGGTGATGGCGGAAGTGAAGACTGCGGCGGAACGCGGCGTCGCGACTGTCGGCATCTGCAACGGCTTCCAGGTGCTGTGCGAAACGGGCCTGCTGCCCGGCGCCCTGCTCCGCAACGAGAAGCTGAAGTACGTCTGCAAGCCGGTCGAGCTGGAGGTGACCAACGCCCAGACCCGCTTCACCGCCGGCTATGGCGGCCGCCGCGAAGTGACCATGACCGTCGGCAATGGCGAGGGGAACTTCTTCGCCGACGCCGAGACTCTGGCCCGCATCGAGGGCGAGGGCCAGGTGGTGTTCCGCTATCTGGAAAACCCCAACGGCTCGGTCGACAACATCGCCGGCATCGTCAACGCCAAGGGCAATGTGCTCGGCCTGATGCCCCACCCGGACCGCGCCTTCGAGCCGGAACTGGGCTCCGCCGACGGCGCCATCCTGTTCCAGAGCGCGCTCGCCAGCGCCTGACCCCGTGAATTTTCCGCGCCGGCCTTGATCTGGATCAACACGTTCCGTAATTTCAGTCATTCCTGAAATCACGGAACGTATCGAATGAACCTTCCGCCCCTCGTCCAGACCTTCGTGCTGCACTTCGGGGAGATGGGCGGCCGCTGGGGCGTGAATCGCACCGTCGGCCAGATCTACGCCCTGCTGTTCCTCTCCGACCGTCCGCTGAACGCCGAGGAGATCACTGAGGCGCTAGGCGTCTCCCGCTCCAATGTCAGCATGGGCATCAAGGAGCTCGAAGCCTGGCGGCTGGTCCGCAAGCGCCACCTCCCCGGCGACCGGCGCGAGGACCGCGCGGCGCCGGCCGCCAACTGGCAGCTCCAGCGCCCCCGCGCCGAAGCGCCCCGCAAGCCCGAGCTCGATCCCACCCTGTGCCACCTGCGCGACATCCTGATGGAGTCGCCCGCCAGTCCCGAGGAACGGCACGCTCAGGACAAGATGCGCCAGATGCACGATCTCATCGAGCTGCTCACCGGCTGGGCCGATGACGTCCAGCGCCTGGACAATGACAGCCTCGCCCAATTGCTCGCCCTCGGCGCCGGGGTCTCCAAGCTGCTGGAGGTCAAGAGCAAGATCGCGGTCTTCGCCACCGGCAAGAAGCGCAACGCACATCAGGAGGACGCGTCATGATGGACGCCCTGTTGCTGGCGAGGGCGCAGTTCGCCTTCACCATCGCCTTCCACATCATCTTCCCGGCCTTCTCCATCGGCCTCGCCAGCTATCTGGCCGTCCTGGAGGGGCTGTGGCTCAAGACGCGGAAGAGCGTCTACCTCGACCTCTTCAACTACTGGCTCAAGATCTTCGCCGTCGCGTTCGGCGCAGGCGTCGTGTCGGGCCTCGTCATGTCCTACCAGATCGGCTCCAACTGGTCGGTGTTCTCCGACAAGGCCGGTCCGGTGATCGGCCCGCTCATGGCCTATGAGGTGATGTCGGCCTTCTTCCTGGAGGCGGGCTTCCTGGGCGTGATGCTGTTCGGACGCGAGAAGGTCGGCGAGAAGCTGCACTTCGCCGCCACCTTGGCGGTGGCCATCGGCACCTTCGCCTCGGCCTTCTGGATCCTGTCGGTGAACAGCTGGATGCAGACCCCGGCCGGCTACG
>CAZXVO010000084.1:0-16411 GCA_964643835.1 uncultured Phenylobacterium sp. | reverse complement strand
CACCGGCATAGGCTTCACCGCCGCCAGGCTCACCAGCCCAAAACCACCTCCCGCCACAGAAGCGCCCGCCGGCGAAGGGGAGGCAGGCGCCGCGCACGCTGCCGACACCCTCGTCATGGGTCCGGATCGGATCACCGCTTCTGGCGTCCAGGTGCAGACGGTGGCGACCGGCGGGATCGCCGGCGAGATCGTCGCGCAGGCCACGGTGGAGGCCGAACCTTCCGGGCAGGCCGCGCTGACCGCGCGGGCGGCGGGCTCGATCGCGCGGATCAACAAGCGTCTCGGCGATCCCGTCCGCGCCGGCGAGACCCTCGCCCTCGTGGAGAGCCGCGAAGCCGCTCAGATCGCCGCCGAGCGCAGCGTCGCGGCCGCAAAAGCGGACCTGGCGCGCAAGGTGGCGGCCCGGGAAAAGCGCCTCTTCGAGCAGAAGGTCAGCGCGCGCCAGGACTATGAAACCGCCCAGGCCGAACTTGTCGCCGCCGAGGCGGAAGCGCGGCGCGCAGCGACCGCTGCGGGGGCGGCCGACGTCTCGCGCGACGGACGGTATGTGGCGGTCATCAGCCCTATCAGCGGACGCATCACGGCGATGAACGCGAGCTTGGGCGCGTTCGTGCAGCCCGAGACGGAGCTCTTCCGGATCGCCGATCCGAGCCGGATCCAGGTCGAGGCGGCGGTCACGGCGATGGATGCGCGCCGCATCCAGCCCGGTGACCAGGCTGTGATCGAGACCACCAGTGGCGAGGCGCGCTCTGCCGTCGTCCGCTCGGTGACGCCCGGGGTCAACGAGCAGACGCGTTCGGCCACCGTGGTCCTGTCGCTGGCCGCTGGGGGCGGGGTGCTCCAGCCGGGGCAGCTGGTGCGGGCCCGCATTATTTCACGGCAGTCCGCCACGACCGGCATCGTCGTGCCCGAAGAAGCCGTGCAGACCGTCGAGGGTCGCGATGCGGTGTTCGTGCGCACGGCCAAGGGATTCCGGGTCCAGCCGGTGACCGTGGGCCAACGCACCGGCGGCCGGGTCGAGATCCTGCAGGGGCTCAAAGGCGGCGAAGCCGTCGCCACGAAGAACGCCTTCCTGCTGAAGGCCGAGCTCGGCAAGAGCGCCGAAGAAGAATGACCCTCCCCATCACGTCTGGAGATATGCCGAAATGATCGGCCGCATCCTATCCATGTCGGTGAAGGGGCGTTGGTACGTCCTCGTCCTGACCCTGATCATCGCCGCACTGGGCGCCTGGCAGCTCGCCAAGTTGCCGATCGACGCGGTGCCCGACATCACCAACAAGCAGGTGCAAATCAACTCGATCGCGCCGGCGTTGTCCCCGATCGAGATCGAGAAGCGCGTCACCTTCCCGATCGAGACAGCGCTCGCCGGCATCCCAGGCCTGGAGTCCACGCGTTCGATCTCGCGCAATGGCTTCTCTCAGGTCTCGGCGGTCTTTACGGAAAGCACCGACCTCTACTTCGCTCGGCAGCAGGTGGCTGAGCGGCTCACGCAGGCCCGCGACACCCTTCCCGCGGGCGTGCAGCCTCAGATCGGTCCGGTCACGACGGGCTTGGGCGAAGTCTACATGTACACGGTCGAGTTCGCCAATCCGGGCGGCAAGGGCGCGAAGGTCAAGGACGGGAGCCCAGGCTGGCAGTCCGACGGCTCCTATCTGACTCCCGAAGGAGAGCGACTGAGCGACCCCGTGGCGCAGGCCGGCTATCTCCGGACCGTCCAGGACTGGATCATCCGGCCCCAGCTGCGCACCGTCAACGGCGTCGCCGGCATCGACTCCATCGGCGGCTATGAGAAGCAATACGTCGTTGAACCCGACCCCGCGAAGCTGGCGGCGTACGGCGTCTCCTACACGGAACTCGCGAAAGCCCTCGAAGCAACCAATCTCTCAGTAGGCGCGAACTTCATCCAGCGGGCGGGCGAAGCCTATCTGGTGCGGGCCGACGCCCGCGTCCGGACCTTGGACGAGATCGCCAACGCCGTGATCGCGACCCGCCAGACGGTGCCGGTGACCGTCAAGGATGTCGCGACGGTTCGCGTCGGCGGGGACCTCCGTACGGGGGCGGCCACCAAGAACGGTCAAGAAACCGTGGTCGGCACAGCGCTCATGCTGATCGGGGAGAACAGCCGCACTGTCGCCAAGGCGGTCGGCGAGAAGCTCACGGAGGTGAAGAAGTCACTGCCGCCGGGGATCGTGGTCAATGTGGGTCTCGACCGCTCGGTGCTGGTGAACGCCACCATCGGCACGGTCGAGCGGAACCTCACCGAGGGGGCCATCCTGGTGGCGGCCACCCTGTTCCTGCTGCTCGGCAACGTCCGCGCGGCGTTTATCGCGGTGCTGATCATCCCGTTCTCGTTCCTGATGATGGCGATCGGCATGAACAGCCTGGGCGTGCCCGGCAATCTGATGAGCTTGGGGGCGCTCGACTTCGGCCTGATCGTCGATGGCACCGTCATCATCATCGAGAATTGTCTGCTTCGCCTTGCTGAGCGCCAGCACCATGAGAACCGGCTGCTGAACCTCAACGAACGGCTCGAGACGGTCCTTCGCGCCTCCCAGGAGATGATCCGCCCCACGGTCTACGGCCAGGCGATCATCTTCCTCGTCTTCGCCCCGCTGCTCACCTTCACCGGCGTCGAAGGCAAGACCTTCTCGCCCATGGCCATCACCATCATGCTGGCGCTGGCCGCCGCGTTCGTCCTGTCGCTCACCTTCGTGCCGGCCATGGTCGCGATCCTCATGCGCGGCAAGGTCGCCGAAAAGGAGGTGCGCATCATCCAATGGCTGAAGGTTCGCTACGAACCCCTCCTGGCGCGCTCCCTCGCCAGGCCGTGGCCCTTCATCGGAGCCGGCCTCGCCGTCTTCCTGGTCAGCGGGGTGGTCTTCACCACCCTGGGGCAGGAATTCATCCCGACCCTGGACGAGAAGAACATCGCCCTCGGCGCGCTGAAGATCCCTTCCACGTCGCTCGAGCAATCCAAGACGATGCAGCAGCAGGTCGAGAAGGCGATCGTCTCTCTGCCGGAGGTGGAGATGGTGTTCGCCAAGACCGGGACCGCCGAGGTCGCCACCGACCCGATGCCGCCGAACCAGTCCGATGGCTTCGTGATCCTGAAGCCGAGCGAGGAGTGGCCGAAGGGGGTCACGTCCAAGGAACAGGTGGCCGAGCGGATCCTCAAGAAGGTGGAGCCGCTGCTCGGCAACAGCTACGAGATCACCCAACCGATCCAGATGCGGTTCAACGAACTCATCGCCGGCGTGCGGGGCGATGTCGCCATCAAGCTCTATGGCGACGATCTCGACAAGATGAGCGCCGCGGCCGGCAAGATCGGCTTGGTGCTACAGGGGATCCAAGGCGCCGAGGGCGTGCGCGTCGAGCAGACCGCCGGCGCGCCGACCCTGGACGTCCGGTTCGACCGCGCCGCTATCGCCCGCTTCGGACTGACCGTCGAGGAGGTCGCCGACACCCTGGCCACCGCGCTTGGCGGCCGCGAGGCCGGCGCGGTGTTCGAAGGCGACCGGCGCTTCGACATCATCGTGCGTGTGCCGATGGCGCAGCGCAACGATTTGGACAGCCTCGGGGCCACGCCGGTCATGCTGCCGTCGTCCGACGGCGCGCCCAGCCAGTCGGTGCCGCTGCGCCAGTTGGTCGAGCTCCGCTTCACCGACGGGCTCAACCAGGTGAGCCGCGAAAACGGCAAGCGTCGCGTGGTGATCCAGGTGAACGTGCGCGACCGCGACATCGGCTCCTTCGTCACCGAAGCCCGCAGCAAGGTCGAGGCCGTGGCCCTGCCGACGGGCTCCTACCTGCAGTGGGGCGGCCAGTACGAAAACCTTCAAGCCGCCACCCAGCGCCTCAGCATCGTGGTGCCGCTCTGCTTCCTGGCGATCTTCGTCATCCTCTTCATGGCCCTGGGCGGAGTTGCCCGCGCCCTCGCGGTGTTCGCCGCCATTCCTCTGGGGCTTGCCGGCGGGGTGTTCGCGCTCGCGCTGACCGGGATCACCTTTTCGATCTCGGCGGCGGTCGGCTTCATCGTGCTGGCCGGGGTCGCGGTGCTCAACGGCCTGGTGGTGATGTCGAGCATACGACAGCGTCTCGACGAGGGCGTCCCGGTCGCCAAGGCCATCTACGACGGCTCGGTCGAGCGGTTCCGACCGGTGCTGATGACGGGGCTTGTTCCAGCCATCGGCTTCATTCCGATGGCGCTCGCCCACGGCACCGGCGCAGAGGTGCAAAAGCCGCTCGCCATGGTGGTGATCGGTGGGCTGATCACCGCCACCTTGGTGACGCTGCTCGTCCTTCCCGCCATCTCCCAGCTCATCCTCAGCCTCGGGCGCAAGCCCGCGGCGGAGGATGACCGTCCAGCAGCTCTCCAGCCACAAACGAGCTGACTGGACCCCGCCCGGGCCGCCCCCCCCCCCCCCCCCCCCCGCCCCCCCCCCAAAACCGCGCTCCGGGCCCCCCGCGGGGGGGCCCCCCCCCCGGGGGCCGCCCCGGCGCTCACCTTTTTGAGAGGGAAGATTCGTTGCACGAGCCCCTTCAGCCGCTCCCGCCAGAACGTCCGCCAGCCAATGGCTGCGCGCCCGCAGGAAGATCGGCGCGAAACCTCCGACGCGGCGGTCTCCTGATGGTTGCGGCGGTTTTGGTCGCGCCCCAAGTCGCCTGGGGGACGTCGCTGCACGACGAGCCCCTTGTCCTCGAGCCCGCCGCGCCAGGTGTATGGCGCGGTGACGCCAAGGGCATGATCATCGAATTTCGTGGCGCTCCGGGTTCCGACGCCATTTCCATCCGCTTCGTCGGCCAAAGCGGAGACCCCGTCTCGCCCCCGCCTGCCCGTGAGGTCACCTTGACGCCGCCGCGCGGCGCTGCCGTCAGCTTCTACCCTTCAGCGACCGGTTGGATCTCGAAGCAGGCGGCGCTCCCGCTCGAGGACGGCTCCCGCCTCAGCATCATCGAAGCCGATCACCGCCACGATTTCCGGCTGAACGTCCATGCCAAGCCGCCCGCCAGCCAGCCGGATGGGAGAACGCCATGAAAGATCTGTCTCGCCGCAGCGCGGTAGGGGCGCTTGCGATCGCCGGGCTCGCGCCCGCGCGGGCGATCGCCGAGAGCCCGTTCACCGTCTTCCGCACCGACGGCTGTCAATGCTGTCAGGCGTGGGTCGCGCACATGGAGGCGGCAGGCTACCGACCCCGGACGGTCATCGTCGAAGACCTCGCGGCCATCCGGCTCCGCTACAAGGTCCCGGCCGACCTCGCCGCCTGCCACACAGCGGTCGTCCACGGCTACGTCGTGGAAGGCCACGTGCCCGCTGAGGACGTCACAACTCTGCTGCGACAACGGCTCGAAGCCATCGGCATCGCCGTTCCCGGTATGCCGGCCGGCTCACCGGGCATGGAGCAAGCCGACGGTAGCCGAGACGCCTTCATGACCCTGTTGCTGCTGGAAGGCGGCCGCAGGCGGATCTTCGCGCGTCATTGACCGCCTTTTTCTTCAGGAGAACTCAACATGCAAACGCCTGGCCAAGCCGTCCTGCTCCGCATCTATACCGACGAGAACGCGCTGGTGGGCGACCGCTCGCTTATCGACGTCATCATCCGAAGAGCCCGTGACGCGCATCTCGCCGGCGCCACCGTGCTGCGGGGCCGCAAGGGCTTTGGCGAGTCGGCCCGGCTGCACGAGCACCGGCCGTTCGATCTCAACGACAACCTGCCGGTCGTGATTGAGTTCGTCGATGAGGAGGCCCGGCTGCGCGCCTTCCTGCCCCAGCTGGATGACCTCAAGGACATCGGCTTGATCACTTTCGAAAAGGTCGAGGTGCTCCGCTATGGCGGGCATCACGCCGAGCCCCACGCATAGCCCGACAGGAGCATAGACATGGCGCAGGAGGAGCTCCGGCTGCAACTCGAGTCGGTTCTGGGAGGCGGGGCGGATCTTTGCGAACGCTGCGTCGGCGTCCTGGCGTCCGTCGCCCGGGGTCATCCAGCGGTGACGGAGGCGCGTGTCGAGGCCCAGGAGGGGCTCGGAGACCAACTGTTGATCCGCTTCGACGGTGAACGGGCGGCGGCTGGGCAACTTCGCGCCTTCATCGAGGACTCTGGCGCGGTCATCGCGGAACGGTTCGGCCACTTCGCGTTCCGGATCGGGGGCGCGATCCATCCTCGCACGGCCCGGCGTATTCGCGACCATCTCCGCGTGCAGGCCGGCGTGATCCGGGCGGATGTACGGCCGGTCGGCCGCGCATTCGTCGAGTTCGACCGTGAGAAGACCAGCGAGCGGGCGCTGCAGGATTCCGTCCGCACCCTCGGGGTGGAACTTGGGTCGTTTGATGCAGAGGCGCTTTCCATGAATGCCGACACTGGACCGCTGGACGAATCCCCCCGACAGCCGCACCGCAACGACACGGGCGCCGAAGACCACGATCGGCACGACGAAGCGCATGGGCATGCTCATGGCCAAGGTGGGGACAAGCCTGAACACGCGCATGGCCACGGGGGCATCTTCGGCGAGCGCACCGAGCTGATCTTCGCCCTGCTCGCCGGCGTCCTCTTGGCGGCGGGGTGGCTCATCGAGCGACGCGCCGCCGGTCTCGCGCCGCTCGGGTTATTCATGGCGGCCTACGTTTTCGGCGGCTTCTTCACGACAAGGGAGGCGCTTGAGAACCTGCGCCAGAAGCGGTTCGAGATCGATACCCTCATGCTGGTGGCGGCGGCCGGCGCAGCCAGCCTCGGCGCATGGGCCGAGGGCGCCTTGCTGCTCTTCCTGTTCAGCCTAGGGCATGCGCTCGAGCACTATGCCATGGGGCGCGCCCGGCGCGCGATCGAGGCCCTGGCCAAGCTCGCGCCAGAGCGGGCGACGGTGCGGCGCGGGACTGAGACCGAAGAGATCCCCGTCGAAGCGCTCCAGGTCGAGGATGTGGTCATCGTTCGCCCGAATGAACGCCTGCCGGCGGACGGCGTCGTGATCGCCGGCCAAAGCAGCGTCAACCAGGCGCCGATCACGGGCGAGAGCGTGCCCGTCGACAAGGCGGCGTCTGCGGACGTCAGGCTTGACTTCAATAGGGCCGGCCCGGAGCACCGGGTCTTCGCCGGCACCATCAACGGAGCCGGCGTGCTCGAGGTCCGCGTCGCCCGGCGTGCGACCGAGACCACCCTGGCCCGCGTGGTCAAGATGGTGGCTGAGGCCGAGACGCAGCGCTCGCCGACCCAGAGGTTCACCGACCGCTTCCAGCGCATCTTTGTCCCCGCGGTGCTCGGCCTCGTCGGCCTGCTGATGTTCGCCTGGTTGGTGCGCGACGAGCCGTTCAGCGTCAGCTTCTACCGGGCCATGGCGGTGCTGGTCGCAGCCAGCCCCTGTGCACTGGCGATCTCGGTGCCCAGCGCGGTGCTCAGCGGCGTCGCGCGCGCCGCACGCGGCGGCGTGCTCGTGAAGGGCGGCGGACCGCTCGAGAACCTCGGATCGCTGACCGCGCTGGCCTTCGACAAGACAGGCACGTTGACGGAGGGAAAGCCGCGCCTCACCGATGTCGATCCAGCCGATGGCGTGAGCGAGCAGGAATTGCTCGCCGTGGCGGTGGCTGTGGAGGCGCTCAGCGATCATCCGCTTGCCGCGGCCATCGCCCGCGACGGCGCCCAACGGCTCGGTGATCGGCCGAGGGGCGAGGCGACCGATGTGCAGAGCCTGACGGGCCAGGGCGTCCGCGCGCTTGTCGATGGCTCACCGGTTGTGATCGGCAAGCCGGCCATGTTCGACGAGGGCGAAGGCCCGCGACCCTCGGAAGCCGTCTGGAGCGACGCGCGACGGCTCGAGCGCAATGGCCGCACCGTGGTGATGGTCCGCAAGGGGGATCGCTATCTCGGCAGCCTGGGGCTGATGGACACGCCCCGCCCACCGGCGCGCCAGGTCATCGAGCGCCTCCGGGCGCTTGGGATCGAACGGATCCTCATGCTGTCGGGAGACAACCAGTCCGTCGCTGACGCGATCGCCCAGAGCCTCGGGCTCGACGAGGCCAGGGGCGGTCTGATGCCTGAGGACAAGGTCAAGGTGGTCCAGCAGCTCAAAGCCCAGGAGGGCCGCGTGGCTATGGTGGGCGACGGCGTCAACGACGCGCCGGCTCTGGCCAACGCCACCGTGGGCATCGCCATGGGCGCAGCCGGATCCGACGTGGCGCTGGAGACGGCAGATGTGGCGCTGATGGCGGACGACCTCAATCACCTGCCCTTCGCCGTCGGCCTCAGTCGCCGAACCAGCCGGGTCATCAAGCAGAACCTCTGGGTGAGTCTGGGCGTCGTGGCCTTCCTGATCCCAGCGACGCTGTTCGGTCTGAAGATCGGCGTCGCGGTGCTCTTCCACGAGGGCTCCACCGTCCTCGTGGTGGCCAACGCCCTGCGCCTGCTCGCCTACAAGGATCGTGACGCGTGACGTCTCCTGGAACCCTCATCGGACGGGCCGCGCACCTCGTGGCGACACGGGCGCTTTCACGCGTGGCGGTGATCGCTGCGATAGTCCTGGGGCTTGCCGGTGGCTCGGCCCTGGGCGGCCGCGCTGGGGCGGTGACTGCCCCCGTCGCGATTTCACAACCCTCGGCGGCGCCGGCGGGTGACACGCCGGCTGGCGTCGACCTCGACGAGGACGGTCGCTACGACCTGGCTTGGCCGCTGACGCTTGGTCAACGCGGCGAGGACGCCTACGGCTCTGGCGCCTTCGGCGCATCCCGGGACGGAGGGCGCCGGCGGCACAACGGGCTCGATCTGGTGGCGCCGGTCGGCGCCCCGATCCGCGCGCCGATTTCCGGCATCGTCACCCGCGTGGGGCAGGCCTACTCCGGCGAGCCGGAGCTGCAGTTCGTCGAGATCACGAGCCCCACGACGCGGTATTCGGCGCGGGTCTTCTACGTCGGACCGTCACGCGCGCCGGGTGCGCAAGTCACCGCTGGGGAGATCATCGGGCGGGCCCAGGACCTCGGCCGTCGATACGCCTCCGGCATGACGAACCATGTCCATGTGGAGTTCGCCGACCATCGCGGCGCCGTCCTGGACCCTTCGGCCGTGCTGCCGGCCTTCCCGCGCAGATCTAAGGCATGACGAATGGAGAACCATTGTGCGTCTAGTTTCAATGCTCGCCTTAGCGCTCGTCGCCTCCGCAGGGACCGCGAGCGCTGCGCCGCCCGAGCGAGTGGAGGTCGACACCGAAGTGATCCCGCTCACCGGCTTTCGGCTGGAGCCCCCTGGCGTCACGCGTGACGGCGATTCTCTGCGGTTCCGGGGCTTCCTGTGTCGAAAGTCCGTTGCGATGTCGCCCTACCGGGTGCGCCTGGAACGCCTCTCCGCTGATGGCCGGGTGCTGGACGTCGCGACAGGGCGGGTCTCGGCGATCTCAGGCCGCGGTCAGCGCTGCACGGTCTATACGGTCACGGCCCCTTGGCGCCTGGAACCTGGAGACCGGGTGCGGGCCTGCGCCCAACGGGGAGACGGGCCGTGCCCCGCCGGTGGCTGAGGAGCAGAGCTTGGGGCCGGCGTGGCCCTAGAAGGCTCGAGCGGGCAGGCGCGCGCGGCCGGCTTCTCACGCGGCTTGTCCTCATCGGGATGGCGCTGCTCCTCGCAGCCTACATCGCACCGCTCTTCCTGTGAGACCTCGACATCAATCGCGCGGCGCACCCTGCGCCCTGAACTGGAAAGGAGTTGGGGGCATGTTCGCGACCCAAGCCGTCACCATCAGGCGTCCTCGCGCAAAGCATGGGGCCGCCGCACGGTGGCGCATGATTGTCGCCTGCGCTTTGGCGGTGCTGAGCGCCACAGCGGCGAGAGGCGAAACGCTCGCCGAGGCGATCGCCCGCGCCTACGAGAGCAACCCGACGCTGGCGGCCCAGCGCGCACAGGTGAAGCTCGCCGACGAGACCTATGTTCAGGCCCGCGCGGGCCTGCGCCCGCAGGTCAACGCTTCGTCCACGGCTTCCTATAGTCGCACGTCCGTCAATGCGGGGCGCGGGACGTTCGTCGACACCAATGGGGATGGCATCCCTGACACTGCAGTTACGGGGTCCGGCGTGACCGAACGGAACCTCGGCAATGCCTCCCTTTCCGTCAGTCAGCCGATCTACACCGGTGGACGCACGACGGCGTCCATCACCGCGGCCGAGGCCGAAATCCTTGCCGCGCGTGAAGCGCTTCGGGAGACGGAGGGCAATCTCGTGCTCGGCGTCGTCCAGGCCTATGTGGACGTCAGGCGCGATCAGCGGATCGTGGAGATCCGCAAGCAAGACGTTCAGACCCTCGCACGTCGTCTCGAGGAAACCCAGGCGCGCTTTGATGTCGGCGAACTCACCGGCACGGATGTCGCGCAGGCCAAGGCGAGACTCGGGACGTCGAGAGCCCAACTCGCCGCCGCCGAGGGACAGCTGGAAGTCAGCGCCGCCGCCTATGCCGCGGTCGTGGGCGATGCGCCTGGGGAACTTGCGCCGCGGCCGGACCTCGACCCACTGCTCCCCGCGACCATAGCTCAGGCTTACGAAACGGCGGACCAGGAGAGTCCGCGGATCGGGAGCGCCGAACTCACCGAGCGGGGGAGCCGCGCCCGGATCGCGTTCGCCAAGGCGCAACGCCGGCCGACCGTGAGCCTTAGGACGGGCTATGGCTACTCCGGCCAGATCGATCCCTTCGTTGCAGATCGTCTCGCTCGCAACCTGTCGGCGTCCGTCGTGACGACCCTTCCGCTCTATTCCGGCGGGATGCTTTCGTCGCAGGTGGAACAGGCCGTGCAGCGCAACAACATCGATCGGCTTCGTTTGGAGACCACGGAGCGGCAGGTCCGCCAGTCGGTGGCGCAGGCCTGGAGTCAGCTGCGGACCGCACGAGCGTCGATCGCCGCCAATGAGGAGGTGATCAAGGCCGCCCGGTTCGCTCTGGAAGGCGTGCGGCTGGAGTTCGAACTGGGTCTGCGCACCACCCTGGACGTCCTCAATGCGGAGCAGGAGTTGCGAAGCGCTGAGCTCGCCCTGGTCACCTCGCGCCGGGACGCCTACGTCGCCAGCGCCGCGCTCCTGAACGCGCAAGGACAACTGGAGGCGCGTGCGCTGGCGCCGCAACTGGCCCTCTACGATCCTGCCCTCTCGTTCCGGCGCCGCGCGGCGCCGGGCGTTTGGGCGCCGATCGATCATCTTACCCAGGGCCTGGATCGCATCGGGGCCCCGGACGGCGCGACCCCCGTGGACCTGCCGGATCCGGCCAGACGTCAGACCGAAGGGATGGCCACGGGGCGCCGACGTGAATGAGCCGATGGGTCCCGACCGCCCTCCCGGCCGGCGCAGGGCCAGTGTCGCCTTGCAGGTCGGCTCTCGGCTGCGCGAGCGCCGTCAGCAGGCGGACCTGAGCCGCCCAGAGCTGGCGGAAGCGCTCGGCGTAAGCGTGCGACAGCTGTGGGCCTATGAGGACGGGACCGCGCGTGCGAGCGCCGCGATGCTCGTCCGGGCGGCGAAGGTGCTTGGATCGACCGTCCTCGCCTTCTTCCCGAACGTGCGGCGGCCGGGGTCGGCGCCACGCAAGGACAGCCCCCGATCGGCCTGAGGCCGTCCTTTCGGGAACCGACGCCGCATGCGGCATGCGAATGGAAGGACGCCGTGCATCTCACCGGCCTTGCCGCATCGAACGGGCGGCTTGCGTGGGGCAGCGCCTATGGCGCCGGGCTGGACTTCGCAGAAGGCTCAGGCCGCCGCGCCGGTCTCGCCATGGAGAGGGGCTTCAGGACGGCGATCTCGGCCACGCCGGCGCGGCGCTCGATGTGAAACTCAACGAGCGCCCCGGCCGCGACGCCTTCGAGAAGGTGAGGCGACGCCACGGGGAGCGTCAGGCGCATCGCCGGCCAGTCCGAGCCGGGAGACGGGTCGTGATCGATGGTGATCGTCCGCGCCACCCGATCGATGGCGGTCACGTGACCGACGCCTTTGGCCCGCGCGGGGATCGCCGACAGGGTCGCGCCATCCAGCGCCCCGTCGTGCTCAGGAGGCGCAAGCTGCCGGCGGTGGGCCGCCATGCCTTCAGGGGTGCGTCGGACGACCTGCTTTTCGCACGCGGAAAGGCAGAACCCTGCGAGGAGAATGAACAACGGCACGATCGTCCGCACGGCTGCTCCTCAGCTCCTTACCGCCCGTGAAGGAGCGACGACGGGCTCCTCCGATCCATAGGTGCGCACGACTATCGCGATGTTGCGCCGCCCGCCTGCGGCCATGAGCTGCCCAACCTGGAGCGCCTCAAGTCCGAGGGGTTTGGGTGCGGTTGTCAAGGTCGCGGGGATCGATCGTCTTCACCTCCGCGCCGGAAGGCTGGGCGGGGACCCGCGCCGACTCCGAGCCGGACATCGGGGGCGGGCGGTCAAGCGGGGCGTACTTGCCGCAGCCCGAAAGGCACATGGTCAAGAGCAATCCAACGCGCAGGGCTGCGAAGCGCATGCTGTCTCCTTGCTAGGCCCGAAATCGGTAGCGGTGATTCGCCAAGCTCCCGGCGGCCCCTAAACGCCACTTAAGGAAACTGTGCCAGATTGAGTCAGCCTCGACATTTCAAACGGCCGCGCGCGGAACAGGCGAACGTTTCCAGCCGAGCCGTTCCAGCCTATAGAAGAGGCATGACGCCGACGGCGACATCCCGCCGGCCCAGCCGGTCCGCTCCGAAGAGACGCCACGCTCGGCGACGTCGGTTCACGACCGCCTTCACCGTGGTGATGGCCTGGCTGATGATCCTAGGTGGAGCGGTCGCTCCGTCGGTCGCCCATGGGGCCCCGGAACCCACGCGGAGCGCCGTCGTCGCCGTGACGGACGGCGGGGTGAAGGATAGGGGCGAGGCCTCTGGACGAGCCGGCGTTGTCCTCGGCTGCGCGGGCCACTGCGCGATGCACGCATGGAGCCTCCCCGCGGAGCCCAGCGCCACACTACCCGCAAGCTTTGCGGCGGCGAGATGGCCCGGCTCCGAGATCGCGGGTGCGGTCGTGCGCCGGCCATTGGCCTTGGAACGGCCCCCTCGAGTCTGACGTGAGCGCCCCCGGCCTGTCCCGGCCGGTCGATCTTCGTCAGACAACCCTGGGGATTTTTCATGCGTTCCATTCTGCGTGCCACGACATTCCAGCGACGCTTGGCGCTCGCCAGCCTTGCTGCGGCGGCTTTTGCCATCAGCGCCTGCACCACCATCACCAGCCATTCCGGCTACCAAGCCATCGATACCAATCCGAGCGACCTTGCTGTCGGAACCGACACCAAGTCGACCGTGCGCGCGAAGCTCGGTTCGCCGTCGGTGACCTCCACCTTCGACCCGAACATCTGGTTCTACGTCTCGCAGATCAAGGCGCGGGCCGCCTTTCGCCGGCCGCAGATCATCAAGCGCGACATCGTCGCCTTGGGCTTTGACAAGGACACCGAGGTGCTGAAGACCCTCGATACCCTGTCGCTGAAGGATGGGAAGGTGATCGCGTTCAACGGCCGGGAGACGCCGACGCGCGGCCGGGAGATGACCGTCCTCGAACAGCTGTTGGGCAGCGTCGGTCGCGGGTCGATGCTCCCCCGTGATGATGCGGGTGTGCCGGGGAACCGCCCGGGCGACCGGCGCCGCTGAGCAGACTGGAGGGCGCCGCCAAGCCCGTCCGCGGCGCCCTTATCTTTGACGGGCGGGCGGCCGCGGCGGATGCGCCAGAAGGAAAGGATAGACGTGCGAGAGGGTCCACATCGGGAGGGTCCACGCGCCGGCTGGGACAGCCGGCCGCACGCGACCTGGCGCACGCTCGCGGTCCTGGTGGTTGGCTTTGCCGTGCTGGCGGTCAGTCTCTACGCAGCCTTTGAATATAGGGAGGCCCGCGCCCACCGTCCGTGGCGGGGAGAGTTCGTCGTCGTGTCGCCACACCGGTGACCCGCTCAAATCGCCCGGTTCGGCGCGTGCCGACACGCAGCGCGCTTATACGCGGGCCCTTTGGGCTCCGTAGGGCCGCGAGTGGATCGGCGAGGCCTTGGAACTGTCGAGCTGCAGGCGAGACGCACGGGCGCGCGCCGGATGCATCGTCCGGGACGCCGGCGTGGCGTATGAAAAGGCTCGGCGGCCGTAGACCGACGCATCGGGCGGTTCGTCCAGAATATCCTGCGGAGCCGAAAATGCGTGGCTTCGGGGTTCTTGGAGAGCTCAGATGGCGATGAGCGATAATCTTCCCCAGGTGCTGCTCGTGGAAGATGAGTTCCTGGTGCGAGACCTTCTGCAGGGCGCACTCGAAGACGCCGGCTTCGAGTGCATCTCGGCGAACAGTGGCGATGCTGCGATCGACCTCCTGCAGCGCCCGACCGGCGAACTCGTGGGCGTGGTGACCGACATCAACCTCGGAAGTGAAACGACTGGCTGGGACGTCGGCCGCGCCGCGCGACATACGGATCTGCACATCGCCGTGGTCTATATGAGCGGGGGCAGCGCCCATGAGTGGGCAGCGGAAGGGGTCCCAGGCAGCGCGATCTTGGCAAAGCCGTTTTCTCCGGCTCAGTTGGTCGTGGCGCTTGCCGCTCAACTCAACAACGTGGGACCGAGTTTCGGCGAGGCATAAGCGCTGGCGGCATCGCGTTCGCATCGGCGCCGATTGGCCGAAGAACGCCCCAAAGCCGCAAGGGCGGGCATGCCCGACCCCCGCAGATCCGCCGTACTGGCGGCGTTCCAAGGGAAATATGGTTAACGGTTCGGTCACTCCGCACTGCCATAAGCGTGTCCTACCCGGAACGGCATGGACCGGGCGCCGGCGTCGGGGACGCATCGATCCCCGCCGCGGCGCAGGAGGGCCCCTTGCACGAGGTCGCGCGGAAATCTGGCAGGCGCGGGCGTCTCGCGGCCTTCGTGAGCCTGATCGTCGCCGCGCTCATGACGACCCCCGCGAGCGCGGCCACGTCCCGCATCAAGGATATCGTCCAGGTCGAAGGGGTGCGGGAGAACTCGCTGATCGGCTACGGGCTGGTCGTGGGGCTGGCCGGCACGGGCGACGCGCTGCGGAATGCCCCCTTCACGCAGCAAAGCCTGGAGGCGATGCTGGAGCGGCTCGGCGTCAACACGCGTGATGCTCGCCTCAACACCAAGAATGTCGCCGCTGTCATGGTGACGGCGAAGCTGCCGCCTTTCGCAGCCGCCGGTTCGCAGGTGGATGCGACGGTCTCCGCCATGGGATCGGCGAAGAGCCTCATGGGGGGGACGCTTTTGGTCACGCCCCTCCTGGGGGCGGACGGTCAGACCTACGCCGTCGCGCAGGGGTCGGTGCAGACGGGCGCCGTCGCCGCGAGCGGCGCATCCGGCTCTTCTGTGACCAAGGGCGTACCCACCTCCGGCCGGATCGCCAGCGGCGCCATTGTCGAGCGCGAAACCGGCTTTCAGTTCAACGCCATGCGGCAGCTACGCCTCAACCTGCGAAACCCGGACTTCACCACGGCGGTGCGCGTGGCCGACGCCATCAATCGCCGCTTCCCTGACGCAGCGCGGGCCCAGAGCCCGACGATCATCCAACTCGCGGTGCCGGCGATGGCGACCGCATCGGGGTTCATCACCGCCGTGGAGGCCCTGCCGGTCGAGACCGACACGCCCGCCCGGGTCGTTATCGACGAAGTCGCGGGCGTCATCGTCATGGGCGCCGATGTTCGGATTTCAACGGTGGCGATCAGCCAGGGCAACCTCACGATCTCGGTGCGGGAGACGCCGGCCGTCAGCCAGCCTTCGCCCTTCGGCCAGGGCGAAACCGTGGTGACCCCGCAGTCCAGCGTTCAAATCGATGAAGAAAAGGGAAGGGGGCTCGTGCGCCTGCCGACCGGCGCCTCGCTGGGCAGCCTGGTGAGCGGGCTGAACGCGCTCGGCGTCACGCCGCGGGACATGATCTCGATTCTTCAGGCCATCAAGGCGGCCGGCGCGCTGCAGGCGGAGATCGAGGTCCTGTAGGCTTTCGGACGCGCCTGGTGTCCGCAGGCGCTGCTGAAGCGGCCGGAACTTCAGGCGACCGCGGAGATCCGATAGGTGGGCCGCTGTGGCTGTTCGCCCCTTGCGTTTGCGGCGGACCCAAGCTCTAAGGGCGCCGTGATCGCCAAGGTCCTCCCATTGCCTGTCCAGCAAGGCGCGGTGCGTAGCCGCGGCTACGTCTGGCTGCACATCGCCCTGACGCTCGTCCTGCTCTTCGCGGCCATGCACCCTCATGCCGGGGGAGCCGCCGCCCCGCTTGGCGCCGCCGACGCCAGTGTCGAGGCCTCCTTCACGCAACTGGTGGATTGGGGTCCCGATGAGGCCCCGCAGGCGCCCGATGGCGGTTCGGCCTGCGCGGGAAGCTGCAAGGTGGAATTGGCAGTCCCGGCCCATTTCGTGGCGCCGGCCTATATTCCCGTGGTTCGAGCGGGTTGGCCTGTGCTGGATGACCAGTGGGCGCAGGTGAC
>CAZXVO010000083.1:0-16419 GCA_964643835.1 uncultured Phenylobacterium sp. | reverse complement strand
GCCTGAGCGGGCGGTGCGGCTGGCGGCGACGCCGGTTCCGCCGCCCCGGCCCGCCGAGCGCACCTTCAATACCGGCCGCACCCTGATGGACGCCCGCGCCCAGGCGGCCTGGAGCCGTTCGGCCCGGCGGGCGGTGCGGGCCCTGTCCGCCGACGACTTCGGCTATGCCGACCCGGCCGGCGACCTCGCCCTGCGCGGAGCCATCGCCGCCTATCTGCGCGCCGCCCGTGGCGTCCGCTGCGAGGCAGACCAGGTGATCGTGACCACCGGCGCCCAGCACGCCCAGGACATCGTCGCCCGCGTGCTGCTGTCGCCGGGCGACGCGGTTTGGGCGGAGGATCCCGGCTACCCGGCCAGCCTGCGCATCCTGGAGGCGGTGGGGGCCCAGATCGTGCCTGTGCCCGTGGATGCGGACGGCCTGGTCGTCGCCGAGGGCCGGCGCCTGGCGCCCGAGGCGCGGGCCGCCTTTGTCACCCCCTCGCACCAGTATCCCCTGGGCATGGCGCTCTCCATGGCCCGCCGTCTGGAGCTGCTGGCCTGGGCCCGCGAGGCCGGGGCCTGGGTGGTGGAGGACGACTACGCCAGCGAGTTCCGCTATGACGGCCCGCCGCTCACCGCCCTCCAGGGGCTCGATGGCGGCCAGCGGGTGATCTATGTCGGCACCCTGAACAAGGCGCTCTTTCCCGGCTTGCGCCTGGGTTATCTGGTGGCGCCGCTGGCCCTGGTTGCGCCCTTCCGCCAGGCCCGCCGGATGATGGACCGCCAGGCCCCGACCCTGACCCAGGCCATGGTGCTCGACTTCATGCAAAGCGGCGAGTTCGCCGCCCACATCCGTCGCCGTCGCGTGGCCTATGGCGCCCAGCGCGACGCCCTGGTCCGCGCCCTCACCGAGCGGCTCGGCCATCGGGTCGAGGTCGCCCAGCCGGACCAGGGCCTGCACCTGGTCGCCTACCTCAAGGACGGCCGAAGCGACCTCGAGGCCGAGGCCCTGGCTGACGCCCAGGGCGTCACCGTCCAGGCCATCAGCCGACTGTACCGGGGCGCCGCGCCGCGCCAGGGCCTGCTGTTGGGCTTCTCCGGCTATCCCGTGCGGGCCATGGGGCCGGGGGTGGCGCGGCTGGCGCGGGCGATCAGCTAGATCTCGGGGTCCACCGCCTTCGCCCAGGCCTCGGACCAGCAGACCAGGGGATCGAGGGCGCCCAGGAGTTCGCGGCCCATTTGGGTGAGGGCGTAGCCCGCCTCGTCGCCCATCAGGCCTGCGGCCCTCAGCTCCTTCAGGCGGGTGTTCAGGGTGCTGGGCGGCAGGTCGGTGGCCGCGGCCAGGGCGCGGAAGGTCATGGGCGCATCCCCCCGCAGCTCCCACAGGATGCGCAAGAGGCCCCGACGGCCAAACAGGTCGAGCGCCGCCATGATCGGGCGGCCCGTCGCCGAGCCCCGGACGGGGCGGCCGGGCATGGGTGCTACATTTTTCATAGCGTCATCCGAAGCTCTGGTGCTACAAAAACAATAGCACAAACCAGAGCCTCATCATGAAAAGCCGCATCGCCCCCGCCAAGGCCCCTTGGCAGCCCGCCGTCGCCCACCGGCTGAAAAACCTGCCCGAGCTGTTGCTGTTCAGGGTGCTCGCCCGCGACGGGCGACTGTTCAAGCGCTTCATGGACGGGGGCTATCTCGATCCGGGTCACCTGAGCCTGCGCACCCGCGAGCTGGCCATCCTGCGGGTCTGCGCGCTCAACGGGTCAGACTATGAATGGGGCGTCCACGTGGCCCTGCTGGCCGAGGCGGTCGGCTTCACCTCGCAGGAGGTCGAGGCCACGGCGGCGCCGGTCGCTCACTTCGATTGGCCCGAGGCCGACGCCCTGGTCCTTCGCCTGTGCGACACCCTGCAGGCCTCCTGTGAGCTCTCAGACGATTTCTGGTCCGAACTCCGCGGGACGTTCAGCGAATTGGCCTTGCTCGAACTGCTCAGTCTCATAGGAAAGTATCGTCAGGTCTGCATCCTGACCAATGCGCTCCGCCTCGCGCCCGAGGCTGGAACACCCGCCCTGCCCCGCCGCCAGGCCCCGCCTTGAGGACACCTTGACCGACCAGCCCGCCGACCGCACCGCCCTGGCCGCCGGGTTCGTCTGCTACCTGATCTGGGGATTCGTGCCCCTGGCCTTCCAGGCCATGGGCCACCTGGGCGCCGGCGCCTGGGAGATTCTCAGCCACCGCACCCTGTGGGGATCGATCACGGCCCTGGCCCTGGTGCTTCTGGCCGGGCAGTGGCGCCAGACCCTAGGGGTGTTCCGCAATCCGCGGCTGCTGGGCGGCCTCGCCCTGTCAGCGGCCCTGATCGCCATCAACTGGAGCCTGTTCATCTGGGCGGTGAATTCCGGCCGGGTGCTGGAGAGCAGCCTCGGCTACTACATCACGCCGCTGCTCAACATGGCCGCGGGCGTGCTGCTGTTCCACGAGCGGATGGACCGCATCGGTGTCGGCGCCATCGTCCTGGCGGTCGTCGGCGTCGTCATCCAGACCTTGGCCCTGGGCCATCTGCCCTGGATCTCCCTGGTGCTGGCCTTCTCGTTCGGCGGCTATGGGGTGGTGCGCAAGCTGGTCCCGGCCGACGCCCAGACCGGCCTGTTCGTGGAGTGCCTGCTGTTGTCGGTCCCGGGCCTCGTCTATGTGATCTGGCTTGAGCAGCATGGGCTGGGCCATTTCACCGCCAGCCCGACGGCTACGGCCTGGCTGGTCGCGGCCGGGCCGATCACCGCCGTGCCCCTGGCTCTGTTCTCCTGGGCCGCGCGGCGCATTCCCCTGTCCTATATGGGCTTCCTGCAGTTCATCGGCCCAACCATCTCGTTCGGCATTGGCCTGGCGGAAGGCGAGGCCTTCAGCACGCTGCGGGCGGTGTCCTTCATCTTCATCTGGGGCGGGGCGGCGGTGTTCACCTATGGCGCCTGGCGACGGGCCCGGATGCTGAAGCCGGCGACCGCATGACCAAGACTTAACTGGGCGTGGCGATGCGCCAGACCTAGCCTTCCTGATCATCAGGGAGGGGCCATCATGCGTCCTGCGTCCGTCATCATGCTTGGGGTCCTGGTCCTCGCCGACCCCGCCCGGGCGGCGCCCACGGCCGAGGCCATCTTCGCCCGGCGCGCCGTTTCCGTCACCGAAGGCGTCTGGATGATCGAGAAGCCTGAGGTCACCGATCCGCCCTTCGAGGGCAATGTCACCGTGATCGAACAGACTGACGGACTTGTGGTGGTGGACGCCGGCGGGTCCTCGGTATCGGGTCGGGCCATTGTGGCCGAGATCCGCAAGCTGTCGCCCAAGCCCGTGCGCTGGCTGATCTATACCCACTATCACGGGGACCATAATCTTGGGGCGGGCGAGGTCCGCGCAGCCTGGCCGGAGCTGCGGATCGTTTCCACCGCCCGGACCCGCGAGAACATGACCGGCCCGCCGATGGCCTATGTGACGGGCTACGCAAAGGCCTACGGCGACATGGCGGCCTTCGCCGAGAAGCAGGCCGCCGACAAGTCCCTGCCCCCGAAGCTCCGCGCCGGCTGGGCGCGGACTGCGGCGGCGGGCCCGGCGATGGTCGCCGCCTACACCGGCCTGGCGGCGACCCCCGCGGATCTGACCTTCAGTGACCACATTTCCCTGCCGGATGCACAGGCCCCGGTGGAGGTGATGTTCCTGGGCCGTGCGAACACCGATGGCGACGCGGTGGTCTGGGCGCCCCGGCAGCGGGTGCTGGCCAGCGGGGATATCGTCGTCGCGCCGATCCCCTATGCCGCGCACACCTATCCGGATGACTGGATCGGGGTGCTGAAGGCGCTGGAGCGCCTGGACTTCGCCTATCTCATCCCCGGACACGGCGCAGTACAGACCGACCGCGCCTATATCGGCCGCCTGGCCGCCGCCCTGGTCTCGGTACGGGACCAGGTCACGCCCCTGGCCAGGGCCGGTCTGCCCTTGGCGGAGGTTCGCAAGCAGGTGGACCTGGCGCCGATCCGCGCCACCTTCGCTGGTGAGGACCCTTGGCTGGGCTTCCTGTTCAACGCGGTCTTCGCCAATGACCTAGTGTCTAACGCCTGGAAGCAGGCGCGCGGCGAGCCGGTCATCCAGGGTAAGGGCTAAATCCGCCGGTAGATCACCACCGAGCCGTCCTTCAGCTTGCCGCGCAGGGCGAGCCAGGCGCCGTCGGCGTCGTACCAGTCGTCGATGTCGGCCTCCCCGCGCAGGGACCAGAGCACCGCCGCGCGCCGGCCGTCCGGGGTGGTCAGGTTGTCCTGGCGCCGCCGGCCGGTCACGGACAACAGCTTGCCCTCCTGGGGATTGAACAGCGGGCCGGACAGGGCCTGGGCGTTCCAGTGGGTCAGGGGCGCGGTGGTGGGCGCGGCAGTGATGCGCTTCTTGCCATAGGCGATGTTCACCGCATCGGCCTCCCGCACCGCCTCGACCGTGCGGCGGCGGCCATTGGCGTCGGTGATGGTGGACAGGCTGGCGAACCGCCCGCCCCGCCAGCGCTCGGTCGCCTGGTGCCGATAGCGGTAGATCGGCACGGCGCCGATCTTGACCAGCATCTCCACCTCGGTGGTGACGGTGGGCGAGCCAGGATCGCCGGAAAAGCTCATGCGATGCTCGCCGATCCGCACCCCGTCGCGCTCGACGCTGAAGGCGAGGCTGCGGCCCTGGGCCAGGGCGGGCGTCGCGGCGAGGGCGAGGCCTGTGGCGAGGAAGGTCCGGCGGGTGGTCGGCGGCGTCATGGTCGGCTCCGGTCCGGGTCTGGCTCTAGATACGGGCCGCAAAGGACACCGGATGCAGGTCAGAAGTCCAGCCGCCAGGTCTCCCCCACCAGAGGCTGTCCGAGGTCGGTGTGCGGTGTGGTGTCCACCAGCCGGAAGCCCTCGGCGGCGTAGACCCCCCGGGCGGCGGTGAGGATCGACTGGGTCCACAGCACCACCGCGCTGTAGCCGGCCTGGCGCGCGAAGGCCAGGCAGTCGCGCACCAGCCGGCGCCCGAGACCCGATCCCCGGGCGGCGGGTTCGAGCAGCAGAAGGCGCAGCCTGGCTTCACCGGGCCGATCACCACGCACCAGGAAGATCGAGCCCAGGCGCACGCCTTCACGCTCGGCGATCCAGCAACATTCAAGCGCAGGATCGAAATTGCGTAGGAAGTCGGCGCAGATCGCGGCCACCATGGCTTCGAACCGTTCGTCCCAGCCGTATTCGCGGGCGTAGAGCTCGGCGTGGCGGGCGATCACCCAGCCCATGTCGCCAGTGCGGTGCGGCCGCAGGATCAGCTCCGCGCCCGGTTTCGCCTGGAGCAGGCCCTGGATGTCGGCCATGGCGGCGGTCAGGCGCTCGACCTGGCTCGCGGAGAGGGCGCCGACCATGGCCTCCACCGCCCCGTCGGCCGTGGTGCGTAGGTGATCGAAGGCGGTCAGGCCGGCGGCGGTGAGGCGCACTGGGCGGCTGCGGCGGTCCGCCGCCTGGGCCACCCGGTCAATCAGGCCCTGCGCCTCGAAGCGCTTAAGGATGCGGCTGAGGAAGCCCGGATCGAGGCCGGCGCGCTCGGCCAGGGCCTTGGGCGCGAGCCCTTCCGGCGCCTGAGCGGTCTCGTACAGCACGCGGCTCTCGGCCAGGCCGAAGGGTTCGCCCAGATGAGCCTCGTCCAGGGCGCCGATCCGTCGCGTGTAGAAGCGGTTGAAGGCGCGAATGGCGGCGACGGGTTCTGACATGGGTGACCTCCCCACGCAGAACACGCCAACTAGTTGACGGAGTCAATTATCCTTCAGGCTGGGGTCCAGCTTGACCCCGCGCGCCCGGTCGGCGGCGGCCCCGGCCTTGTCGCCCAGCGCCTCCAGCACGTCGCCGCGCCGCACATAGGTCAGGCCGTCATCTGGATCGAGGGCCAGGGCGGCGTTCAGCTCCTCAAGAGCTCGGGTCTCGTCACCCAGGCGGTGGAAGACTTCGCCCTTCATCGACAACAGGCCCGCCTCCTTCGGCGTGATCGCCAGGGCCGCATTTATGTCGCGGATCGCGGCGTCGTACCGCCCCTGCCCGATCAGGGCCACGGCGCGGAAGACGAAGGCGTCGCGGAACTTGGGATCGAGCCCAATGGCCTGGGTGAGTTCGGCCTGGGCCGCCTCGTAGCGCTCCCGGGAGACCTCATACTGGCCGCGAGCGCTGTAGACGGCGGCGGACTTGGGCTCGGCGGCGAGGGCGGCGTCGAAGTCAGCTTCAGCGCCCGCCAGGTCCTTGAGGGCGGCGCGCGCGCGGGCCCGGCCGATCAGCATGTCCGTGTCCGTGGGCGTGATCGCCAGACCCGCGTCAAAGGCCTTCACGGCCTCGCGCGCCCGGCCCTGGTCCGACAGGACAAAGCTCTTGCCCGCCCAAGCGCGAACGTCGCGCGGATCCTGCTTGAGGGCGGCGTCATAGAGCGCCAGGGCCTTGGCGTCGTCGCCGCCTTGCGCCCAGCTCTCGGCGGCGAAGGTCAGCTCGCCGCCCTTGAGATAGGCCTCCGCGGCCTTGGGCCAGTCGCCGGCGTCCGCATAGATGTCGCCGCGGGCGCTCCAGGCGCCGGTCGAGTCGGGATCCAGCGCCAGGGCGCGCTCCACAGCGCTGAGGGCCAGCTTGGCGTCGCCGTTCTGGCGCGCCTGATGGGCCAGGTCTGTCCAGACGCCCGCTGCGTCAGGGGCCAGCTCGAGGGCCTTGCGGAGATCCTGCACGGCGCCCTCCCCATCGCCCTTGCCGGACTTGTGTACGCCCCGCAGGCGGTAGGCCTCAGCGGTGGGCTGCAGGGCGATCCGCTGGTCGTCGTCGGCGATGGCGCCGGCCCAGTCCCCGGCGTCGGCCTTCAGTCGGGCGCGCAGGCGCAGGGCCTCGCGATCCTTCGGATTCTGCTTCAGGGCGTCTGCGATCAGCGGCTCGGCCTGATGCGGCTGGCCCTTATCAAGGTAGAGCTCAATCAGGTCGTGATGGGCGTCGTGGTCCTCAGGCGCGACCTGGAGCAGTCGGCGCAGGACCTGGATGGCGTCGTCGTTGCGCTGCTGCCAGGTGAAGGCCCGCGCCTTCAGGAGCAGGGCCTCGGGATCGTCCGGCTTGGCCTTCAGCACCCGGTCGGCCAGGCCCACGGCCTCTGTCGGTTGCTCGGACATGATAATGAAGCCCAAGGCGATCATGGCGTCGGTGGAGCTGGGATCAGCCTTGAGCGCCGCACGATAGTCCAGGACGGCGTCCCTGGTGCGTCCGGCGGCGTCCTTGGCGTCGCCCCGCGCCTTGAGGATGAAGGCTGCGCCGGGCTCAAGCTTGAGAGCGGCGTCATAGTCGGCGATCGCGGCGTCGTGGCGCCCCGCGGCGTTGAGGACGAGCGCCCGGCCGAGTAGGGCCTGGATGTCCCTCGGGTCCTGCGCCAGGGCCGCTGCGTAGGCGGCGGCCACCTCATCGACCGGCGCGTGTGACGCCGACAGCAGGGCCCCGCGATAAAGCAGGGCGACCTGATTGTGCGGGTCGCGCCGGAGGGCGGCGTCGAGGTCCGACCTGGCCTCGTCAAGCCGTCCCAGATCGACCAGGACCGCGCCGCGCATGGCCTGGAGATCGACCGCATCGGGGGCGAGGCGCAAGGCCTCCGTGGCCGCCTTCACCGCCCCCTCCAGGTCGTCCCCGCCCCGGGCCATGATTACCTGTTCGCGATAGGCGGCGATCCGGTCGTCCAGGGCGGCGGCGGGGTCGTTGGTCACCAGCAGACAGGCGCGCTGGGAGGCCTCGACGGTGGCCTTAGGGTCCAGGCAGGTCCTCAGGGCAGGGTGCTCGGCCAGGGCCGGACCGGCGGAGGCCAGGAGCAGCATCGCGGCCAGGAGGGGCGCGGGCCGAGGGAGGGGGTATGTCATGGGGCCTCCTTGGGGCCGGGGGTGACCACAAGTTGGATCGGGGCGGGCGAGAGCCAGCGCGCGGCGGCGGCGCGGACCTCCTCCAGGCTGATCTCGGCGGTGAGGCGCGGGAAGACCTCAAGGTCTTTCACGCGCTGCGGAAAACGGGCCGAGCCGGCCAGATGGTCGGCCCAGACGGCGTTGGTCAGCAGGCCAGCGGCGGCGGCGGACTGGGAGGGCTTGCGGGCGGCTTCGAGTTGGGCGGCGGTGATCTCGCCCCGGGCCAGGTCGCCGGCGACCCGCAGGGCCTCGGCGCGCACCGTGTCGGCCTCGGCCGGATAGGTCTCGATCCCGCCCTCGATCACCCCCTGGTCGCCATCGTCCGGGGTATGGGCCGAGAAGCTGGGCGAATAGGTGCGGCCCTGCCGGTTGCGCACCTCGTGCGTGAGGGCGTCTGTGAGGATGTCGGCCAACAGGCTGGCGATCGCCATGTCGCGCCGGCTCAGCGGCTCCGCGCCGGCCAGGGGCCAGACGAGCTCGACGAGGGCCTTGTCGGCGGGCCCCTGGTGGGTGAGCCTCAGGGGCGGCGGCGCCTGTTGCGGAAACTTCAGGAAGCCCACCTCGGGCAGGCGTCGGGACGGCGAGGTTCGGGGCGGCAGGGCGCCGAGGGTGCCCGCCACGAGGTCCGTTGCGGTCTTCTCGTCCACATCGCCAACGAGGGTGACCTCAAGGGGCGAGGCGGTCAGGGGCCGGCGCAGCAGGCGGTCGATGTCGGCGGAGCTGAGGCCGCCAAACTCGGCGCGAGGCGGCGGGAACTGGCCCGAGCTGGGCGCGAAGGTCCGGAACACTGCGCTTTGCGCCACCGAGACGGGGTCGGCGTCATAGGCGCGGTAGGTCTGGTCGACCGCAGCCTTGAGCCGCCCTGCCGGCTGGGCGCGGAAGCCCGGGTCGCTCAGATAGGCGGCCAGCACCTGAAGCTGCAGGTCGAGATTGCTGGTCATGGGCGAGGCGGACAGGGTGAAGGCCTGATCTCCGACCCACAGGCTGAAGGCCCAGTCGATGGGCGCCAGGGCGGCGTCCACCTCGCGCCAGGGCTGTCGCCCAAGCCCGCCGGTCAGCAGCAGGTCCGCGGCGATGCGTGTCTTGAACACGTCGGACGGCGGGATCTCCCGGCGGCCGTCGCCCAGGGTGACCCGCACCTCCACCGACTCCTGGGCGAAGGTGGTCGGTTTGAGGTTCAGCACCACCCCGTTCCGGAAAGTGACACGGACGAAGCCGTCCAGCGCCTCGCGTCGCGAGACGCGGCCCGGCTCGCCGAAGCGGTCATAGGCCCACCGCGGCCGGGGCGGATCGACGAAGGGCGGCGGCTCGGCGCCTGCGTCCTCGGCCGTCCAGGCGGCCAGCAGGGCGTCCCGGCCGGGCGGGTTGGTTCCCGTTGCGTCGATCAGAGGTCCGGCCCCGGACCAGTCCTGGATCACGGCCGCCTTGAGGTCCGCCGGGACCAGGTTCTCCGCCGCGCGGCCCAGGGCGCTCAGCACCACGCGAGGCTCGGAGAAGGGCAGGCCCGAGAGCATGGAATTGATGATCTCTCCTGCGAGATCAGCGGTGAGCTCTGTGGGCGCGGCCGAGATGCTGCCGCGCAGGTCGGCCCGGACCCGGCCAAGAGCGGCCTCGATCTCGGTCTCGCTCGGCCCGTCGCGGCGAAGCCTGCGGAGTTCGAAATTCAATGCGGCTAGGGCCGTCTCCCAGGCCCCAGGGTTAGGAGACGCCTCCAGGCAGATGCGGCGCACGTCGCGGTCCTCGCCGTCGCTCCAGGCGCCGGCGTCCACCATCTCGCCGTCCCGGTCGGCCCGGTCCAGCAGGCGCTGGTCCAGGATGTCCAGCCACAGGTTCCGGCGCACCATGCGGGCGCGGCCCTCGGCGGTGGTCTGTTCCTTGGGATCGCCGGGCAGCAGGCGGCAGACCCGCAGCCGGTCGTCGAGCCGGGTGTCCGCCAGGCTGATCGCGTCCAGTCCGCGCTTTGGATCCGGTGCGTCCAGGGCCGTGCGCCGGGGCGGCGGCGCCGTGACCGTCCAGGTCTCGAAGGCGGCCTTGATCCAGCCCTCCATCGTCTCGGGCGCAAGGTCGCCGGCGACCACCACGATGGCCGTGTCCGGTCGATACCAGCGGGCGTAGAAACGCCGCAGGTCCTCTGGCCGCGCCGACCGAAGCACCGCGTCCAACCCGATGGGCTCGCGGTTGACGGAGCGCAGGGCCGGGCTCTGGAAGGCGGCGATGCGGTCGTCGGCGGCCTGGGCGTTGGTGTTCCGCGCCTCGCGCTCGGCCAGGATCACACCACGCTCGTGGTCCACGGCGATGGGATCGAACGCGACCCCGTCGGCCACGTCCCGCAGCCATCGGAAGGCCAGGTCCAGGTGCGCGCGGTCGCCGTCGGGGAGATCGACGACGTAAAGGGTGGAATAGAGGCTGGTGAAGGCGTTGTGGTCGCGGCCCGCCCCCACCCCGATCTGGGCAAGCTGCTGTTCGACCACCCCTTCCGGGAAGTTCCGGGTGGCGCGGAAGGCCATGTGCTCGACGAAATGGGCCAGGCCCCGCTCGCCGTCCGCCTCCTCATAACTGCCGACATCGATGGCGAAGCGGATCGAGACGGCCCCCTTCGGCGTGGCGCTGCGCAGGACCGCGTAGCGCAGGCCGTTGGGCAGGACGCCGGTCTTCAGGCGCGAATCCGAGGGCAGGGGGCCGGACAGGTCGGGCGCCTGGGCCGCCGCTGGCGTCGCCAGAAGCAACGCCACGCACACCATCGCCCTCTTCACCCACGTCCAGACCACGCACGCCCCCAAGGCTTTGTTGCAACCCAAAGTACCTATTTTGTTCCGCCAGCCAAGAGGGTTGTTGCAAAGCCTCTCTCAACCCCTGGTCCGGGCCTTGGTCTGGGAGTTGCCAAGCCGCACGCGCCCGCCGATATCAGGTGGAGCCCAGGAGACGCCCATGCCCGCCCAGCACTGGCTCGTGAAGTCCGAGCCCGCCAAGTACAGCTTCCAGGACCTTGAGCGCGACGGCACGACGATGTGGGACGGGGTGCGCAACAACCAGGCCGCCCTGTACCTGAAGGCCATGAAGCTGGGGGACCAAGCCTTCTATTATCATTCGGTGGAAGGGCTGGCGGTGGTCGGGATCGCCGAAGTGTCCAAGGAGGCGTTTCTGGATCCCACCGATCCCAAGGGCCGGTTCGTGGCCGTGGAGCTCAAGCCGGTGCGGCCCCTGGCCAACCCGGTGACCCTGGCGGCCCTGAAGGCCGAGCCGGCGCTCGCCGAGATGGCCATGTTCCGCCAGTTCCGCCTGTCGGTGTGCCCGATCCGCCCGGAGGAGTGGGCGACGATTCTGGGGTTGGCGGGGGAGTAAGCGCATTACCTTCGTCACCCCAAGACTTGTTCTTGGGGTCCCTTCATCCGTTTGCGCCGCGGTTGAGGGCGCCCTCGTGGACGCTGGAGAGCGTCGCTTCGACCTCCGGAACAGCTGACACAGGGACCCCAAGAACAAGTCCTGGGGTGACGAATGGGAGCTATTGCCCGACGGTCATCTGGGTCTGGGTGACGAGGGCGAGCAGCTTGCCGTCTTCCGCCGTGATGCGGGTCTGCCAGACGCTGGAGCGGCGGCCGATGTGCAGGGGGGTGGCTTCGCCGGTCACCGTGGTCCCGACCTTGGCCGAGCCCAGGAAGTTGGTCTTGGATTCCAGGGTCGTGGTTCGCGCGCCGGGCGGCAGGTTCAGGAACCCGCCAATGGCGCCCAGGGCGTCGGCGAAGGCCATGAAGGCGCCGCCGTGCAGAATGCCGCCTGCGGTGCACACGTCCTCGCGCACGGTCAGGCGGCCGACCACGCGGTCCTTGGCCCGCTCGGTGATCTCCACGCCCATGAGGTTGGCGAACGGCATTCCGGTGTCGGTCATCAGTCTCTTCCCTTGCTCCATCCCTTGCCTGCCTTGCGCCTGACGCCCCATCGGCGTAACGGGACGCTCCGCTTTTTCTTTGAGGAGGACCGCGATGAGCTATCGCGTCGCCGTCGTGGGCGCCACGGGCAATGTGGGCCGCGAAATGCTGAACATCCTCGAGGAGGTGGAATTCCCCATCTCGAAGATCCATGCGCTGGCCAGCCGCAAGTCGATCGGGGTCGAGGTCTCGTTCGGCGAACAGATCGTCCGCTGCGAGGACATCGAGCAATTCGACTTCTCCAAGGTCGACCTGGTGCTGATGAGCGTCTCGGGCTCGTTCTCCAAGGAATGGTCGCCCAAGATCGGCGCCGCCGGCCCGATCGTGATCGACAACTCCTCGGCCTTCCGCATGGACCCCGATGTGCCCCTGGTCGTGCCGGAGGTGAACCCGGACGACGTGGAGTGGGCCGACCGTAAGAACATCATCGCCAACCCCAACTGCTCCACCGCCCAGCTGGTGGTGGCGCTGAAGCCCCTGCACGAGCGGGCGCGGATCAAGCGGGTGGTGGTCTCGACCTACCAGTCGGTTTCCGGGGCCGGCAAGGAAGGCATGGACGAGCTGTTTGACCAGACCAAGAACGTCTTCGTCCTGGGCGCCACGCCCCCGAAGAAGTTCCCCAAGCAGATCGCTTTCAACGTCATCCCCTACATCGGGTCGTTCAACGACGACGGCTACACCGATGAGGAGGCCAAGATGTGGAACGAAACCCACAAGATGATCGATCCGGACATCAAGCTGACGGTCACCTGCGTCCGCGTGCCGGTGATGGTCGGTCACTCCGAGGCCGTGAACATCGAGTTCCACGAACCCCTGGACGCCGACGAGGCTCGCGACCTGCTGCGCGAAAGCCCCGGCCTGATCGTCATCGATCAGCGCAACGACAAGGGCTACATGACGCCCAAGGAAGCCCAGGGCGAATTCCCGGTCTTCGTCAGCCGCATCCGCAATGACCCGACCGTCGAACACGGCATCAACCTGTGGGTCGTGGCCGACAATCTGCGCAAGGGCGCCGCCCTGAACGCGGTCCAGATCGCCCAGCTCCTGCACGAGCGCGACCTGATCAAGCGGTAGTCGTTCTGTTCGTCACCCCAAGACTTGGTCTTGGGGTCCCTGGTTCGACCGCGCGGTGGTGGAGATGATCCCACCGCCTCGCCAGCGGCGAGGCCCTCTTTCAACACAAAGGGCACAAAGGGCACAAAGATGCGAAGGGCTCCAAACCCCGGCAGGGGAGCATCAGGACGAGATTGCGCGCGCAGCGCGCCTTTGTGTCCCTTGCCTTCCTTCGTGCTCTTTGTGGTCCCAAGCTGCGGTTGCGCCGGGCGCTGAGGCGCAGGACGAGAATAGGAAAGGCCCGGCTCGCGCCGGGCCTTTTTTGTTATGGCGCATGGCGGGTCGCCGGGCCGGGGCGCAGACTTTGCGCCGATAGGAAAAACCTATCCCATCGCGAGAAACTATCAATTTCCCCGATGCGCCTGGAGCCTGTATCAACCGCCCACGTTTCCTTCCGGAACGCCAACCAAGAGAGCGCCATGTCCCTGATCAACTCCGAAATCAAACCCTTCTCCGCCCAGGCCTATCAGAACGGCAAGTTCGTGAGCGTCTCGGACGCCGACCTGAAGGGCAAGTGGTCCGTGGTGTTCTTCTACCCGGCCGACTTCACCTTCGTCTGCCCGACGGAGCTGGAAGACCTGGCCGACACCTATGGCGAGTTCCAGAAGCTGGGCGTCGAGATCTACTCGGTCTCCACCGACACCCATTTCAGCCACAAGGCCTGGGCCGACACCTCGCCCGCCATCGGCAAGATCAAGTACGTGATGGTCGGCGACCCGTCCGGCGTGATCACCAACAACTTCGGCGTGATGCGCGAAGGCCAGGGCCTGGCTGACCGCGGCACCTTCTTGATCGACCCGCAAGGCGTGATCCAGTTCATGGAAATCACCGCCGAGGGCATCGGCCGCAACGCCGCCGAGCTGCTGCGCAAGGTCAAGGCCGCCCAGTACGTCGCCTCGCACCCCGGCGAAGTCTGCCCGGCCAAGTGGGAAGAAGGCGAAAAGACCCTCGCCCCGTCCCTGGACCTGGTCGGCAAGATCTAAAGACCCGAGACGCGCCGTCCTGGCCGAACCCCCCGTCCGCTCAAGACGCGGCCGGGGCGGCGCAACCCTCCCCCGACTTGATATGGCGCGGCTCGCGCCTGGAGTTCCGCCATGTTGGATCAAGGCCTCAAGGCCCAGCTGAAGTCCTATCTGGAAAACCTGCGCCATCCGATCGCGCTGGTCGCCAGCCTGGACGCCTCGCCCAAGTCGGCCGAGATGAAGGCCCTGCTGGAAGACATCGCGGAAGCCTCCGACAAGGTGGCGATCGCCTTTGATGGCGACGACGCGCGCAAGCCCAGCTTCACCATCGGTGTTCCCGGCGAGCCCGCCCGCATCAGCTTTGCGGGCCTGCCCATGGGCCACGAGTTCACCTCGCTGGTGCTGGCCCTGCTGCAGGCCGGCGGCCACCCGCCGCGGGTGGAGGCTGACGTCATCGAACAGATCAAGGCGCTGGACGGCGACTTCGTGTTCGAGACCTATTTCTCGCTCTCCTGCCAGAACTGCCCCGACGTGGTGCAGGCGCTGAACCTGATGAGCGTGCTGAACCCGCGCATCCGCCACACGGCCATCGACGGCGGCCTGTTCCAGGCCGAGGTCGAGGCCCGCAAGGTGATGGCGGTGCCCACCCTGATCCTGAACGGCGAGACCTTCGACCAGGGCCGGATGAGCGTCGAGCAGATCCTGGCCAAGCTCGACACCGGGAAGGCCGCCCGCGACGCCGAGAAGCTGAAGGCCAAGCCGGTGTTCGACGTGCTGGTGGTCGGCGGCGGCCCGGCCGGCGCGGCCGCGGCCATTTACGCGGCGCGCAAGGGCATCAAGACCGGCCTGGCGGCCGAGCGCTTCGGCGGCCAGGTGCTGGAGACCATGGCCATCGAGAATTTCATCTCCGTCCCCCACACGGAAGGCCCGAAGCTGGTCTCCGGCCTGGAGGCGCATGTGCGCGACTACGAGGTCGACGTCATGAACCTGCAGAAGGCGGTCAAGCTGGTCCCGGCCAAGACCGAGGGCGGGATCCACGAGATCGAGCTGGAGAGCGGCGCGACGCTGAAGGCTCGATCCCTGGTCCTGGCCCCCGGCGCCCGCTGGCGCCAGATGGGCGTGCCCGGTGAGGACGACTACCGCAACAAGGGCGTGGCCTATTGCCCGCACTGCGACGGTCCGCTGTTCAAGGGCAAGCGCGTCGCGGTGATCGGCGGCGGCAATTCCGGCGTGGAGGCCGCCATCGACCTGGCCGGCATCGTCTCTCACGTGACCCTGATCGAGTTCGACGCCCAGCTGCGCGCTGACGCCGTGCTCCAGAGGAAGCTCGCCAGCCTGCCGAACGTGACCGTCATCACCCAGGCGCTCACCACGGAAGTGCTGGGCGACGGGAACAAGGTGACCGGCCTCGTCTATCGCAACCGCGAGACCACCACCGAGCACACGGTCGAGCTGGAAGGCATCTTCGTCCAGATCGGCCTGGTGCCGAACACCGAGTGGCTGGCCGGCGCTCTGGCGCTCAGCCCGCGCGGCGAGATCGAGGTCGACGCCCATGGCCGCACCTCGGCGCCTGGCGTGTTCGCCGGCGGCGACGCCACCACGACGCCGTTCAAGCAGATCGTCATCGCCCTGGGCGAAGGCGCCAAGGCCTCCCTCTCGGCCTTCGACTACCTGATCCGCCTGCCGGCGGAGACGACGGACGCGGCGCAGGCGGCGTAACTCACTCCGCTCATCCCCGCGAAAGCGGGGATCCATGCGGCCTCGCGACTGGCGGCGGACTCAGCTTGGGTCCCCGCTTTCGCGGGGATGAGCGGATTTATATGCTCTATCAATCTTCCAAAAACCATAGGTTCAACCTATATGGGCCCCATGCTGCCCACCATCCGCCAGCTCCAGTACCTGAAGCTGCTCGCCGAGCACGGCGCCTTCGGCAAGGCCGCCGAGGCCGCGCACGTGACCCAGCCGACCCTGTCGGCGGGCATCCAGGAACTGGAACGGACGCTCGGCGCCCCGGTGGTGGATCGGGCCCGCTCCGGCGTGATCCTGACGGCGGTGGGCGAGGCGGCCCTGGCGCGGGCCAATGCGATCCTCAACGAGGCCGAGGAGATGGTGCAGGCCGCGCGCCATGCGGCCCTGCCACTGACCGGGCGGTTTCGGCTGGGGGTGATCCCGACCATCGCGCCGTTCCTGTTGCCCAAGGCCCTGCCGCTGCTGCGGGCGCGGTTTCCCAAGCTTCGGCTGTTCCTGCGCGAGGACCTGACCCAGCGCCTGATCGCGGCGCTGAAGGCCGGCCAGCTGGACGCGGCCCTGATCGCCTTGCCCTTCGACATGGCCGGCCTGAACTACGCCCACGTCTCTGATGACGAACTGCTGGCCGCCGTGCCGGCCAACCACCGCCTGGCCGCAGCGCCCAAGACCTCGCCGGTGGCGCTGGAGGGCGAAGACCTGATCCTGCTGGAAGACGGCCACTGCCTGCGCGACCACGCCCTGGCCGCCT
>CAZXVO010000082.1:0-16432 GCA_964643835.1 uncultured Phenylobacterium sp. | reverse complement strand
GCCCTGCCGCTGGCCGAGGTCGGCATCGCCGCCATCGACGGCCGCGCCCGCATGGCCGACGGCGACGCTCAGCTGGCCCGGGTGACCGCGGCCCGCTTCTCGACCCCCATTGTCGGCCTGAAGACCCTGACCCGCCGCTGCCGCGCCGCGCGGCTGCTGGCTGTGGAGGCCCGGCTGGTGCGCTGCGACCTGCTGCTGGGCTGGGGCGCGCGCCTGAAGGACCGCGACCTGCTGCAACAGGCGCTGAACGAGGCCGAGCTGGCCGCCGACGGGCTGGACCCGGCCTATGAACCGGTGAGCTGGGCGCGTGTCTCCGCCGCCCGTGGCCAGGCCATGGCCCTGCTGGGCGAGATCGGCGGGGAGATCGAACCCCTGGCCGAGGCGGTCAACGCCCTGGCCGACGCCCTGAACGATGTCAGCCGCGAGCACAGCCCCCTGGACTGGGCGCGGGTGCAGGCGGCCCTGGCCCAGGGGCTGCAGGCCCTGGGCGAAGCCGGCGCCAGCGAACGCGCCTATGAGCAGGCGGTGACCTGCTATGACCGCGCGGCCCTGGTGCTGAAGGACCTGCCGGCCCTGCCGCTGCGCGCAGCGGTGGCCTCCAACCGGGCGCTTTGCCTGGCCAGGTCCGCGGAGTTGACCGGCGATCTGGCGGTGCTGGACGCCGCCGAGACGGCCTTCCGTATCGAACTGACCAACCTGTCGCCGGCCCGCGATCCGTCGGCCTGGGCCCTGCTGCAGGTGAACCTGGCCCGGCTGTACGAGGCCCGACTGGACATCACCGGTCGCGATCGCGGCGAACGCGCCGCCGCCGCGACAGCCCTGACCGCCGCGCTCGAGGTGTTCGCCGAACAGGGCATGCGCTCCTTGAGCGTCATCGCCGCCGAGGCCCTGGAGCGCCTGGGTCCTGCCTCGCGCCTGCGACCCGCCGCGGGCTGATCGGCGGCTTCCCACCTCGCCCGCGCCGTGCAAGCATAGGGCGAGTTGGGAGGGCTTGCTTGATGATCTCTATGCGTATCGGCCTGGGCCTCGCGGTCCTGGCTCTTGGGCCTGTGGCCGCCCAGGCCGCCGCCCTGCCGGACCCGCCCTGGTTCAACGCCCCCAGCTTCGCCGACTTCGCCGCCGCCTATCCGGAGGGCCCCAAGGCCGCCAAGGTGGCCGGGCGCGTTGAGCTGGACTGCCCCTTCCTGGCCTCCGGCCAGCTCGGCAAGTGCGACGTCCTGAGCGAAAGACCGGCCGGACAGGGGTTCGGCGCCGCGGCCCGCAAAGTGGCCCAGGGCTTCGTCGGCCCGACCCAGCTGAGCAACGGCCGCACCATCGCCGGCAGCCACACCAACCTGGTGATCAATTTCGCCCCCGACATGCTGGACCAGGCCAAGGTCGCCCAGCCCCTGTGGACGGCCCTGCCGACGCCGGCCCAGTTCCAGTCGGCCTTTCCCGACGCCGCCTCCAAGGCCGGCGTGCTGAAGGCCAAGGTGGTGATGAGCTGCACGGTGGCGCCGGACGGCGGCCTGACCGGCTGCGGCGTCGCCAGCGAGGACCCGGCGGGCTACGGTTTCGGCGCCGCGACCCTGCCGCTGGCGCCCACCTTCCGCGTGAAGCTCTGGGGGACGGACGGCCGTCCGGTGGTGGGTGGGACCGTGCGCGTCCCGATCCGCTATGACCTGCAGCAGGTGACCGACCCGGCGGCGGCGAAGTGAGGGGGCTTCTTGCGGGCCTCGTCGCCGTCCTGCTGACCGTTGGGCCGTCGGTCGCCGCTGAGGCGCCCAAGCCGATCGTCTACCCAGAGGGCTGGGTACCGCCGGACTGGCTGAGGAAGCCGACGCCCGATCAGCTCATGGCGGTCGTGCCGGAAGCCGCCATCAAGTCCGGGAGGGGCGGTAAGGCTACGATTTCATGCACCATCACAGTTCAGGGCGCTCTGTCGGCGTGCGAGGTCGTTTCTGAAGACCCGCCTGGCCTGGGCTTCGGCAATGCTGCGGTCGTCCTGAGCAGCCAACTGCAATTCAAACCGGCGACGCTGAAGGGCGTGCCGACGGTGGCGCAGGCGCGGATTCCCATCATTTTCCCGCCAGGCCATGGACCGACCTCGACGTCTGTCGCGGTGCTGCCGAGTGTGATGATGCGAGCAGCGCCGTCCTATCAAGACGTCGCCGCCGCCTATCCAGCCATAGCGCGGGCCAAGGGCGCGGGCGGGCGAGCGGCCATGCGCTGCACCATCACCAAGGCCGGCGGGCTTAAGTCGTGCTCCATCATCTCCGAAGCGCCCTCCAGCATGGGCTTCGGCGCCGCTGCAAAGTCGCTGGCGTCAAAGTTCCTGGCTCCGACCAGCCTACCTGATGGCAAGTCCACCAGCGGCGACCTCGCCCAGATTACGGTCACCTTCGCCCAGGAAATGTTGCAGCCGGATCTCGTGCCGACGGCGGGCAAGCCGAACTGGGTCGCCACGCCCAACACCGATCAGCTTTCAGCGGCGATGCCCAGAACGGGCGAAGGGGGCACGATCCGGGTTCTGCTCAATTGTCTGATTGCGCCGGATGGATCGGCGACGGACTGCAAAATCGAGAGCGAGACACCAGCAGACAAGGGCTATGGGGCGGCAGCCCTCAGCGTTTCCCAGTTCTTCAAGGTGTCAGTTTGGAGCCTGGAAGGCCTGCCAACGGTCGGGGCGCGCGTGCGGATTCCTCTCCGCTACGAGATCGCTGCGGCGCCCAAGCCAGTAGCCAAGCCCTAGAGCCCTTGCGCAGTCGGGCGCCTCATCGGGGATGAGCTCCGGCGCGCCCTAGGTCTAAGGCCGTCATGGCCGGGCTTGTCCCGGCCACCCATACGCGCCGGATGTTCGGATAGGCGCGCAGTGGCGCGGCCCGCGTCTCTTCGACAGCTACGGTGTTCATGGGTGGCCGGGACAAGCCCGGCCATGACGGTTTGGGGGTTAAGCCGCCGCTACGTCGCCGGTCTGGCGGCGCAGGCGCCAGAAGCGGATGGTGCGTTGGGCGGCTTCGCGGGGCAGGGCCTCGTAGAGGGCGCCGTATTCGCGGGCCCGGCCCATGGCGTTGTCCTCGCGGTCAAGGATCAGCACCGCGAAGGTCAGGTACAGGGAGCGGTCGAAGTCGGCCGCCTTGCAGACGATGGACAGAGCGTCCAGCTCGTGGCGCTCCAGAATCCGCCGGGCGGTGTGGAAGTCGATGTCCGCCAGCTCGCACAGGGCGACCAGGAAGCGGGTGGTCTCGCCATTGCGCAACATGGAGGCCAGCACCGGCGGGGTGATGGCGCCGCGGGCCTTCATCACCCGGATGGCGCGCTCAGCGTCGTCATAGTCCGGCGGCAGGGTCCCGTCGCGGGCGGCCACCTGCTTGCGGCCGACGGCCAGGGCGGCGTCGAGGGCGGAGGGGTCGAGCTCGGCGTTGCGGGCCAGGATCCGGTCGCGCAGGCGGGCCTCGACGATGAAGTACATCTCGTTCAGCAGGTCGATGGGCAGGGATTGGCGGGTGATCACCGCCTCCTGCAGGGCCGGGTTCTCGGCCGCGCGGTCGATCACCGCCTCATGGGTCTCGCGCGACAGCCGCGCGCCCTCATTGGCCAGGAGGGCGCCGACGGTGACGTCATCGCCCCGCTCGACGATCACCTCGGAGACGGCTTCCGAGACCACCGCGCGGCGGGAGATGGCGCGCAGGTGATCCTGGCCGCGGGTCTGGGCGACCCTCAGCAGGTCCTCGTCGGTGAGGGCCGTGGAGTTCTGCAGCACCGGGCTCGCCACCGCGATGGAGGCGTCCTGGGCCAGGGTGCGAACCAGGCCTTCAGGCGCGGGCTCGGCCCCGCCGATGCGCTGGGAAAGCTCGATGCGGACCGCTTCCTCCATCTCGCCGGCCAGCTGGGTCATGATGTCGTCGAACAACGACATCTCCGAGGTGGCGCGGGGATCGGCGGCGGTGAAGAACAGGTCGGTGACGCCGCGCAGCAGTTCGCGGCGGCGGGAGCTGGAGGGCTCCTTGGCGAGGGCGATCAGGTCGTGAAGCTTGGTCGTCAGCATGATCGGCTCAGTAGGGTCGCCCGTCATTGGGCTCGTCGCTGTCATCGGTAGGCGGACCGCCGGCCAAGCCCGCGTCGGGCGGCCCAATCAGCACGTAATTATCGCCCGGGGGCTTTGGGATCGCGTCGGGCGCCAGGCCATAGCCGCGATGCACCGAATAGAGGCGCGAGCCTTCGCCAACGCCGGCGGCGACCGGCGCGGTGGGCGACGTAGCCTCGGCGATCTGCTGCGGTCGGCCGATGGCGGCGTCCGCGGGCGGCGGCGAGTAGAGGCTGGTGGGCAGGCCGGACTGGGCGGCGACGGGCGGCGGGGCGACGAGCGCGGGCGGGGCCTGGGTGGTCACGGGGCGCGGCGCGGCCTGGGGCCGATAGGGTTCCTGCGGGGTGAAGGGCTGGTAGCCGGAGGCGTAGACCGAGGCCGTCCGCTGGGGCTGGCCGGGGGGCGGCGGCAGGCTGTCGAGCCGTGACCCGCCGCTGGTGCGGCCACGCATGTACTGGCCGGCCAGGGCCAGGGGTTCGGGCGCGACGTAGGCGACGGGGGCGCCGGCCTGTGATGCGGTCTTGTTGGCCCAGGAGAGGGTGCGGCCGCCGAGCTGCTGCTGGGTCTGGTCTGCCGCCGGTGCGCCACGCGCTTCGCCATAGCGGTCGCTGGCGGCGGCGGGAGCCGCGCTCGCGAACACGGCGGCGAGGACGAGGAGGTGGCGCATGCCCCGAGAGGCTAGGCCTGGCCCCTTAACCCTCCGCTAACGTCCGCGCCACCAGGCGAGGCCCGCGCGCTCCAATCGGTCGAGCAGGGCGTGCAGGGCGACGCCCATCACCGCCAGCACCACCAGGGCGGCGATCATCTTGGCGGTCTGCAGCTTGTTGCCAGCGTCCAGGATCCGCCAGGCCAGGCCGCGAATGCCGCCGGACCCGGCTCCGAACTCGGCCACCACAGCGCCGATGATGGCCAGGCCGGCGCCCACCTTGTGGCCCTCCAGCAGGAAGGGGACGGAGGCCGGCAGGCGCAGGCGCAGGACCCGCTGCAGCCGCGTCGCGCCATAGAGATCGAAAAGCCGTTCCAGGTCCGGATCGGCGGACTTCAGGCCGGTGACGGCGCCGGAGAAGATCGGGAAGAAGGCGACCAGCACCGCCAGGGCCACCACGGCGCGCTCCGGATGGTCGATGCCGGCCCAGATCAGCACCAGGGGGGCGATAGCGACCACCGGCGTCACCTGCAGGGTGGAGGCGAGCGGGCGCACGGCTTTCTCGATCAGCGGGCTTAAGCCCACCAGCAGGGCGACGGCCTGGGCCGTGAGGCTGGCGATGACCAGGGCGATCAGGGCGACGGCCAGGGTGTTCCAGGCCGCGGCGGCCAGGCTCGGCAGATCCTGGACGATGGCCACGGCCACGGCCGAGGGCGGCGGCAGGAAATAGGCCGGCACGCCGGTGATCCGGCAGGCGGCTTCCCAGACGCCCAGCAACAGGGCGATCAGGGCGAAGGGGGCGAGGGCGTCAGCGAGGCGGTTCACGCGGCCATCTCCGAGCCGGCGGCCAGCAGGGCCGAGACCTGTTCGGAGGCCTCGCGGAACACGTCGGTCGCCCGGAAGCCTGCCGGGCGGGGAAGCTGCGCGTCGATCCGCACCTCGCCGGCGATGCGGCCCGGCCCGCGGGTGATCACCACCACGCGGTCGGCCATGTAGCAGGCCTCTTCCACATTGTGGGTGACGAAGACGATGGCCGGCCTGGTCTCGCGCCACAGGGCGAGCACGTCGTCGGCCAGGGTGCGGCGGGTGATCTCGTCCAGGGCCGCGAAGGGCTCATCCAGCAGCAGCAGGCGCGGATTGGTCACCAGGGCCCGGGCCAGGGACGCGCGCATGGCCATGCCGCCGGACAGCTGGGCGGGCCGGGCGTCCTCGGCGCCCTTCAGGCCCACGCGGGCCAGGGCCTCGCCGGCCTGGGCGCGTGCGGTCTTGCGGGGAACACCGGACAGTTCGAGCGGCAGGGCGACATTGTCCCGCGCCGTCATCCAGGGGGCGAGGGTGGGGGCCTGGAACACCACCGAGGTCTCACCGCGCCCGGCGGCGCGCTGGACCGTCCCGCGCGTGGGGCCTTCGAGGCCGGCCAGCAGGCGCAGGGCGGTGGACTTGCCACAACCCGAGGGGCCGACCAGGGCGGTGATCCCGCCGGCTTCCAGGTTCAGGCTGAAAGGACCCAGGGCGCGGCCGCGCCGGGGATAGTCCACCTCGACAGTATCGAGCGACGCTACGGTCACTTTAGCCCCTCCCCGGGTGGCGTCCTGAAATCCGCATATCCATGGCGAAGCCGCGCGTCACCCGAAGAGTTGCTCTCCCGATCACGACGGCTCACTAGGGACGTACGAAGTCCATGGTCCAGTTGGTTTCCCAGGTCTGGCCATCATCGTAAGAAAAAGCTTGCTCCCAGTGCGGGGCCGCCGGGTTCCGGCGCCAAAGGAAGCGGCACAGGATCGGATGCGCGCCGTCCGTGTCCGCCCCGAGAAAGGCGCCGCGCTCGCCCGTGAAGCCGCCGTGGACCGGTGGGAGCAGCACACCCTGGGACGCGGACAGCCAGTAGATCGACCAGGTTCCGGTCTCCTGGTCGAGGGTCCGGAAGGTCAGGCCGGCGCGCCCGGCGGGAAAGATGTTCTCGTCCAGGTTGGCCACGCCGCCCAGCAGGGTCTGGAATCGCGCAGTCCCTTCATAGGCGTCCCAGTCGGTGGAGCCGGTGTTGCGGACCTTCAGCCGCCGGTGCAGCACCCGCCATTCGCCGGTCAGGAAGTCGAAGTCCCGGGGCGACTGGGCGAAGCCAGTCAGTTGCAGGGCCGACCTCGTGGCAGGGCGCAGACGGCGGGTCTCCAGAGCATGAGGCAGGCCAGGCAGCGGCTCGGCCGGGCCGAAATCGGCGGACTTGCGCAGCAGGACCACCACCTGGCCCGCGCGCACCGGCAGGCGCGGATAGCTGTTCTGCGAGGCCTCTGTGCGGAAGACACCGAGAATGTCCGTGCGGCCGCGCAGGGCTGCGGCGAGCCGGGCCGCGGGCATGTCCGGCAAGGTCTCGGCGATGACCAGGGCGGCCTCGTGCGCGCCCTGAGGCGGCAGGTCGCGCTCGACATACAGGAGGCGGACGTCGTCGGTGTCGATCATGGTGGCGCGGGCTGCGTCCCGGTGCGCCTGCCAGACGGGACCGCCATAGAAGGCCTCCAGCGCGACCCGGCGCGTCTCCATGTTGGCGAAGCTGCGGATCCAGACGAAGTGATCTGGGCGGTCGATGTCCCGGAATATGGCGCGCACGTTCGATCCGACGGCGGCCTGGCTGTCGATGAAGGCGCGCTCGAAGAGATCGACCAGCACCTCGCGCTGACCAGGCTGCAGGAGGTAGTCGCGAAGCTCGAAGATGGTGTCCATGGGGTGTGAGGCTCCGGGGCTGGGACAGGCCGCCAGGGCAGCGGCGAGGAGAGTGCGTCGGTTCAGCATGCCGGGCAGGCTAGGTCGTGATACACGACAAGGCGTGTCATGTATTTTCCGGGGCCTTGAGAAATGCGTTCGAGCCGGCTGCTGGCCATCCTCATCCTGCTGCAACTGCGCGGTCGGATGAGCGCCGCAGAGCTGGCGGCGGAGTTCGAGGTCTCGCCGCGCACCATCTTGCGCGATATCGATGAGCTGAGCGCGGCGGGGGTGCCGGTCTACGCCGAGCGGGGGCGCGCCGGCGGCTTTCAGCTGCATGACGGCTATCAGACACGGCTGACCGGGTTCTCGGGCGACGAGGCTCAGGTGCTGATGCTGGCCGGGCTGGGGGCGGCGGCGGCGGATCTTGGGGTCGGCGCCGAGGTCGCCGCCTCCCAGCTGAAACTCGCCGCCAGCCTGCCGCCGGCCCAGGGCGCCCAGGCGAGGGCCGCCGCCGAGCGATTCCTGTTCGATCCAAGCGACTGGTACCGTAGCCGCGAGCGCCCGCCGGCGCTCTCAACCGTCGCCCAGGCGCTCTGGCAGGGGCGGCGGCTGCGGCTGGAGTACGAGGGCTGGCGAGAGGCGGCGGTCCGCAGTGTCGATCCGCTGGGCGTCGTGCTGAAGGCCGGCGTCTGGTACCTCGTCGCCGCCTCACGGGGGCGTCCGGCCACCTACCGGGTCTCCAGTGTCCTCGGCGCCGAGATCGAGGACCAGCCGTGCATGCGCCCCAAGGGCTTCCGGCTCGAGACCTATTGGCGCGACCGGGTGACGGCTTTCGAGGCCTCCCTGCTCACGGGGACAGCGCGCCTGCGCCTAAGCCCGCGCGGGGCGCGCCGCCTGGCTGAGCTCAATGCGGCCGCGGCGGACGCCCTTAAGGCGGCCTCGCCCGTAGAAGGCGTCGTGGAGGCGGATATCCCCATTGAGAGCCTGGATCAGGTCATGACCCTGTGCCTGCGCCTGGGCGCGGATGTTGAAGCCCTGGCCCCGCAAGACCTCCGTCGACGGCTCGCGGAGGAGGGGGCGAGGCTGACGCGGGCCTATGGGGCGTAGACATCCTCCCCCAGGGGCGGGGGAGGATCTTCTTACTTCACCGAGGGGGTGGTGAATTCCAGGGTGTAGGCCTTCTTGACGTCGAGGGTCTTGGGATAGACGCCCTGGCTGATGGCCATGTTGGCGAACTCGGCCCAGCGGGCGTCGGTCATGACGCCGATGCCCTTCTCCTTGGCGTCGCCGCCGTCGATGATGCCGTAGGTGCGCATCTTCTCGCGGGCCTGATCCAGCAGGTCCTGGGACATTTCCGGATTGTCCTTGCGGATCAGGGCGTCGGCCGGCTTGGGGTCGCCATAGAGATAGTCGTGCCAGCCCTTGGCGCTGGCCTCGACGAAGGCGCGCACGGCGGCCGGGTTCTTGGCGATCAGGCTGTCCGGAACCAGGATCATGGTGGCGTAGGAGGGATAGCCGTTGTCGGCCAGCAGGAAGACCTGCGGCTTCAGGCCGGCTTCCTTCTCCAGGGTGTAGGGCTCGGACGTGACATAGCCCTGCTGGGCCACCTTCTTGTCGGCCAGGAAGGGCGCGGAGTTGAAGGTGTACTTGCGGATCTGCTCGTCGCTGAACCCGTACTTGGACTTCAGCCACACCCAGAAGGCGGTGACCGAGGCGTCCGACAGCAGGATCGGGTGGCCCTTGAGGTCGGCGATGGAATTGATCCCCTGGTCGGGGTGGGCGATCAGGACCTGGGGGTCCTTCTGCATCATCGCCGCCACGGCCTTCACCGGCACGCCCTCCTGGGCGAGGTTCAGGGCGATGAAGCTGTTGGAGCCCATGCCGGCGTCGACGGCGCCCGAGGCCAGGAGCTGGGGCACATTCACGCCCGGACCGCCCTGGATGATCTCTACGTTCAGGCCGCGCTTGGCGTACTCGCCGCTGGCCAGGGCCTCATAGAAGCCGCCGTGCTCGGCCTGGGCCTTCCAGTCGGTGGCGAAGCGGATGGTCACCTGGCCGGCGGGGGGCGTGACCTCCTTCTTGCCAGGTGAACAGGCGGCCACCAGGGCGGCGAGGGCGGCGACGGCGAGAATACGCAAGCTGGTCATGGCCGAGTCCCGAATGAACATGGACGCGGAGCCTAATGGGCTTTCAGGCGAAGGCAATCAGGCTTGGGCGCAGAGGCCGGCCCCATAGGAAGAGGGCGGCGTCCCGGTCGCCCGTGACACCGCCCTCTATTCAGATCCGTTGGGGGATCTGGATCGCAAGGTCGGACCTGACTTTCGTTCGCGGGTCGCCCCGCTGGTTTCCGTCACCGTCCGGTGTCCCTGGCCTCGCCGCGCGTCGGGTCGCCCCGAGCCTGGCTCCGCCGCGAACCTTCCGCTCGTTCTCCCGGTGGGGTCCGCCGTTTCCGGCTTTCCGTCCCGGGCCGCGCCGCGGTCCCTCTCGACGCCTTGACGTTCCCACCGAACCCGGTATGAAGCAACCGCCCTACTTCGCCCCCTTGTGCGCAAGTCGCCGCCATCCGGTGCAAAGCCTGTGGATCGCTTGGGACTCTCGGGCGCATTTCCCTGAAAAGTCAGCGTTGTGGACTTGTCCACAGGTTCGCAGGAGCGATGGCTACTTGGCCAGGGCTTCCCGGCGTTCCTCCAGCTCCAGCCATTCTTCCTCGGCGGAGGACAGGTCGTTGCGGGCCTTTTCGAGGGCGGCGTTGATCTTGTCGAAGCCGGCGCGGTCGCGGGCGTAGAGGTTGGGGTCGGCGAGCTGGGCCTCCAGCTTGGCGATCTGGCCGGGCAGGGCGGCGATCAGGCCGTCAAGCTCCTGAAGCCGGCGCTGGTCCTTATAGGACAGCTTGGTCGCCTTGGCCGGCTCGGCCTTGGGCGCAGCGGCCTTGGGGGCAGGCGCGGGCGCGGCCAGGTCGATGGCGCGGAAGAAGCCGGGGTTCTGGGACAGGAAGTCCTGCCAGCCGCCGGGCGTCTCCACCGCGTCGCCGCGGCCGTTGAGGGCGATGGTGGAGCTGGCCAGGCGATCGACGAAGTCGCGATCGTGGCTGACCAGGATCAGGGTGCCCTCATAGTCGGCCAGGATCTCCTCGAGCAGGTCGAGGGTGTCCATGTCCAGGTCGTTGGTCGGCTCGTCCAGCACGATCAGGTTGGCGGGCGTCGCGAGCGCCCGGGCCAGCAGCAGGCGGTTGCGCTCGCCGCCCGACAGGCTGCGCACCGGTTGGCGGATCTGCTGGTCGGTGAACAGGAACTCCTTGGCGTAGGCCGCCACGTGCTTGACCTGGCCGCGCACCATCACCTGGTCGCCGCCCAGCGGGGTGAGCACGTCGCGCAGCATCATGTCCGGTTTCAGGTCGGCGCGGGCCTGGTCGATATAGGCGATGTCGAGATTGGCCCCGAGCTTCACCTCGCCGGTGTCGGGCGCGAGCTCGCCCAAGAGGATCTTCACCAGGGTCGTCTTGCCCGCCCCGTTGGGGCCGACGATGGCCACCCGGTCGCCGCGCAGGATGCGGGTGGAGAACGGCTTCAGCAGCACCCGGTCGCCGAAGGCCTTGGAGACGCCCTTGACCTCGACCACCCGCTTGCCGGAGACGCCGGACGAGGCGATGGCCATGGTCATGTCGCCGCGCTGCTCGCGCATCAGGGCTTTCTTCTGCTCGCGCAGGTCCAGCAGGGCGCGGCGGCGGCCTTCGTTGCGGGCCCGGCGGGCGGTGACGCCCCGGCGCAGCCAGTGCTCCTCGCGCTCCAGCTGCTTGTCCAGCCGGCGGGCCTCTTCGGCCTCGGAGGCCAGGATGCGCTCGACCCAGTCGTCAAAGGCGCCGAAGCCCTTCTCAAGGCGACGCACCTTGCGGTGCTCCAGCCAGAAGCAACGGCCGGTGACCCGCTCCAGGAAGGCGCGGTCGTGGCTGATGATCAGCATGGCCGCCCGGTTGGCGGCGATCTCCGCCTCCAGGGTCTCGATGGCCAGGATGTCCAGGTGGTTGGTCGGCTCGTCCAGCAACAGGACGTCCGGGTCCTCGGCGAAGGCGCGCGACAGGGCGGCGCGGCGGATCTCGCCGCCGGACAGGCCGGCGCTGGACTTGGCGGGGTCGAGGCCGAACAGGGCCAGGGCGGCTTCCGCCTCGTGCGGGGCGGCGCCCCCGGCGATGGCGTAGTCGAGCACGGTGGGGCCGGTGATGTCCGGCTCCTGGGGCACATAGGCGATGCGGACGCCCGGCGTGACCACGCGCTCGCCCTCGTCGGCCTGGATCTGGCCGACCAGAACCTTGAGCAGGGTCGACTTGCCGGCGCCGTTTCGGCCCACGAGACAGGCGCGGCTGCGCGGCTCCAGCCCGATATCGACGCCGTCGAACAGCATCTTGGGCCCGTCGGCGAGACGGACGTCCTTCAGGGCGAGAATGGGCGGCTTCATGTGCGCCCCGACATAGCGGGGTGCGGCGGCGGATCAAGCCTGTTCCTAGAAGGGGATGTCCTCGGCCGGCTTGTCCGGGGTCTCGTCCGGGGTCTCGGGGACGGCGGCCTGGGCCTCGCGGGCGGCGGCGGCGAAGTCCGAGGATAGCTCGTCATAGAAGGCGTTGCGCGGGTCGGCCTCGGTCTCCGGCACGGGGTCGGGCATCAGCCAGTCGAAGTCGCGGGCGGGCAGGGTCTCGTGCGCCACCATCATGAACTTGCGCCAGATCTCGGCCGAGACCACGCCGCCGGTCAGCCGGTTCATGGGCTTTTCGTCGTCATTGCCCACCCAGACGCCAGCGATGTAGTCGGGGGTGAAGCCGATGAACCAGGCGTCGCGCCAGTTCTGGCTGGTGCCGGTCTTGCCCGCGGCCGGGCGGCCGAAGTCGGCGCGCGAGCCGGTGCCGCCGGGGGCGATCACCTTCTTCATCATCTTGACCATCATGCTGGCCCTGGCGATGTCGTAGGCGGGCACGGGGTTCGAGGTCTGGTGCAGGTAGACCGGCGCGCCGGCCACGGTCTTGATCTCGTCGACGATGTAGGGCGTGACCCGGTTGCCGCCGGTCTGGAAGACCTGGAAGCCGGAGACCATCTCCATCAACGGCACCTCATAGGCGCCGAGCGCCACCGACAGGTCCGGATTGGGCGGCAGGGTGGTGATCCCGAAGCGGCTGGCCAATTCGCTGATGGCGCGGCCGCCGGCCTCCTGGGCCAGTTTGACCGCCACGGTGTTGATGGACAGGGCGAGCGCCGTCTCGATGGTCACCGCGCCGCGATAGCCGCCGCCGTAGTTTTCCGGCTCCCAGTCGCCGAACTTCACCGGGCCGTCGACGCGCACGTCGGTAGGCATGACGCCCTTTTCCAGGGCCGCGGCGTAGACGAAGGGCTTGAAGCTGGAGCCCGGCTGGCGTTTGGCCTGGACCGCACGGTTGAAGACGCTCTGGTTATAGTCGAGGCCGCCGACCATGGCGCGGATCGCGCCCTCGGAGGACATGGCGAACAGGGCGCCTTGGCTGGCCCCGCCATTGGAGCCGGCCGAGCCCACCACCTGGCGCAGCACATTGCCGCCGGTGGCCTGCAGCCGCGGGTCGATGGTCAGGCGCACCATCAGGTCGGGCGAGTTGGGGCCGACGATCTTCAGGACTTCATTGGTGGCGTAGTCGAGGGCGTAGCCCATGTCCCCGTCGTTCGCCAGCGCGGTGGGGCTGAGCTTGGGCGTGTCGCCGATGGCGGCCTGCAGGTCCTGGTCGGTGATCCAGTTCTCCTGGCGCATGTTGTTGAGCACCAGCCGCTGGCGGGCCAGGGCGCCGGCCATATTGCGGTTCAGCGCCATGCGCGACGGCGCCTTGGGCAGGCTGGCCAGGAGGGCGGCTTCGGACAGGGTCAGCTGGCTGGCCGGCTTGCCGAAATAGGTGCGGCTGGCCCCGTCGATGCCGAAGGTGTTGGCCCCGAAGAAGGTGCGGTTGATGTAGAGCTCAAGGATCTCGTCCTTGGTCAGCGCTTTTTCCAGGCGTGTGGCCATGACGGCCTCCTGGATCTTGCGCTTCAGGTTCTGGTCCGGCGTCAGGAACAGGCTCTTGGCCAGCTGCTGCGACAGGGTCGAACCGCCCTGGACCACCCGGCCGGCCCGCCAGTTGGCGACGGCGGCGCGGGCGATGCCCATCGGATCCACCGGCCCATGCTTGTAGAAGCGCTTGTCCTCGGCGGCGAGGAAGGCCTTGGGCACATAGTCCGGCAGCTGGCTGAGACTGACGCGGTCGCCGTACTTCGGGCCGCGGATGGCGATCTGGGCGCCGGTCTTGTCGAAGAAGCGGATCGCGGGCGCCCGGTTGATCGCATAGAGCTGGTCCCGCGAGGGCAGGGGCGGGATGTCCTTCAGATAGGTCCGCTGGATGTAGATCGCCCCGCCCAGGGCGGCGAGCAGGCCCACCGTGACCAGGACGCCCAGGGTCCACAGCACCCAGCCCCAGCGCATGGGGCCACGGGGACCGCCGCCGCGCGGCGGCTTGGGCGGGTTCGGCGGCTTGGGGCCCGTGGGGGCCGTGGCCGGCGTGGTCTTCTTGGGCGGGTTTGTCTTCTTCGGCGTCTCGCGCGGCAAGTCGGCGCGGAAGGTACCCTCGGCGGGATCAGGCTCGGGTCCGGCCGGGGTCGGCCTGGAGTCCGGGAAGCGGTAGGGTTCGATGTTCCAGTCGGACACGGTGCGCGAGAAAACTAGTGAGAGCCGGCGGGGGAATGGTCTAGGACGCTGCCTAGCATGTCCAAAAGACCTTTCTGGGAAACAAAATCCCTCGAACAAATGACCGTCCAGGAGTGGGAGAGCCTATGCGATGGCTGCGGCCTCTGCTGTCTGGTTCGCTTCGAGGATGAGGACACCGGGGAGATCATCCCCACGCGCGTGCATTGCAAGCTGTTCGATCCCGACCAGTGCCGCTGTTCCAACTATGCGGACCGCAAGCGCTATGTGCCCGACTGCATCAAGCTGACGCCGCACAATATCGAGGCGCTGGAATGGATGCCGATGTCCTGCGCCTATCGTCGGATCTATGAGGGGCGGGGCCTGGCCAACTGGCATCCGCTGATCAGCGGCGACCCGGAAACCGTGCATGCGGCCGGGGTGTCGGTGCGCGGTGAGACCATCAACGAGGACACCCTGGAGGACCCGGACGACGCTCTCGACTACGCCGCCTGGGACCTGGTGGCCGAGCGCGGCCGGGAGTAACCGCCGCAGGCCTGTGGCTTTTTTGCAACAAGCGCTCTTGCGCCCCTGGCCAAACCGCCTAAGTGAGGCCCAGAGTCTCCACAGCATCAGAAGGGCTATTCCTTGGCCGGCGATCCCTATCAGGAACTGGGTGTGTCCCGCGGCGCCAGCGCCGACGAGATCCGCAAGGCGTTCCGGAAGCTCGCCAAGCAGCACCATCCGGACACCAACCCGGGCAACAAGGCGTCCGAGGAGAAGTTCAAGCGCGTGAGCGCGGCCTTCGACATCCTGGGCGATGCGGAAAAGAAGAAGAAGTTCGACGCTGGGGAGATCGACGCTGACGGGCGTGAGACGATGCGCGGCTTCGGCGGCGGCGGCGGGCCGTTCGGCGGCCAGGGCGGGTTCTCGCAGGGCTGGAGCCCCGGCCGCTCGGAAGGCTTTGACAATATCGATATCTCCGACCTGTTCGGCGACATCCTGGGCCGGGGCCGCAACGGCGGTTCGGGCGGCGGCTTCGGCGGCTTTTCCCAGCGCGGCGCCGATGTGCGGGCCAAGCTGGAGATCGACATTGAAGAAGCGATCCACGGCGGCAAGAAACGTATCGCCTTCTCCGACGGCCGCACCCTGGACGTGACCATTCCCAAGGGCGCCGAGGACGGCCAGACCCTGCGGCTGAAGGGCCAGGGCCAGTCGGGCCGCAGCGGCGCGGGCGACGCGCTCATCGACCTGGTGCTCAAGCCGCACCCGGTGTTCCGCCGCGAGGGCGAGGCCCTGGTGATGGATCTGCCGGTCTCGGTCCCTGACGCGGTGCTGGGCGGCAAGGTCCAGGCCCCGACCCCGGACGGCGCCGTGACTCTGACCGTGCCCAAGGGCGCCAACAGCGGCCAGTCGCTGCGGCTCAAGGGCAAGGGCCTGGCTCTGGCCGGCGGCAAGCGTGGCGACCTGATCGCCAAGATCGTGCTGATGCTGCCCGAGGCGCCCGATTCTGAGCTGGAAGCTTTCGCTGAACGCTGGCGGAGCGAGCGGCCCTACGCCCCCAGGCGCCGGCCTGGTTGAGCGGACGTGACAGGACGCCGCAGCGCCTCCATAAACCGGCCATTCAGCTTGGGTTCAGTGAGGGGCCGCTAGTCAGGCCGTCATGAAGCGTTATCTCGCCATCCTCGCCATCGCGATCCCGGCCCTCGCCGGGCCGACCGGCGCGCTCGCCCAGGGCTGGCCGGACTATGGCCGCCCCTCCTATGGCGCCGGCCGTGGCGACCAGGACCAGGCCCGTGACGCGGTGCGTGGCGGCCGGCAGGTCTCCCTGGGCCAGGTCATCGCCGCCATCCGCGGCTCGGGCGTCCAGGGCCGCCAGCTGAACACCACCATGGGCGACTATCGCGGCCGACCGGCCTATTTCGTCCAGTGGCAGACCCCGGACAATCGGGTCATCATCTTCATCGTCGACGCCGAAAGCGGCGCCGTTGTCGGCCGCCAGGGCGGCTGAGCGAGCTTCGAGGAACCGCATGCGCATCCTGTTGGTCGAGGACGATCCGGACCTGTCGCGCCAGCTCAAGACGGCGCTGGCCGACGCCGGCTATGCGGTGGACCACGCCCCCGACGGCGAGGAAGCCCAGTTCCTGGGCGAGACCGAGCCCTATGACGCGGTGATCCTGGACCTGGGCCTGCCCAAGGTGGACGGGGTCTCGGTGCTGGAGCGCTGGCGGCGCGAGAATGTCGCCACCCCGGTGCTGATCCTCACCGCGCGCGGCGCCTGGAGCGAGAAGGTGGCGGGCTTCGACGCCGGCGCCGACGACTACCTGACCAAGCCGTTCCACACCGAGGAGCTGCTG
>CAZXVO010000081.1:0-16626 GCA_964643835.1 uncultured Phenylobacterium sp. | reverse complement strand
GGGAGGAACTACTGCTTCGGCGCGCGGTCCTTCGGCGTGTAGTCCTCTTCGATATGGCCCTTCAGCTGGTCCGCCGTGAACAGGACGGGCTTCAGCTTCATGGCCACGAACATCGGGGTCTGGTCGGCGTAGTGGGGCGACTGGGGGTCGCTGGTGGCCGCGCCGAACTGGTGGATGCTCTGTGAGTTGAGCTTGCCGGCTTTGTCCCAGGTCACGAACATGATGAAGGTGTCGCCGGCCTTGGCGGTGAGCTTGCCGTTCTTCTGCGGCTCGCCATAGACGGCGCGATAGGTGTCCGGGCCGCCGTCGATGCCTAAGTCCACGTCGCCGTGACGGATGCGGTTGACCTCGCCCCACTCCGGATCCAGCCGCTTGAAGTGGTCCTTCAGCGTGCCGATGGCGGTGGTCAGCGCCGCGCGCAGGTCGGGGCTTTGATGCTTCTCCCGGGCGGTCAGCACCGGCTGGGCGACCAACAGGGCCAGGGCCGCGCCGCGGTTCTTCACATCCGTGCGCAGGTCCCAGGCCTTCAGAATCTTCTGGGCGGCGAGGATGTCGGCGTCGCCCTTGGCGTCCAGCGCCGTGAGCTCGCCCATCAGTGCGGCGACCTGCGAGCGGCGGCTATAGGCGATGTCGAACTTGTAGGCCGCGAACTCGTCCGCCGTGATCGAGGTGTCCGCGCCGAAGGTCTCCTGGGCGCGCATCGCCCGGTTGGTGGTGTTGGTCTGGATGCCCATGGAGGCCGGGAAGTCGGCGGGCTTCAGGTCGTCGGCAGGCGCAGTGGCGTCAAAGGGCGTGTTGTTGGAGTTGAACACGTAGCCGGACTTGGGATTCCAGATCTGCGGAACCTTGTCGAAGGGCAGGTAGCCGTTCCAGATCAGGTCCGAGCGATCGCCGGGCAGGATGCCAGACCAGTCGGCCTTGGCCGTGCGGTTGGGGAACTGGGCGTTGTAGACGTAGCCGATATTACCCTTCTCGTCGGCGTAGACGTAGTTGATCGAGGGTAGGGCCTGCAGGGCCATGGCGGCGCGCCATTCGGCCAGGTCCTTGGCCTTGTCCAGGCGGTAGTACTGCTCGACCTGGCGGATCTCGCCCATGCCCGCGTAGCGGATGGCGAAGACGCCATTCGGGGCCTTCAGGACCGGCCCGAAGGCTGAGCGCAGCACCGGCTTGTGGACGGTCCAGGTGATCGGGCCGAACACCTTGACCTTGAGCGCGGCGTCCGAGACGTCGAAATCCTTCCACTGGCCGTCGAGCTTGTACTGGTTCTCGTTCGCCGGGTTCAGGGTCAGGCGATAGACGTCGATCAGGTCCGGCTTGTTGACCGTATTGGCCCAGCCCAGGTGGGCGTTGTGGCCGTGCAGCATGAAGGGCGAACCGGGGAAGAAGCCGCCGGCCACGTGCCAGCCTTCGCCGCTCTCCAGCACCGCCTCGTACCAGGCCACCGGCCCCGAATAAGGCTGGTGCGAATTGACCAGCAGCCGGGTCGCGCCGTCGGCCGAGCGCGAAGGGGCGATGGCGATGCCGTTGGAGCCCACGGGCAGCTTCTCGGCCGGGCCTTCGGCCTTGGTGTTCAGCTCGGTCAGGGTCCCGTCCAGGCCATAGAAGAACGGGGTCTTGAAGATGAAGCCGGCGACGATGTCCTTGCCGGTCAGGGGCAGCATGCCGGGCGCGGCCTGGGCGGTGTGCAGGGCCGCGTAATAGTTCACCCCGTCGGCATAGGCCTCGACCACCTGGCGGACATCGGCGGGCAGCTTGTCGTAGCCCTCGTCCACCGTCTCCTTCACGCGCAGGACGCGGGCCAGGTAGTCGGTGACCGCGCCGGACTTGCCGACCACGGCGGCCAGATCGCCGCGCGAGGTCAGCGCGGCCTCCTGGATGGTGATGAAGTCATCCTCGGCGTGGGCGAAGCCGAGGCCGAAGGCCACGTCGGCGTCGCGGGGGCCGAAGATGTGCGGCACGCCGAACGTGTCGCGCTTGATGCGCACGTCATAGCGGTCGGCGGCGGATAGCATGGCGCTGACCTGGGCCTCGCTCGGCCCCCCGGCCCGGACCATCAGGCTCATCACCACCGAGATCAGGACGAAGACGCCCATCAGGACGATGATCCCGCGCACCAGATAGAGGGTGAGCTTGCCGGTGGGCTTGGGCGTGGGCGTGTCGGTCATGGCGGTCTCCGAGAGTCGAGCGGAGACCTAGGCCTTTTTGCCGGGCTGGGGAACGCTGCGCTTACCTCGCCGGCAGGAACTTGGGATTGCGCAGCAGGGCCGCGCTGGCGAGCGCCACCAGCAGGCCCACCGGGAAGATCTCCAGGAAGGTCATGGGCAGGCGCTGGACGGGATTGGCGTAGGCGACCTTCATGGCCTCCAGCTCGGCCGCAAGCTTGGCGTAGGCGGCGCCGGTGACGCCCGCCGCCCGCTTGGCCGCCAGGGTCTGTTCGACGTACTCGCCCATGAAGCGATAGTGGGTCAGGCCCAGATAGACCTCCCACACCGCCACATAGACGACCGAGGCCACGGCGGCGATGGCGAGGCCCACTCCGAAGGCCGCCCAGAAGCCGATGGCCCCGCCGAGCGCGCGGTCCCTATGCTGGCGTACGCCCATCAGGATCGAGGACAGGGCGACCAGCATGATCAGATAGCCCAGCAGCACCCCGCCCGAATGGCCGGGACTGTGGGCCAGCGGCAGGGTGGCGATGATGCCGGCGATGATGACCAGGCCCGAGATCAGGCCATAGGTGAGGATGAGGCGGACCATGTCGGGCTCCTTGTCTGGCGGGCCCTCAGGCTTGGCCCGAGCGCGACTGTGGCGCCATCGCCCGAAAGGGTGAATTCGTCTCATCCCCCGCGGCCGTTGGGGGCTATGGAATGAGCCCCGCCTCCCGCGCCCGGTTCAGCGCCTGGGTGCGGCGGGTGACCTCGAGCTTGGCGTAGAGGTTGGCGAGGTGGGTCTTCACCGTATTCGGCGACAGGCCGAGCGCGCGGGCGATCTCCTTGTTCGACCGCCCGGCGGCCAGCTCGGCCAGCACCTTCCGCTCCTGGCCGGTGAGGCCGAGACTGTCCGGAGCCAGCGGCGCGGCCGGCGCCGGCGGGCGATGGCTGAGCCGCCAGCCGATCCACAAGCCGCCCAGCGCAAAGCCCAGCCCGATGAGCCCCACATAGGCCTCACGCGGAAACACCCGCAGCAGGTACTGCGCCTCCAGCCACTGGAGGACGAAGGCCCCCGCGGCCAGGACCAGGGCCCAGATGAGGATGGTGCGCGCCATGACGAGGATGGTGCGGCTCGCAACGCGCAGGTCAATCCCGTGCGGCTATGGGCGCAGGCCCATGCCATGCCGCCAAGCAAAAATACTGGACATCAGAATGATCCAAACCCACAGGGCTATGCCGATTGCAATTCCATGAGAATTAGCCTGGTAGGCGGCCATGGGCTCGAAAGCCGCACCAATGCCTGCCGCAACGATGAAGGCGTAGACCTCGGCGCGTTCACGCATGCCCGCGCTCGCCGCGCACGCCCAGAACAGGCCGGTGATCCACAGCGCAAAGGCCGCCGCGAAGCCCAGGCCAGGAACGTGGGGCTGATCGGAAGCGGCGGTCGCGTGAACCACGACGGCGCTTGCAGCGATACAGAGTGCTCCCGGTCCAAGGGCGACGATCCGACGCCGCCAAGGGATCGGCGGGTAGGGCGGCGGATGGGCTGGTCGGTAGTTCTCAACCCATTCCGCGCGCAGGCCGGCATTCTCTGGCGTGTTGAACGCCCGGTCGGTGAAGCTCAATCCGCAGCGAGCGCAATTGTCGGGACGCCATCTTAGCCGCGGTCTGCCCACGGAGACCTCCAGGAATGTGGGGTGCTTGCAGCGGGGGCAGGCCAGCAACGCGGCCAGGGCGGCTAGGTGCGCCGTACAGATGCTCAGGAGCAGGAACCCCCATGCGGAATGGGGGGCGACGATGGCGAAGATCCACAGGGCGGCGAGCGGCGCGACGATAGCATCCGCCAGCAGGGCAAGCTTCGTCACGCGCCGGATTGTCCATTGTGGCGTAGGGCCGCTCTGCATGGTTCAAGCTTGGATTGCTTGCGCCGCCTTCGCAAGCTGGGGCGCCCATCAACTCGTCATGGCCGGGCTTGTCCCGGCCACCCATGAACTCCGTGTTGGCTGGATCTACGCGGGTCGGACCGCCGCGGGTCATGCCTGAGGATCAGGTGCGTATGGGTGGCCGGGACAAGCCCGGCCATGACGACCTGGGCTGGAGAACTCAGGCCTTGGGACGCGGCTTCAGCCAATCGAGACTGAAGGCCTTCTGCAGCCGTTCTTGCGCGCCCGGTCGAACCCGTGAGACCTGCACGACCTCCTCCGACAGCGCCCATTGGCCGCCGAGGTTGGCCTGCCTCAAATGCGCTTGTACCTGCGGCCCCAGATCCGCGCTTGAGAAGAGCGAGTAGGCATAGCTGTCGTGGTAGAGGGGCGGGCCTCCGATGGCGTACCAGGGGTCGGTGATCAGGCCGAGCACCAGCTTGTCCGCCCTGCGCAGGAACACGGCGTCGGGTGGATCGCGGTCCTCCGGCGGCCGCAGCAGCCAGGCAGACTGGAACGTGTCCCAGGCCTGTTCCTTCATGCGATCCAAGGACGGACAAGCGGTCAGGACGCCGTCCGGCGCCCAGGTCCCGACAAACTCGACCAGCGCCTGCCAGAGCGCCTCATCGAACACCATGTCCGGCGAGTCAGGGACATGGGTGTCCTGGATGACGCCGAAACGCTGGTCCAACCCGGCGTCGCGCACGACGTCGGGGAAGGTCGAGTGGTCATCCAGGCCAGCGACAAGACGGACCGCCACCTTGGCCATTCAGCCCTCGTCCCGCGGCAGCGGGTGTTCCACCGTCTTCAGGGCGTCGGCCAGGCGCATCTTGGCCGAGCCGGGCTTGAGGGGCTGCTGCTGGATGGAGGAGGGGGTCCAGCCGGTGAGGGTGAGGATCTCGAAAGTCGCGGGGATGCGGCCGCCCGCGTCGGCGAAGCGCTCGAAATAGAGCTCGAAGGCGCGGCCGAGCACGGCGCGGGTGAGCGGCCGTGGGTGGCGTTCGGCCAGCACGCTGGTCTCGCCCATGGCGCGCAGGTCGGCGATCAGCTTCAAGGGGTGGTCGTAGCGCACGGTCACCCGGTCGACATCGGCCACCGGCAGGGCGAAGCCGGCCCGCTGCAGGAGGCTCGCGGCGTCATTGGGATCGGCGAAGGGCGAGACGCGGGGGCCCGCGCCGCCGGTCAGCTCCACCTCGGCGTCGAGCATGACCTGGCGCAGCTCGGTCAGGGTGGCGCCGCCGAACAGGGCGCCGATGAACAGGCCGTCGGGCTTCAGCGCCCGGCGCACCTGGATCAGGGCGCCGACCACGTCATTGGTCCAGTGCAGGGCGAGGCTGGAGACCACCAGGTCGAGGCTCGCAAAGGCGAAGGGCAGGGCCTCCTCGTCTGCGGCGACGCGGGCGCCTGTCCGGCCGGCCAGCATGGCCTGCGAGATATCGGTCTCGACCAGCAGGCCCACGCGTGATGCTGCGTCGCTCTCAGCCAGGGCGCGGGCGAAGGCGCCGTTCCTGGCCCCCAGATCGACAGCCGCCGGAAAGTCGCGGATGATCGTCTCCAGCCGCATGACGATGTCCTCGGCGGCGCGCCGCTTGAGGAAATCAGCCTGGCCATAGGTCGGCGCGGCGCGGTCCAGCCGGGCGCGCAACAGGGCGCGGTCGAAGATGCGGGGGGTGAGGGACGTCGACATGAACCCGCAAGATGGCGTGTCGCGGGGCCTGTGGGAACCGGGACCCTCCCTGAAATCCGCAATCCGCGCCGGCCTCGACCTGGTCTTTCCGCCCCAGGCCCTGGACGAGGACCGCAATGCGCCCCGCCCGCAGACCCCAGGCTTCAGCGCTGAAGCCTGGAGCCGCATCACCTTCCTTGACGATCCGGTCTGTGACGGCTGCGGCGTCCCCTTTGAGTTCAGCCTGGGCCCCGGCGTGCGGTGCGCGGCGTGTCTGGCCAGGCCCCGGGCGTTTGATCGGGCGCGCGCGGCGTGCCTGTACGATGACGCCTCGCGCGGGCCGATCCTGCAGTTGAAGCATGCCGACCGCACGGACCTGGCGCCGATGTTCGCGCGCTGGCTGAGCCGGGCGGCGCGGGATCTGCTGGCCGACGCCGATGCGATTGCGCCGGTGCCCCTGCATCCCACCCGCCTTCTGCGGCGCCGGTTCAACCAGTCGGCGGAGGTGGCGCGGCCCCTGGCCCGGCTGTGGGACAAGCCTTATCTGGCCGATGCGCTGCGCCGGGTGCGGGCGACGGAGACCCAAGGGGGCAAGTCCGGCGGCGGGCGCAGGCGCAATATGGCGGCGGCCTTCGCCGTGCCCGCCTCGCAAGGAAAACATGTGGCGGGCAAGCGCATCCTGCTGATCGATGACGTGATGACCACGGGCGCCACATTGGAAGGCTGTGCGCGGGCCTTGAAGGCCGCGGGCGCGGCCTGCGTCGACGTGGCCGTCATTGCGAGGGTGAAAGAGGCGGCGAACCGCCCCATATAATCCGTTCGAGGACAACAGCGTTTAGAAGGCCATGAGCAAGGTCACCATCTACACCAAGCCCTTCTGCCCCTACTGCATCCGCGCGGTCTCGCTGCTGGAGAAGAAGGGCGTCGCCTTCGACGAGATCGAGGCGGCGTTCGATCCGGCCAAGAAGCAGGAAATGATGCAGCGCGCCGGCGGGCGGGCGACCTTCCCGCAGATCTTCATCGGCGAGCAGCACATCGGCGGCTGCGACGACATGATGGCCCTGGAGGCCCGCGGCGAGCTGGACCCGCTGCTGGCTGCGTAAGCCCGACGGCTGAGACCGTCCAAGAAAACCACGAAGGGCACGAAGGCGCGCTTTGCGCGCCGTCACAAAGGTTCTGGCGCTTGCGGCTGGCTCTGATCCCTTCGTGCCCTTTGTGCCCTTCGTGGTGAATTGGGGCCTCGCCTTCGGCGTGGGCCATGGCGGTCCAGCCAACAGCCTCTTGCAAAGCTCGTCCTGACGCGCATCTAGGGGAGCCATGACCTACCGTGTCGGACTGATCCAGACCCGCACCCCGGCGCGCCATGCCGCCGCCCTTGACCATGTCGCGCCGCTGGTGCGCGAGGCCGCCGCCCAGGGCGCGCGGTTCATCGCCACGCCCGAGGGGACCAACATCCTGCAGAAGGACCGGGAGCAGCTGCTGCCACAGCTGACCCTGCTGGCCGATGACCCGGTGGTGAAGGGCCTGCAGGCCTTGGCCATCGAGTTGGGCGTCACCATCCTGGTGGGCTCGGCCCTGGTGAAGCGCGAGGACGGCAAGGCCGCCAACCGCGCCGCCCTGATCGCGCCGTCGGGCGAGATCGTCGCCACCTACGACAAGCTGCACATGTTCGACGTCGACCTGCCCAATGGCGAGACGGCGCGGGAGAGCGCGACCTACGAACCCGGCGACCGGGCGGTGACGGCCACGGTCGATGACCTGAAGCTCGGCCTGACCATCTGCTACGACATGCGCTTCCCGGCGCTTTACCGGACGCTGGCTCTGGCGGGCGCGGAGGTGATCCTGTCGCCGGCGGCCTTCACCCGGCCCACGGGCGAGGCGCACTGGGAGGTGCTGTTGCGGGCCCGGGCCATCGAGACCGGCAGCTTCGTGCTCGCTCCGGCGCAAGGCGGCTTCCACGAGGACCGGCGCGGCACCTGGGGCCACACCCTCGCCATCGGCCCTTGGGGCGAGGTGCTGGGCGAACTGGCCCATGACGAGCCGGGCGTGCTGGTGGTGGACATTGACCCGGCGGCCTCGGCCAAGGCCCGCGCCGCCATCCCCAACCTGAAGAACGCGCGGCCGTTCTCGGAGCCTGGGGCCCTCTGATGATCAAGTACGCGCTCGCCTGCGAGCACGGGCATGAGTTCGAGGGCTGGTTCGGCTCGTCGTCCGACTATGACGACCAGCAGGCCCGCGGCCTGCTGGAATGCCCGGTCTGCGCCACCAAGGCGGTGTCCAAGCAGATCATGGCTCCCGCCGTCGCCGGGACCAAGCGCACGACGCCCGACCTGCCGCCCCAGGCCCGGCAGATGATGATGGAGGCCTTGGGCCAGGTCCGCCGGCACGTGGAAGAAAACTTCGACTATGTGGGCGACACCTTCGCCCGCGAGGCCCGCGCCATCCACGAGGGCAAGTCCGAAGACCGCGGCATCTATGGCGAAGCCTCGCCCCAGGAGATCCGCAAGCTCGTCGACGACGGCGTGCCCGTCGCGCCCCTGCCGCCAGACCCGGCCAAGGCGGCGAAGAAGGTGAACTAGCTTTCCCGCTCACCCCGGCGAATGCCGGGGCCCAGATCGTAGAACGCTAGGTCATCCGAGCTTGCGCTGGCCCGGATGCGCCGCGGGGCTTCACCTGGATCCCGGCATTCGCCGGGATGAGCGGTTTCGGGGCGTTGGCGGTCAAGCGAACGGCGTCATGCCGACTTCGGTTGCCGGGCCTGTCGCCGGGTCATACGGTCCCGCCCGCTGTTGTTACCTCGGGGCCTGCCATGATCCGCTTCACCGCCGCCGCTGTCGCCGCCCTGTCGGTGGCCGCCTTCGCCACCTCCGCCAGCGCCCAGGCGGCGCCGCGGCCGGACCAGCTGGCGTTTCGGGAGCTCTACAAGGAGCTGATCGAGACCAACACCACCCTGTCGGTGGGCAGCTGTACGGCGGCCGCCGAGAAGATGGCCACGCGGCTAAAGGCGGCGGGCTATGGGGACAAGGACGTCCAGGTGATCGTGCCGCCGCAGGACGCCCGCTGGGGCGCCCTTATAGCTGATCTGCCGGGGACCGACGCCAAGTTGAAGCCGGTCATGCTGCTGGCCCACATCGACGTGGTCGAGGCCAAGCGGTCGGACTGGGTGCGCGATCCCTTCACCCTGGTGGAGGAGGGCGGCTACTTCTACGCCCGCGGCGCCAGCGACGACAAAGCCATGGCGGCGTCCTTCACCGACAACATGATCCGCTACAAGAAGGAAGGCTTCAAACCCCGGCGCGGCCTGCGCCTGGCGCTGACCTGCGGCGAGGAAAGCCCGGACAGCTTCAACGGGGTCGAGTGGCTGCTGGCCAACCGGCCGGAGGTGATGAAGGCCGAGTTCGCCCTGAACGAGGGTGCGGGCGGGCGGCTGGACGCCAAGGGCGAGCGGGTCTTCCTGGGCATTCAGGCCGGCGAGAAGGTCTATCAGGACTATGTGCTGACCGTGACCAATCCGGGCGGCCACTCCTCGCGGCCGGTGAAGGACAACGCCATCTATCACCTGGCCGGGGCGCTCAGCCGGCTGGGCGCCTATGACTTCCCGATCAAGATCAACCAGGCCACCCGCTTCCACTTCGAGCGCATGGGCCCCATCGAGGGCGGCGAGGCCGGGGCGGCCATGACCACGCTGGCGAAGGACCCGGCCAACGCGGCGGCGGCGGCCATCGTGGCCCGCGATCCCAGCCGCAACTCGATGATGCGCACCACCTGCGTTGCCACCATGCTGAACGCCGGTCACGCCCCCAACGCCCTGCCGCAGCACGCCGAGGCCAACGTCAACTGCCGCATCCTGCCCGGCGAGGACATCCAGGCCATCCGCGCCGAACTGGAAGGCGTGTTCGCCGACCCCGCGGTGAAGGTGACCCTGGTGGGCAAGCCCAGCCCGGTGACCCCGCCTCCGGCCTTGACCAAGGCCATCCTCGGTCCGGCCGAGAAGGTCGCCGCCAAGATGTGGCCGGGCGTGCCCCTGGTCCCCGCCATGTCCACCGGCGCCACCGACGGCCGCTTCACCAACGCCGCGGGCGTGCCGACCTATGGCCTGTCGGGCATGTTCGGCGACCCGGACGGCGGCGGCACGCATGGCCTGAACGAACGCATCCGCGTCCGCTCGCTCTATGAAGGCCGCGACTTCCTCTACGAGGTGGTCAAGCTCTACGCGACCCAGAAGTAGCCCGGCGTTTGACGACTTCGGGTTGATCGATCCAAAGTTGCGCGGCAGTCTACCCACGCTGAAGTTGGGGGACTGCCGTGAAATCTGTCATCAAGTTCGCTGCGGCGCTGGTCGTCGCAGGCGCCTTGTCCGCGCGCGCCGAAGCCGCGCCGCTCGAAGCCTATGGTCGCCTGCCGGCCATCGAGGATGTGGCGATGGCCCCTGATGGCGGCCACGTGGCGGTGACGGTCACCAACGGCGACCAGCGTAAGATCGCCATCCGCAGCCTCAGTGACGGGGCCACCTATGTGATGGACACCGGCGACGTGAAGGTCCGCGATGTCGCCTGGGCCGATGGCGGGACCCTGCTGATCACCACCACGGTGACCACGGACAAGCGCAACATCGTCACCAGCCAGGGCGAGTTCGGCCAGCTGTTCGCCTACGACCTGGAAAGCCGCACCCTCAAGCAGCAGATGCGCGACGAGACGGTGCTCTTGCAGGCCTTCGACACCCCGATGCTGCGCACTACGGGGGACAAGACCACGGTCCTGCTGTCCGGGCCGATCTATGCGGACCAGAGCATGCGCTGGGGCCTGGTTCAGTTGAACCTGGAGCGTGGCACGACCCGCGTCGTCGATGCGGGCTTCAAGGACACCACGGACTGGCTGGTGGACTCAGCCGGTGCGCCCCTGGCCGAGAGCGAGTACGACCCCAAGTCCGGCAAATGGCAGCTTCGCACCCGCTCGGGCGGCAAGTGGATTGTCTCGCGCAGCCTTGTCAGCCTGCAGGAACGTCCCGGGATCGCGGGGCTTGGCCGGGATGGCGCCTCGGTCCTGATGTCCGAGCTGGTCGAGGGCGAGCTGGTCTATCGCGAGGTTGATCCCGTCACCGGGACCTGGGGGGAGCCGCTGGCGGACGCCAATGGCGCGACCCCGATCTTCGATCCGGGCACTCACCGCCTGATCGGCTTCTCGAGGCAGTCGGAGGCGGGGCCGACCTACAGCTTCTTCGATCCCCTGGACGCCAGGATCTGGAAGGCGGTCACGTCCGCTTATCCGGGGGACTCCACCCAGCTGGTGAGCTGGAGCGCCGACCACCGCCGGCTTGTGGTCCTGGTGGACTCCGCGACCACCGGGCCGGCCTACGCCCTGGTGGACCTGAGCCGGAAGTCGGCGACCTGGCTGGGCGATGAGTATCCGGGGCTGAAGTCCGCCGATATCTCGCCCGTCGAGCGGTTCACCTACAAGGCGGCTGACGGGCTGGAACTGAGCGCCTTCCTGACCACGCCCAAGGGCCGTGAGGCCAAGAACCTGCCGCTGATCGTCCTGCCACATGGCGGGCCTGCGGTGGCTGAGACCGTCGGCTTCGACTGGTGGTCTCAGGCCCTGGCCAGCCGGGGCTATGCGGTGCTGCGGGTCAATTATCGCGGCTCCGACGGCGAGGGGTGGGAGATGATCCAGGCCGGCTTCGGCGAGTGGGGCCGCAAGATGCAGACCGACCTGTCGGATGGCGTCCGGTTCCTGGCCCAGCGCGGGAGCATCGATCCCAAGCGCGTGTGCATCACCGGCGCCAGCTATGGCGGCTATGCGGCCCTGGCGGGCATGACCCTGGACAGCGGCGTCTACCGCTGCGCGGCGGCGGTCTCCGGCATCGGCGACATCAAGGCCTTCCTGGCCTTCTCTCACTCCGAGAAGGGCCTGGGGTCGCTGCGCTGGTGGACCCGGTTCATGGGGCTGGAGAAGCAGAACGACACCAAGGCCCTGGAGATTTCCCCCATCGCTCACCTGGCGGCGGTGAAGGGGCCAATCCTGATGGTGCACGGCAAGGACGACACCGTCGTGCCCTACGAACAGTCCCTGAGCATGGACAAGGCGCTGAGGGGCGCGGGCAAATCGTCCGAGCTGGTGACCCTGGAGGGCGAGGATCACTGGATGTCGCGGGGGGCGACGCGCCAACAGATGCTGTCGGCCGTGGTGGGCTTCCTCGAAAAGCACAATCCGCCCAACTGACCCCTAGCCAGACCCGTCGCCTAACTGGCAGTTTGCGTGCCAATAACTTGTGCGGGACGGGAGTGAGCCATGGCGGCGAAGATCGGGCGGACCTTGGCGGACTCCCAACCCTGGTGGCCGGATCCGGTGACGCCGCCCAAGGGCGCGCCGAACATCCTGGTGGTGCTGTTCGACGACGTCGGGTTCTCGGACTTTGGCTGCTATGGCTCGCCGATCCGCACGCCGACCATCGATGCTCTGGCGGGGCAGGGGCTGCGCTATACCGGCTTCCACACCACGGCCATGTGCTCGACCACGCGGGCGGCGCTGCTGACCGGGCGCAACCACCACTCGGTGGGCATGGGGTGCCTGGCCAATTTCGACAGCGGCTATCCGGGCTATCGCGGCAAGATCGCGCGGGAAGCCGGGACCCTGCCGGAGATGCTGAAGGCCCACGGCTATCGCAGCTACATGGTGGGCAAGTGGCATGCGACGCCGCTGACCGAGACCGGGCCGACCGGGCCGTTCGACGGCTGGCCGCTGGGGCGCGGCTTTGACCGCTACTACGGCTTCATGGACGCCGAGACCGACCAGTACGCGCCGGAATTGGTGCGGGACAACACGCCCATCGATCCGCCGGATGGCGGGTTCGAGGCCGGCTATCACCTGCCCGCCGCCCTGGTGGACCGGACGATCCGCTACATCGCCGCCCATACGGCGGATGCGCCGGCCACGCCCTGGCTGACCTGGCTGGCCTTCGGCGCCTGCCATGCGCCGCACCAGGCGCCGGCCGAGCTGATCAAGTCCTACGATGAGGTCTTCGCCCACGGCTGGGACGTGGAGCGCGAGCAGCGGCTGGCCCGGCAGAAGGCCATGGGGATCGTGCCCTCAGACACCGTCCTGCCGCCGCGCAATGACGGGGTGAAGGCCTGGGCCGAGCACAGCCCCGACGAACAGCGGCTGTTCACCCGGCTGCAGAGCGCCTACGCGGCCATGCTGGACCACGCCGACCAGCACCTGGCCCGGCTGGTGGCCTTCCTCGACCAGGCGAACCTGCGCGAGGACACCCTGATCCTGGTGCTGTCCGATAACGGGGCGAGCCAGGAAGGCGGGCCGCTGGGCATGATCAACGCCATGGGCCCCTACAACATGAAGCCCGAACCCCTGGCCGAGAAGATCGCCCGGATCGACGACATCGGCGGGCCGGACACCCACTCGAACTTCCCCTGGGGCTGGGCCATGGCGTCCAACACGCCCCTACGCCGCTACAAGCAGAACACCCATGGCGGCGGCATCCGCGACCCGCTGGTGATCTCCTGGCCCAAGCGCCTGCCGGCCAGGGGCGAGCTTCGGACCCAGTTCGCCCACGCCAGCGATTTCGTCCCCACAGTGCTGGACCTGCTGGGCCTTGAGCCGCCGGCGCAGGTCTGGGGCGTGCCGCAGATGGCCCTGGAGGGAGAAAGCTTCGCCGCCAGCCTGACCGATGCGGGCGCGCCGGCCCGCAGCCGGGCGCAGTACTTCGAGATGTTCGGCCACCGGGGCCTGTGGAAGGACGGCTGGAAGGCCGTGGCCTTCCATCCGCCGGGCAAGTCCTTCGAGGATGATGTCTGGGAACTCTATCACCTGGACGCCGATTTCTCGGAGACGGACGACCTGGCGGACCGGGAGCCGCAGCGGCTGAAGGCCCTGGTCGAGGCGTGGTGGGCGGAGGCTGAAGCGGCCAAGGTCCTGCCCCTGGACGACCGGTTCGGACCGCGCTTCGCCGACAACGCCCAGCGCTATCACGGCCCGCGCAAGCGCTTCGTCTTCCATCGCGGCATGGGGCATCTGCCGTCCGACGTGGCGCCGGACGTGCGCAGCCGCAGCTACCGGATCGAGGCCGACTTGACGATCCCGCCGGAAGGGGCCGAGGGCGTGATCCTGGCCCATGGCGACGCCACCTGCGGCTACAGCCTGTTCCTGCGCGAAGGGCGGCTGCACCATGTGATCAATGTGGGCGGGGCCAAGGTGGCGGTGGCCTCCGACGCGGTGATCCCGCCTGGCCCGCACAAGCTGGGCGTGGCGGTGGCGCAGGGGGCGGAGCGGACCTTCACCCTGCTGGTGGACGGCCAGCCGGCCGGCCAGGTGGCGACCAGGCTCGGCTTCACCACCTTCGTCTCGTGGTCGGGCCTGGACATCGGCCGCGACCGGGGCAGCCCGGTGGCCGACTATGCCGCGCCGTTCAGCTTTACCGGCAAGTTGCGTCAGGTGGTGGTGACCATGGACCCGGAGCAGGATCTGGACGGCGAGGCCCTGGGCGAAGCGGAAATGGGCCGGCAATAGGCATGAAGCCCGCGCCCCTCGTTCGGGGCTCGCGGACCGGGCGTGGGCCTCGATTCGGCGCGGTCTGCGGGCGCCCCGGGGGCAAGCCGACTGGGCTCAACTCAAGCTTGGCCGCGCCCTGGTCCGACCTGCGACTGAAGGTAGATCATGGAGCCTAATCTCGCCCTCCGACGCGGTGGCGCTTTACTCTGTCCCCCATCTCGGATTCAGTTGACCCAGGATGGGGAATTCGCGCGGGAGGCGAGGTTGGAGCCGGTGTCGGAGATCGACGACGATCTCGGCCTGAACGGCGAGGCCAACCTCTATCGCACCATCTTCGAAACCGCGATCGAGGCCATTGTCGTCATAGACGACGACGGGGTCATCCGAGCCTGCAACCCGGCGGCGGCCCGCCTGTTCGGCTATCGCGGCGACGAGATGCACGGCTGCAACGTCCGCGACATCATGGCCCCGCCCTATCGCGACGTCCGATCGCCCACTGGCGAGCGTGAGACCGGCGTCCGCCGCATCCTGGGGTCCGGCATGGCCGTGGCCGGGGTGCGCAAGAACGGCTCGACCTTCACTCTGGAGCTGTCGATGACCGAGTGGCGGCAGAACGGCGAGCGGCTGTTCACCGGCATCCTGCGCGACGTGACTGAGGATGTCCGGGTCCGCGAGCTGCAGCGATTGATGGTCAACGAGCTGAACCATCGTGTGAAGAACACCCTGGCCACCGTCCAGGCCATCGCCCTGCAGACCCTGCGCAATTCGGAGACGCCGCGGGCGGCGGCCATGGCCTTGAACAAGCGGCTGGTCGCCCTGGCCGGCGCCCACGACATCCTGACCCGCGAGAGCTGGGAGGGCGCGGCGGTGACCGATATCGTCGCGGCGGCGGTGGAGGCGCACGGCGGCGGCGGGGTGGCGACCTGTTCCGGGCCGCCGGTCTGGCTGGCCCCCAAGCCCGCCGTGGGCCTGGCCCTGATCCTCCATGAGCTGTTCACCAACGCCGGCAAGTTCGGCGCCCTGACGGGCGGCGGGCGGGTCACAATCAGCTGGACGGGGGCGACCGCCGGCCAGGACCTGAACCTCACCTGGCGGGAGCAGGGCGGACCTGCGGTCACCGCGCCGGCGGAGCACGGCTTTGGCCTGCGGATGATGGAGGCCCTGGCCTCGGACCTCTCCGGTGAGGTGCGGCTGGACTTCCGCACCGACGGCCTGGTCTGCGTGGTCCGCACAGTGGTCGGAGCGCCCCTATGAGCGTGCGCAGGGTTCTGGTGGTGGAAGACGAGGCCATGGTGGCCATGCTGATCCAGGATCTGCTGGCCGAGCTCGACTGCGAGGTGACCCTGGTGGCCTCCAACGCCGCCCAGGCCGCCGATTTCGCCCAGACCTGCGACGTGGACTTCGCCCTGCTCGACGTGAACCTGGGCGGCGGCCAGACCTCGTTCCAGGCCGCCACTATCCTGGGCCAGCGGCGGATGCCCTTCGCGTGGATCACCGGCTATGGCCGCGACGGGGTGCCGGCATCGTTCAGCGGGGCGCCGATCCTGTCCAAGCCCATCGACCCGCACCTGCTGGCTGATGTGGTCCGCAGCCTGTCCTGAGGCGCAAAAGATCCGGTCCTGGTCTCTTGTGTGTCCCATCGGCCACACTACATCGAGGCTGCAGGGGTTGCGCTTGATCAAGGCTTCCCCGGCGATTCCGCCTAGTCAGGGGACACCATGAATATCGACGTCTATTCCGACCGCGCCAAACAGGCCGTCCAGTCGGCCCAGAGCCTCGCTCTGGCCCGCCGTCACCAGCAGCTCGCGCCCGAGCACCTGCTCAAGGTGCTGCTGGAAGAAAAGGACGGGCTCAGCCGCGCCCTGATCCAGAGCGCAGGCGGACGCCCCGACGCCGCCGACCAGGCCGCCGACGCCCTGCTCGCCAAGCGGCCCAAGGTGGAGGGCGGCTCCGGCCAGCTCTACATGGCGCCTGAGACGGCCCGCGTATTCGCCGAGGCCGAGGCCGGCGCCAAGGCCGCGGGCGACGCCTTTGTCACCACCGAGCGCCTGCTGATCGCCATCGCCAAGGAGGGCGGCGACGCGGCCAAGGCCATCAAGGACGCCGGCGCCAACGCCGCGGCCCTGGAAGAGGCCGCCAAGTCCCTGCGCAAGGGCAAGACCGCCGACAGCGCCTCGGCCGAGGAAGGCTATGACGCGCTCAAGCGCTATGCCCGCGACCTGACCCAGGCCGCCCGTGATGGCAAGCTCGACCCCGTGATCGGCCGCGACGAGGAGATCCGCCGCACCATCCAGGTCCTGTCGCGCCGCACCAAGAACAATCCGGTGCTGATCGGCGAGCCCGGCGTCGGCAAGACCGCGATCGCCGAAGGCCTGGCGCTGCGCATCGT
>CAZXVO010000080.1:0-16639 GCA_964643835.1 uncultured Phenylobacterium sp. | reverse complement strand
CCCTGGTAGAGGGCGCGGTAGATCAGGGCCAGGGCGGTGATCCGCTGGCGGGTGTCGGACATGGCCGCCCGCGCGGCCGGGTCGGCCAGGGCGCGCTGCTGCATGTTGAGCAGGCTGGTGATGACCTGCAGGTTGTTCTTCACCCGGTGGTGGATCTCGCGCATCAGCGCGTCCTTCTGGGCCAGGTTCTCGCGCAGCTCGCCGTCGCGGGCGACGATGGCGCCGGCCATGTCCTCCAGGGTCTCGGCCAGGTCTCGGATCTCCAGCGGCGCCTGCTCGGCCTGGACCGGGCGCACGGTGAGCCGGCCGCGGGCGTAGAGCGCCGCGATCCGCTGCAGATAGGCGATCCAGCGGATCACCACCCGGTCGGTCGCCGCCAGCACCGCCAAGAGGGACAGGGCGAAGGTCATCAGCGGGAAGGCCAGGCCCGAGAGCGGGTTCACCCAGGCCCAGGAGAACAGGTCCTGGGTCCGCGTCGAGAGCACCACATAGAGATCATCGCCCACCAGGGGCGCGGCCGAGAACACCCGGCGCCGGCCCTGCTCGTCGCGGCCGTTCCAGACATAGGAGCCCTTGGCCTTGACCTGGTCACGCCAGTTGCGGGGCAGGGCGGGGAAAGCCTCGGCCTGGGTGGCGTTGATATAGCGGCCGCCGGAATCGGCCAGGGCGACCTCGGCGTCCACCGGCAGGGCCGGGTCCGACAGCTGCGGGGCCAGGCTGGCCAGGCTGATCACCGCCACCAGCCCGCCGTCGAAGCGGCGGTCCGGCCCCACGGCCCGCACCGCCGCCAGCAGGGCCGGGGACCTGGCATAGGCCGCGCCGGCGTCGCGGGTGACCACCAGGTTCTCGCCCGAGGCCATGCGGCGGAACCAGGGCCGCGCGGCGCGGTAGGGGTCCATCGGCACGTCGGCGGCGGCGCAGGCCACCCGGCCGCGGCTGTCGAAGCGGATCAGGTTGGCGTAGCCGGGAATGCGGGCGGTGACCTGGGCCAGGCGCTGGGCGCACTGGAAGCCGATGGAGCCCGGCGCCAGGGTCTGCAGCAGGATGTCGGCAGCTTCCATCCGCGCCCGGGCCGTGGCCGCGCTGCGCTCGGCGGCGGCCGCCAGGCTGGCGCGTCGCACCTGGCCTTCGCGCTGGAAGGCGAGGGTGGACTGGATCGCGCCCAGGATCAGCACCGGCAGCAGGGCGGCGGCCAGGGCGGCGGTCAGGCGGACGCGGATGGTGGAGAGCGAGCCCCAGGGCGGCTGGATCAAGGGGCTGGCCTAACGGATCGTACTGAGGCGCTCCGCGTCGGCGAGAATCGCCTGCATCGCATCCCCCGCCGGCGCGCCGTCGCGCTCATAGGACCCGTCCTCAAGGATAGCGTGCAGGGCGCGCCTGGCCCGGCTCACTCGGCTCTTCACTGTCCCCACCGCGCAGCCGCAGATCTCGGCGGCCTCTTCGTAGGCGAACCCCCCGGCGCCCACCAGGATCAGGGCTTCGCGCTGTTCCGGCGGCAGCATGCCCAGGCTCTGGCGAAGCTCGTCCAGGGCCACGGGAGCCTCGGGATCATCCACCGCCACCAGGGTCCGCTCGGCGGCTTCCTGGTCGAGCTGGGTCTGACGCCAGGACCGGCGTTTCTCGGAATAGAACTGGTTGCGCAGGATCATGAAGGTCCAGGCCTTCATGTTGGTGCCCATCTGGTAGCTCGCGCGGGCGTCCCAGGCCTTCATCATTGCGTCCTGCGCCAGGTCGTCGGCGCTGGTGGGATCTCCGGTCAGGGTGCGCGCAAAGGCCCGCAGGTGCGGGATCAGCCCGACCAGCTCGCGCTTGAACGCCAGGTCTTCGGCGGGGCTCCGCTCGGCCGCCGTCATCACTCGGTCCCCGAGGGCTTCTGGTCGTGCTTGCGGAGGATTTCGAGGAATTCGTCCGGGACCGGCTCATTGACCACGTCGTCGAACATCTGGCGCAGCCGCACGCCGATGGCGTGCTGTCGCAGGCGGGCCTCGTCGATGGCGGCGGGGCCGCGCTTGGACGGCTCTCTGTGCGGTTCGTCGATCATGCGCATGGCGCTCCGGCTTGGCGGAGGCGGCCCCCTCGGTTCATCCTCGTCGCGCATCAACGCCCCGCTTAAGGCTCTGGTTCCCGTCATTTGTATTGTAGTCCGGCAAAAACGCCGAATCTCGGGAACCGGTTCCCCAGGCATACGTTTCCAGTCCATGGTGAAGCCTGCCAGCGCGCGCGCTGGTGTGGCGACGTGTCCGAATGGGAGGGGAATTCCTTTGAGTCTACTTGCTCGCCTGGCGCCGCATCTGCCCTATGTGCGCCGCTACGCCCGCGCGCTCACCGGGGACCAGACCACCGGCGATCAATATGTCCGCGTCTCGCTCGAAGCCCTGGCGGCCGGGGAGCGGGCGCTGGACGCGTCCCTCACCCCGCGCGTGGCCCTCTACCAGGTCTTCCACGCCATCTGGTGCTCCACCGGCGCGCGGCTTGAGGCCAGCGGCGACGACGGCTCGGGCGTCGAGGACGCCGGGCGCCGCCTGATGCGCATCGCGCCGCGCTCCCGCCAGGCCTTCCTGCTCACCGCGCTGGAAGGCTTCACCCCGTCCGAGGCCGCCCAGATCCTCGATGTGGATTTCGCCCAGGTGGAGCAGCTGATCGCCGCCGCCCAGGCCGAGATCGACGCCGAACTGGCCACCGACGTCCTGATCATCGAGGACGAGCCGGTGATCGCCGCCGACATCGAGGCCCTGGTGACCGAGCTTGGCCATGCCGTGGTCGATATCGCCGCCACCCGCACCGAGGCGGTGGATGCGGTGTCGCGCAAGACGCCCGGCCTGGTGCTGGCCGATATCCAGCTGGCCGACGGCTCGTCGGGCATCGACGCGGTCAAGGACATCCTGGCCCGAAACGACGTGCCGGTGATCTTCATCACCGCCTTCCCGGAGCGCCTGCTCACGGGCGAGCGGCCCGAGCCCACCTTCCTGATCACCAAGCCCTTCCAGCCGGAGACGGTGAAGGCGGCGATCGGGCAGGCCCTGTTCTTCCACCCCCGCAACACTCGCCGCGCCGCCTAAGCGCGCGTCTGGTCAGATCAGGAGACGCCGCATGCTCGGCTGGTCCATCACCTTCGCCATCCTCGCCGTCCTGGCGGGCATCCTGGGGTTTGTGGGCCTGGCCGGGGTCGCGGCCTCGGTGGCCAAGGTGCTGTTCGCCCTGTTCCTGGTCGTGCTGGTGGCGACCTTCGTAATCCGCGCGGTGCGGGGCCAGTCGGTGGTCTGACCGCGACGGCCCCGCCCGGAAAACCTGCGTCAGCGACCGACCTGCTGGGCGGCCGGCGCCCGTTTGCTATCGTGGGTGTCCGCCCACTGCGGCGCCTGCAGGCTCCAGGCCCCGAAAAGGGCCAGGCCCGCCAGGGCGGTCGAAACCAGCAGCACCCAGAGGATATGACGTCCCATGCGGCCCTGGCGGGCGCGGGTCGCGCTGACGATGCGGGCGGGAAACTTCATGTAGGTCGGCATCGGTAGAGGCCTCCTGAAACTGCGACCCTTGCGGATCAACCGGGGAAATAGGCGAACGGCCCGCCGGTCACCCTCTGCGGGGCGTCGATCTCGTGACTGAGCCGGCCGATCAGGGCGCCGGCGGCGGCGATGGACAGCAGGGCGATGATGGCGGCGGCCCGGCGGCGGCGCGGGCTGCGGCTCGCCCCGAGCCCGGCGCCATAGGCGGCATCGAAGGACGGCGTCATGGATGGCTCCTGGGTGGACTGGCGAGCCCCTCGCCCGCATCCCTGAAACGCATCGCCAAGCGCCAGCGTTCCGCCGCGCTCGCGCCATAGTCGCCGATTAAGACTTTGCGCTGTCACCCGGGAGCGCCCATCTAAAGGGCCATGACCATGAAGCCTGCCATCCTCGTCCTCGCCGCGGCCCTTGCGCTGAGCGCGCCGGCCTTCGCCCAGCCGCCTGCGGCCGGCGCGGCGGTGGCCCAGACCTATGAGGGCCGCACGGTTCGCGACGCCAAGGGCGCCGTGCTGGGCCAGATCGACAAGGTGGTTCTGGGCGCCAATGGCCGGCCCGCCCAGGTCCTGGTGCGGCCTGCGGGCCGTCCCACCGCCGGGCTGCGCAGCCTGGCGGTCGCCGGCCTGATCGCGGATGGAGAAGGGTTCTCGACCCCGCTCACCAAAGCCGAGTTCGAGGCCATGCCGACCGTCGAGCTCGACCAGAACTAGACCTCTAAAATTTTCCGAACTTTTTTCGCCGGACGCGGTAACGCTCCCGCAGCGTGATCGTTCTTGTCTTGCGGAGGCGGCGACGCCCCCCCCGACTTGTGACCGGCGCACACGCCGGTCTGCCGCCTCCGCACCCCCCTTTTTCTCGATGACACAACTGGGCGGACCCCGGTCCGCCCTCTTCTTCCGTCGCCTCAGCGAGGCGGCGAAAGCGAGAGGGTGACGTCGACCCGGCGCCGCAGCGGGCGCAGGTCGCCCGAGGGCGTGACGGCTCCCGCCTGGCCGGCGGCGACCTCGTCGAAGCGCGCGGCAGGCAGGCCGTTGGCCGCCAGGGCGCGGCTGACCGCGGCGGCGCGGGCCTGCGACAGGGCCAGGTTGGCCTGGGGCGATCCGGCCGCGTCGGCCAGGCCCAGGACCTGTACGCCATCAACCCGGCAGCTGCGGGCGCCGGCCGCGGCGGTCGAGACCACGGCCAGGCCCTCGTCGGTCAGGGTCGCGGAGTCCGGCTCGAAATAGATCTGGAAGCGGATGTCGGGACAGACCTCGGCGCGAGGATGGGGAAGCCGGGCGCAGGCGCTGAGCCCGGCCAGGGCCGCCACCAGAGACAGGTTCATCCAGACGCGCATGGCTTAGCCCTCCAACCTTGAGCATGAACGCCCCCCGGCGCCCGCGGTTCCCGCATGGAACCGGGGGCAGGCTGCGCCGTTGCACCTTCACCACGCCAACGACGCACAGAGGCTCTCATGTTCTGGAACCGTCACCGGACGGCGGCCGCCGGTCCCCGCTTCTCCACCCCGCCTGTCGATCTCGACCGCGAGGTTCGCGCCGCCTATGAGCGTGGGCGCCGGGACGAGCGGGCCGCCCGCAAGCGCCATCCCGTCCTGATGACCCTGACCATCGCCGCAGCGGCCCTGGGAGCCGTCGTCCTGGGCTTCGCCATCACGGAAGGCTCCTTCGAGCGCAGCGGCGACGTGGTCGACCAGGGTCTGGCGGCGGCGGCCGACCGGGCCGAGCCCACCGTCCGCGACGCAGCCGGTGACGCCGGGGCCGCTTTGCGTGGCCTGACCGAGGCCCCGAAAGCCGAGCCCGCGTCCTGAGCCCGCCACGCCTTCGTCATGTCGAACTGATCGCCAACACCGCCTCGGGCAGCGTCGGCTCTGACGCACCGGACCTGGCCCGTCGGATCCTGGCCGAGCACGGCCTGCAAGGCCGTGTCTGGACGCCGGAGGACGGCGCCTTGCCCGATCTCCTCAAGCGCGCCGTCGACGCGGGCCCGGACCTCCTGGCCATCCTGGCCGGCGACGGCACGGCGCGGGCTGCGGCGGAAGCCTGCGGGGCTGACGGCCCGCTGCTGGCGCCCTTGCCGGGCGGGACCATGAACATGCTGCCCCAGGCGATCTATGGCGACCTGGCCTGGCCCCAGGCGCTGGAGGCGGTGCTCACCGCTGGCCAGCGGCGCATGCTGGGCGGCGGCGAGGTTGATGGCCGGCTATTCCTGGTGGCGGCGATCCTCGGCTCCCCCGCGCTGTGGGCCCCGGCTCGCGAGGCCGTACGCAAAGGCCGGCTGGACCTGGCCTTCGGCCGGGCGCGGCGGGCCTGGGCGCGGGCCTTCAGCGGCCGGCTGCGCTACCGCCTGGATGCTGATCCCCCCGGTAAGGCCGAGGCTCTCGCCTTTCTCTGTCCGCCGATTTCGCGCGCCCTCTCCGACGACGAGCAGGCTCTCGAGGCCGCCGCCCTGGACCCCAAGGGCGCGGCCGAGGCCTTCCGCCTGGGCGTCAACGCCCTCACCGGCGACTGGCGTAGGGACCCGGCGGTGCGCACCGCGCGCTGCCAGGCGGCGGCGGTCTGGGGCGCGCGGGATCTGCCCGCCCTGCTGGATGGGGAGCCGGTGCGCCTGGCCCCCAGGGCCATCATCCGCTGGCGGCCGAGCGTCGTGCAGGTGCTGGCGCCGGCATGATCCGCATCGCCCACCTCTCCGACATCCATTTCGGGGACGAGAACGCCGCGGCGGTGGAGGCGGCCACGGCGTGGCTCGCCGCCGATCCGCCCGACCTGACCATCGTCTCCGGCGACCTGACCCGGTTCGGCGAACGGCCCGAGTTCGCCGCCGCCGCGGCCTGGCTCAGCCGCCTGCCTGAACCCCGCCTGGTGACGCCGGGCAATCACGACGCGCCTTACCTGGCCTGGGTCCAGCGCCTGTTCAGCCCCTTCGCGCGCTATGAGGCGGCCATCGGACCCGCCGAGGCGGTGCAGTGGCTGGGCCGGGGCCTGGCCGTCTATGGCCTCAACACCGCCCGTGGGGTCCAGCCCCGCGCCAACTGGTCCAAGGGTCAGATCTCGGCGCGCCAGGTCGACGCCGCCCTGGCCTGGTTCGCCAAGGCCCCGGCCGACTGGACCCGCATCCTGGTGGTCCACCATCCGCTGATCGAGATGGCCGGCGCGCCCATGACCGGCCGCGTCTGGGGCGGTGCCGCCGCCGCCGCGCGCCTGGCCCGGGTTGGGGTGGCGTTGGTGCTGTCCGGCCACGTCCACGCCCCGTTCCTGCTGCCCTTTCCGCAGGGACGCATGGCCGCGGTCGGAGCCGGCACCCTGTCGGTGCGCGAGCGCGGCGTGCCCGCCAGCTTCAATCTGATCGAGATCGACGAGGTCGAGATCCGGGTGTCCGCCCTGGGCTGGACCGGGACGCGGTTCGAGCCCTTTCGCACCTGGGGCCACACCCGCAGCCGGACATGAAGACGCCTCCGGGATCGCTCCCGGAGGCGTGCTCAGTCTTGGTGCGGTTGCGGGGCTAGACCGCCCGGCCTCGCATCATGTGCGAGATCAGGCTGACCGCGAACAGCACGAGGAAGACGAAGAACAGGATCTTGGCGACCCCGATCGCGGCGCCCGCGATACCGGTGAAGCCCAGAAGTCCGGCGATGAGGGCGACCACAAGGAAGGTCAGGGCCCAGCTCAACATGTTGGCTCTCCTAGGGAATTGGTGACCTAGACAGAACGCTCACGCTTCTCGCCCGTTCCGTCATCCTGGGGTTCCGGATAACGCCAGGCCTGGCCGGAGCCCTGCGCCGCCGCCAGCTGGGCGGCCGCGAAGCTCCAGTTGGGCAGGGCGTCGAACCAGGTCTCCAGGAACCCCTTCCGGTTGTTCTGGTGGTCCAGATAGTAGGCGTGCTCCCACAGGTCGCAGACCAGCAGCGGGGTGACGCCCTCTCGCGCGGCCAGGGTCTCGCCGTCGTGGGTGGTGTTGACAATGAGTCCCTCGGCGTTGGCCGCGAGCCAGACCCAGCCGGAGCCGAAATGGGTCGCGCCGGCCTCCACGAATTGGGCCTTGAGGCTCGCCAGGTCTCCGAAAGCCGCGGTGATCGCCTGGGCCAGGGCGACCTGCGGCGGCTGTCCGCGCGGGGTCATGGCCTCCCAGAAGAAGGCGTGGTTCCAGGCCTGACCCGCGTTGTTGAACAGCTTGCGATGCGCCGCCTCGTCCCGCACCTGGCCGATCAGCGCCTCAAGGCTGCGCGGCGACCCACCGTCCTTGGCCAGCAGGCCGTTCAGCGTGTCCACATAGGCCTTGTGGTGCTTGTCGTGGTGCAGGTGCATGGTCGCGCGCGAGATCACAGGCTCGAGCGCGGCGTGGTCGTAGGGCAGGTCGGGAAGCTGGAACATGCCGGGTCTCCGGTTGGGCGCGAAGGTGCGCTCATTTGGAAACCCGGCCAGGCCCTTTTGGTTCAGGCCCTTCTGGTTCGGCTATTTCTTCGGCGCGTTGGCCTTGGAGGCCATGAAGGCGCCGACGATGGCGGCGGTGATCTTCGGATTCTTCAGCGCCACAGCCCCGGCGGCCAGGATGGCGCTGGCCGCGACGATGGGCTTTTCCTTGGCCAGCTCGATCAGCTTGGCTGTCAGGTCCTTCTCCGCCGGCGCCTTGCGGCGGGGCGGGTTGGCGGCGAGCGCCGCCCCGAGACCGCCCAGGGCGATCAGCAGGGCCGCTACAGCGCACACTGAGGCCGAGGCCCAGGCAGGCCCGATCATCGGCTTCAGCGCCGCGTAGAACGCGAAGGCCGCCGCCACGACGCCCACCGCCGCCGCCGCCGCAAGGGCAGAGACGGCGCAGGCGCCGAGAATGATCTTCTTCAAGATCAACGGTTGCGGCCGCCGGACAGCAGCAGGCCGACCAGCAGGCCGACGCCGAGGGCGGCGCCCGCCGCCAGCAGCGGCCGTTCGCGGATTTTTTCGGTGGTGTAGCGCTGGGCTTCGTCCAGGTGCTGGCCGGCGGTGTCAGTATAGGTGCGGCTCTGGGCGCGGACCTGCTCCATGCCTTCCGACACGACCTTCTCGAAGCGCTTGGCGGCTTCCGAGAAGCTCTTCTCCGCCTGGGCGGCGATCTGGGTGGCGGCTTCGGCGACCGAGCTGGCCGCGGCCTTGGCTTCGTTGGCGGCCTTGTCGACGGCGTTGGCGGGCATTTGGAATCTCCAGGAGCGTGAAGCAAGGGGGTCTTGCTGGCCGTGTGGGGAGCACAGCCTCAACCCTCATATAATAGGCTGGTTCCCAAAAGGTGGCAAAGCTTGGCCCCGCGAGGCGAATATTCTTCGACTTGTGTCTGTGAGCCCCTATCGCCTCGACGCAAACATGGGCCTATGTTCGCCTCATGCCCAGCTCGGCCGTGGATCACAGCCTTGAAGCCAAGCGCCTCGAGCTCGCGCTGAATGCTGCGCGCCTGGGCGAATTCGAATGGGATATCGAACAGGATCTGCTGCGGGTCAGTGAGCGGATGGCCGCGATCACCGGCCTGCCCGCGGGCGCCCTGAAGGGCGGCGGCGGGGATGCGATCTACAGCTTCGTGCACCTTGAGGACCGCGCGGCGGTGCGCGCCGCGGTCGAGGAAAGCTTGCGGGCCGAAGGCCGCTACGAGGCCGAGTTCCGGCTTGCGGGCGAGCCCGGCCGGCCGGACCTGTGGCTCCGCTCCAGCGGCGACGTGGTGCGCGACGAGGGCGGCAAGCCCCAGGCGATCTGCGGCGTCATCCAGGACATCACCCAGCGCAAGGCCGAGGAAGACCAGCGCCAGACCCTGATGGCCGAGCTGGACCACCGGGTGAAGAACGTGCTCGCCGCCGTCCAGACCCTGGCCCAACAGACGGCCAAGCGCACCACCTCGCTGGAGAGCTTCCTCAGCACATTCGCCGGCCGGCTGAAGTCCATGGCCTCGGCCAACGAGCTGCTCACCGCGGCCCGCTGGCGCGGCGCGGCCATCGCCCACCTGGCGGCCGCCGAGCTGGGCGGCATCGCGCCCGGCCAGACCCGATGGGAAGGCCCGGAGCTGTTCCTGACCCCGCGGGCCGCCAACGCCCTGTCCCTGGCCCTGCACGAACTGGCCACCAACGCGCTGAAGTTCGGCGCCCTCTCCAGCGAGCACGGCCGGGTCAATGTCCGCTGGCATCGCCGGCCCGGCGACGGGTTCGAACTGACCTGGACCGAGAGCGGCGGGCCCACGGTCCAGCCGCCCAAGCGGCTCGGCTTCGGCTCCACGCTGCTCGAGCAGGTCACGGGCCGCGAGCTGAACGGCGAGGTGCGGATCGAGTATCCCGCTTCAGGCGTGCGCTTGGTGCTGTCCGCCGGCGACCAGGCGGTGGTCGAACGGCCCGACACCGTCCCCGCCGCCCCCGCCGCCCGCGCCGCCGCGCCCATCGTCACCGATATCGAGGACGCTGACCTGCGCGGCGCCCGGGTGCTGATCGTCGAGGACGCTGTGCTGCTGGCCATGGAGTTGGAGACCGGCCTGTCCGACGCCGGCGCCGAGGTGATCGGCCCGGCCTATGAGTTGGAAGAGGCGATGGCCCTGCTGGACCAGCCGGTGGACGCCGCCGTGCTGGACGCCAACCTGAACGGCCGCTCGGTTACCCCGGTGGCCGAGCTGCTGGCCGCCCGTGGCGTGCCCTTCGTCTTCGCCACCGGCTATGGCGACACGGGAGGGGCGCCGGGCGGCTTCGACGCCCCGATCATCCGCAAGCCCTATGACGTCACCCAGGTCGCCGCCGCCGTCGCCGGCCTGCTGGCCGGTCGCCGCGCGCATCAAGCCGGCTAGGCTTTTCCAGCGAGGAAATCGATCATCGCCGGGACCGCCGTGCGGTCCTGGATCATGAACAGGTGCCCGCCCTTGAAGAAGCGCAGGGTCGAGCCAGGGATCTGCATGGCCAGGTTCAGCTGGGTCTCCGGCAGGGCGACGCCGTCATAGCGGCCCGCCGCGATCAGGGTCGGGACCTGGACCTGGGGCAGGCGCTCCCAGGTGTCGTGGTGCGAGCGGGCCTCGAGCTGGCGCCAGGCGCCGCGTTCCCGGCCCGGTTCGCCGGCGAAGGGATCCGCCGCGCTCATCTGCACGAGCTGTTCGTAGAGCTCCGGATTGGCCTTGGCCCAGGCCTCGTCCCGGCGGGTGTCGGAAAAGGCCATAAGGTGGCGAGCTCGCGCCTCGCCCTTCAGGTGGTCGATCTCGTGGAACGGAAACGAGGCGCCCCCGGCCCCGCCCGGCGAGGTGCAGGCCAGCACCAGGCGCCGGACCTTCTGCGGATGCCGCAGCACCAGTTCCTGGGCCACCATGCCGCCGAAGGAGACCCCCACCACCAGGGCGCTGTCCCAGCCCACATGGTCCATCAGGGCGGCGGCGTCGTCGGCGTACTGGGCCATGCTGTAGGCGACGTCGGGCTTGTCGGTCTGGCCCAGGCCCCGCTGGTCGAAGGCCAGGAGATCGAAGGCTTGCCCCAGTCCGCCGTCGAACACATTGGGCTTGATCCGCAGGTCTCCGCCGGTGCCCGAGATGAACAGCAGCGGCTCTCCTGAGCCGGCGCGCTCGTAGTACATGTTCAGGTCGGCAAGGGCGGCGAAGGGCATCTGGGCGGCTTTCGTGACGGTCCGCCCCATGATGCGTCGGGCCGGACGCCAGGGCCAGAATTCATCGCGGCGAATTGTAGCGCATCGCCCATAAGATGACTGGCCACGCTTGTTCCCTTTGGGCGCGAGTCATAGGCGTTTTGTTAGCAAGCCCCGGCGTCAGAATGCGGGGAAGGAGTCGCCATGTCCGTCGAGATCTCGCCCGCCGCCGCCCTGTACGATCTGAACGGGGACCTGAGCCCCCTGGGCTTTCTGAATGCGGACGCCCGCGAGAACGTCACGGCCAATGGCAAGCCCAGCTACACCATCGCCCAGGCGGCCAATCAGCTCACCGGCGGAGAGGGCGGCTGGACCCCCCTCGGGGTGACGGCGACGGTCACCTACGGCTTCCGCGCCACGGCGCCGGACACCATGCCGTCGGACACCACCGACTTCTCGCGCTTCAACGCCGCCCAAATCGCCCAGGCCGAACAGGCTCTGACCGCCTGGTCCGACGTGGCCAATATCCGCTTCTCCAGGATCGGCGCCGGCTCCAGCGGCGAGGTGGCCTATTCCGACCAGGCGACCATGCTGTTCGCCAACTATGGGGCCGGGGAAAGCGGTTCGGCGGCCTTCGCCTACTATCCCGGCTCCTACCTCGCCAGCGCCAGGGCTGGCGATGTCTGGACCAATGTCAGCAAGAGCTACAACGCCACCCCGACGGGCTCCAACTATGGCGGCCAGGTCCTGGTGCACGAGATCGGCCATACCCTCGGCCTGGGCCATCCTTCCGCCTACGATTCCGTCGAAGGTTCGGATTTCACCTATGCGGTCAACGCCAGCTATTACGAGGATAGCCGCCAGTACACGGTGATGAGCTATTTCGACGAGGACGAGACCGGGGGCTATTTCGGCCCCAGCTACAGCTCGACCCCGATGCTCGACGACATCGCCGCGGCCCAGATGCTCTACGGCGCCAACATGACCACCCGCACCGGGGATACGGTCTATGGCTTCAACTCCAACGCTGGGCGGGCCTGGTTCGACGCCACTGCCGGCCGGCTGGTCACCGCCGTGTGGGACGCCGGCGGTAACGACACCTTCGACTTCTCCGGCTACACCAGCAACCAGACCATCGACCTGCGCCAGGGCAACTTCTCCAGCGTCGGCGGGCTGGTCGGCAATGTCGCCGTGGCCAAGGGCGCGGATATCGAGAACGCCATCGGCGGCTCGGGCGCGGACACCCTTTGGGGCAACGGACTTAATAATGTGCTGCGTGGCGGTGGCGGCGCGGACAGCATCAGCGGCGGCGCCGGCGCCGACACCCTGACCGAGACCTCCGGCTCCAATGTTCTGCGCGGCGAAGACGGCGACGACCAGATCAACGGCGGATCCGACTTCGACGACATCAACGGCAACATGGGCAATGACACCGCCCACGGGAACGCCGGCGACGACTGGGTCGTGGGCGGCAAGAACGACGACCTGCTCTACGGCGATGCGGGCGGCGACATCGTCTATGGCAACCTGGGGAACGACACCCTGTCCGGCGGCGACGGCAATGACATTGTTCGCGGCGGCCAGGGCGACGACAGCGTCTCCGGCGACGCCGGCGACGATCTTGTCTGGGGCGACCGCGGGAACGACACCCTGTCGGGCGGCGTGGGCGCCGACCGATTCAACTTCTTCTCAGGGGCCGGGAACGACCGGGTCATCGACTTCAATTCCGCCCAGGGCGACCGGGTGGTGATCGAGGGCGGTGCGACCTATTCCATCGCCCAGCAGGGCGCCGACACGGTCGTGACCTTGACCAGCGGCGACGTCCTGACCCTGGCCAGCGTCACCGCCGCCAGTCTGCCGGCCGGCTGGATCCTGGCCGGCTAGATCACGCCGCGGGCTCGCAGGTCGGCGATCTTCTCCGGCGTCAGGCCCAGTTCGCCCAGCACCTGGTCGGTATGCTCGCCCAGGGCCGGGCCGGGCCAGCGGACGCGGCCAGGGGTCTCGGACAGGCGCGGGAAGGCGTTCTGCATCTTGATGCGGCCAAACACCGGATGGTCGGTCTCCACGATCGCCTCGCGGGCCTGGTACTGCGGGTCTTCCAGCATGTCCGGCGCGCGGAACACCCGACCGGACGGGATGCCTTTTTCCTCAAGCAGGGCCAGCAGGTCGGCCAGCGTCCAGGTTCGGGTCCAGGCGGCGATGATCTGGTCGAGTTCGGCCTGGTTGGTCCCGCGGGCGGCATGGCTGACGAACTTCGGATCGGCGGCGAGGTCGGGCCGGCCCATCACCTCGCACAGGCGCGCAAAGACATTGTCGCCGTTGCCGCCGATCAGGATCACCTCATCGCCCTGGCAGGGATAGACGTTGGACGGGGCGATGCCGGGCAGGATCGAACCCGAGCGTTCGCGGACATAGCCGGTCAGGTCGTACTCGGTGACCAGGTTCTCCATCACCGCCAGCACGCTCTCGAACAGGGCCGCGTCGATCACTTGGCCGCGACCGGTGCGGGTGCGAGCGTGCAGGGCCATGGTGATCCCCATGAAGGCGTGCATGGCGGTCAGGCTGTCGCCGATGGAGATGCCGGCGCGGGCCGGCGGACGGTCCGGCTCGCCGGTGACGTGGCGCAGACCGCCCATGGCCTCGCCGATCAGGCCGTAGCCGGCGCGCTGGGCGTAGGGTCCGGTCTGACCGAAGCCGGAGATGCGGGCCATGATCAGGCGCGGATTGCGCGCCGACAGGGCCGTATAGTCCATGCCCCACTTCTCCATGGTCCCGGGCCGGAAGTTCTCGATCAGGATGTCGGCGCCCGCGATCAGGTCGGCGGCGATGGCGCGGCCCTCCGGCGTGCGCAGGTCCAGACCCACCGAGCGCTTGTTGCGGCCGATCACCGGCCACCAGGGCGACAGGCCCTTGGGTAGGCTGCGGCCCCACTGGCGCATGGGATCGCCGGTCTTGGGATCCTCGATCTTGACCACGTCGGCGCCGAAGTCCCCGAGGATCTGGCCGCAGAAGGGTCCGGCGATCAGTGTGCCCATCTCGATGACCTTGAGGTCCGACAGGGCGCCTTCAGTGAGCGGGGTCATGCGGGGCTCCGGAACAGATCACGGCGGCGTGAGTTTTAGATCCAAGGGCGACCTTGGAGCCGTCCTCACCCACCGTTTGTCAAGGAACTTAACATGTCTCGGACCCTGCTGATCGCGGGGGCGGCCGTCTGCGCCCTGTCGCTCGCCGCCTGCAACAAGAAGACCGAAACCGAAGGCGCCGCGACGCCAGCCGAACAGGCCATGACGCCCGACGCCAACCCCGCCGCCACCGTCCCCACCCCGTCCGATGAGTCCGCCGCCCCGACCTTCGTCGAGAAGGCGGCGATGAGCGACATGTTCGAAATCTCGGCGGCCAAGCTGGCCGTGACCCGCGCCTCTAACCCGCAGGTCAAGAAGTTCGCCCAGGAGATGATCGACGCGCACACCGCGACGACCAATGACCTGATCAAGGCGATCGGCGAGTCCGGCCAGTCCCTGACCCCGCCCGCGGCCCTGATCAAGGACCTTCAGGACAAGCTGGACGACCTGACCAAGGCCGACGCCAAGGACTTCGACAAGGACTACATGGACGGCCAGGTCGACGCCCACCAGAGCGCCCTGAACCTCCTGCAGCGCTATGCCGAGGACGGCGATGTCGCGTCCATCAAGGCCTTCGCAGCGGCTACCGCGCCCAAGGTCCAGAAGCACCTGGACATGGCCAAGACCCTGCGCGACGGCCTCAAGTAGTCGTGAAGCTCCTGCCCCTGCGGACACCGCAGGGGCAGGGGTTCACAAGCCTGCTTGGCGGGCGTAAGGCGGCCACATGGCCAGCTATGTCCTTGATCCGCCCGCGCCTGTATCCGTGCCTGTCGAGGGCGAGACGGGCGTCTTTCCGGTGCGCCGGATCCTCTGCGTGGGGCGCAACTATGCTGCGCACCGCCGCGAAATGGGCGGCGACGACCGCGATCCGCCGTTCTTCTTCGCAAAGCCCGCGGACGCCATCGTCCTGCCGGGCGCGGACGTGCCCTATCCGCCGAAGACCGGCAACCTGCACCACGAGATCGAGCTTGTCGTGGCCCTGAAGGGCGGTGGCGCGGACCTGTCGCCGGACCAGGCGCTCGACCTGGTGTTCGGCTACGCCGTGGGCGTGGACCTGACCCGGCGCGACCTGCAGAACGCCGCCAAGGACAAGGGCCATCCCTGGGAAGCCGGCAAGGCGTTCGACGCGTCCGCGCCGATCTCGGCGATCCGCAAGTGGGACGGCGCGCCGCCGCAGGGTCGCATCGCCGTCTCGGTCAACGGCGCGGTCAAGCAGGACGCAACCGTGGCCGACATGATCTGGAACGTGGCCGAGATCATCGCCGAGGCCTCCAAGCTGTGGACCCTGGCGCCCGGCGACCTGATCTATACCGGAACCCCGGAAGGGGTTGGACCGCTGAAGCCCGGCGACCTGGTCGAGGGCGAGGTCGAGGGCGTGGGCCACATCCGTTTCAAGGTGATCTGATGCTGGAAGACCTGAAGGCCAACAACCGCCGCTGGGCGGCCGGCAAGCTGTCCGTGGACCCCGGCTTCTTCAAGCGCCTGGAAGGCCAGCAGAGCCCGGAATACCTGTGGATCGGCTGCTCGGACAGCCGCGTGCCGGCCAACGAGATCGTGGACCTGGATCCCGGCGAGCTGTTCGTGCACCGCAACGTGGCGAACCTCGCACCGCCGCAGGACGCCAACTATCTGTCCGTGCTGCAGTTCGCGGTGGATGTGCTGAAGGTGAAGCACATCATGGTTGTTGGACACTATGGCTGCGGCGGCGTGGCGGCGGCGGTGGACGGCCAGCGGCGCGGGCTGGTGGACCACTGGCTGCATCCCATCCGCGAGGTCTATGCGGCGCACCGCGATGAGCTGGAAGCCCTGGACGAGGGCCGCGCGCGGACGGACCGGCTGTGCGAGCTGAACGTGATCCAACAGGTGAAGAACGTGGCCTCGGACGTGTTCGTCCAGGACGCCTGGGCGCGGGGCCAGAGCCTGTGCGTGCACGGCTGGGTCTACTCGATCTCCAACGGTCTGATCACCGACCTGGATGTGGCGGTGGCGGACCAGGTGGGGCTGGACGCGCTGAAGGCCTGATTTGGCCACTTGTTGCAGTGGTATTGGAACCCAACTGCAAAGTGAAAATTAGATGAATAAAATCAGTCAGTTGATGCCTGGCGGGGCTTTGATTCTGACCTTCGCCTGTGCCTTGCGGCCCTGGGCGTCGACGACGGACAGCTTGTAGAAGCCGGGGCTGTCCGGGCGCCAGATGGCGCGGCCGCTGACGGGATCGCGGTCGATGGGCTCGCCGTTCACGTACCAGCTCAAGTCCTCGCCGCCGGCGGCCAGGGCCAGGCCGCGGGCCTTTCGCCCGAAGGCCTCCACCTGCACGGTTGCCCCGTCCGGCGGGAAAATCAGGCGCGGTCCATCGGCGGTGGGATCCAGGCGCTTGAGCGCTTCCGGCGCGGCGCGGGGCGCGATGGGCCGGGGCGCCGAGGGCGGGGCGTCCAGGAGGTCGGCGACATCGAACAGG
>CAZXVO010000079.1:0-16737 GCA_964643835.1 uncultured Phenylobacterium sp. | reverse complement strand
GGGGGGGGGGGGGGTGCGGGGGGGGGGGGGGGGGGGGGGGGGGGGGGGGGGGGGGCGCGGGGGGGGGCCCGGGGGGGGGGCCGCCGCCCGCCTTCTCCGCACCGGGCATTTGTTGCCCGGTCTTCTGAGTCCGCTGCCCCATGAGCATGCTCAGCATCTGCTGAGCTCCACTGGTCGCGTAACTCGTTGAGTTACTTGAAATTTGCATTCTCACCTCCGCGGTGAAGCGTGGGCGGCCGGGGGATTCCGGCCCGATGGCGCGCATGTTCCGCAGACCATCGGCATGGTGAGATGCAAGTTTAGTGAAAGATGTTGAGTGTATATTTGTTTCAGAGTTCAATTCACAAATGAAACGTAAGCGTAAAAATGCCGGTCTTGTCTCGGTTTATACATGAAGTCTGCAATTAAATGGACATATTCATGCCTGACTAAGCGGGTGTCCGAGTAAGGGAACCTCTTCATGAGCCGGAAAAAGGCGCCGCATCTCCAATCGCTTCTCAGGTCCAGCGCGGCGCCGGCCCTCGTGGGACTGACCGCGCTCGCCGCGGGTTTGCCCGCCGGGGCGGACACCTCGATCAGTTCGTCGACCACGACGCCTGTCGCGACCTCGACCTCGGGCAATATCTCCATCACCAGCGATGGCGCGCTGAAGCCGGCCTCCGGGACCGCGGTGACGCTGGACAGCGACAACACCGTCACCAATGCCGGGTCGATCTATGTCCAGGGCGTCGACAACACCACGGGCGTGCTGATCCAGGGCGGCCACACCGGCGCCCTGACCAATACCGGGACCATCGAGGTCGACGAGGCCTATACCGACACCGACAGCGACAGTGATGGCGACTATGACGGCGTCTTCGCCACCGGAACCGGCCGCTACGGGGTCCGCCTGACCGGCGCCTCGGCCTTTGTCGGTGATATCGACCTGCAGCTCGGCGGGGCCATCGCGGTCCGGGGCGCCGACTCGGCCGGCGTGCTGCTGGAGACCGCCCTGCAGGGCTCGTTGTTCAACGCCGGGACCATCAGCGTGGTGGGCGACCGGGTGTTCGGCCTGCGGGCCATGAGCACGGTGAGCGGAGACGTGGAGATCCGCGGCGGGGTCAACGCCACCGGCCTGGGCGCCGTGGCCCTGCAGTTCGACAACGACCTGGGCGGACAGCTGCTGGTTCAGAGCTCGGTCTATTCCACCGGCTATCGCTACACGACGCGCAGTTCGGACACCGACTTCCTGGCCGCCCTCGATGCGGACGACCTGCTGCAGGGGGGCTCGGCCCTGGTCATCAAGGGCAATGTGGGCGGCGGCCTGCTGCTGGACATCACACCCACGGACGATGACGAAGACAATGACGACGAGGACGGCGACGGGGTCGACGACGCCAACGAGTCCACCGCCGCCATCATGACCTATGGCCAGGCGCCGGCGGTGGTGATCGGCCAGGCCGGCCGCAGCGTCACGCTGGGAAGTGTCGGAACCGGCGACGACGCCTATGGCCTGATCAACCGCGGCTCTATCGGCGCCGACGGGGTCTATGACGGGATCACCGCCACCGCCTTGCAGATCGGGGTCTCTGGGGAAGGCGTCTCTGGGGGAACGGTCAGCCTGACCGGCGGCCTGCGCAACCAGGGCTCCATCGCCACCTCGGCCTATAAGGCCGACGCGGTGAACCTGCACATCCTCAGCGGCGCCGCGGTCGCCAAGATCTGGAACGAAGGAACCCTCTCGGCCCTGATGACTGGCGAAGGCGCGCACGACGCCGTCGCGCTCAGGATCGAGAGCGGGGCCAGCGTCCCCAGCCTGGTCAACGCCCTCTCCATCAGCGCGGTGGTGTCGGGCGAGGCTGGCGACGCCATCGCCATCGCCGACCTGTCGGGGACCCTGACCAGCCTGACCAACACCCACACCATCTCGGCCACGATCTCGCCCACCGACGATTCCGACGACACGGACGACACCGACACCGACGAGACCAATGAGACGATCACCGGCAAGGCGATCGCCATCGACGTCTCGGCCAACACCACCGGGGTCACCATTCTGCAGACCGGCGTCAACGACGGCGACGATGGCGATGACGACGTGGCCGACACCGATACGGACGGCGACGGCGTGGACGACGCCGACGAGCCGGCCATTGTCGGCGAGATCCGGTTCGGCTCAGGTGCGGACAGTCTCAGCGTGCTCAACGGCGCGGTGGCGGGCGACATCAGCTTCGGGGCTGGCGCGAACAGCCTGACCATCGATGGCGGCGCGACGGTCACCGGCGCCCTGACGGCGACCGGCGGAACCCTGGCCCTCAGCGTTGGGGACGGCGCGCTGTCGATCAGCAATGTGGGGGTGCTGAACCTCACCAGCCTCAACCTCGGGGCCAGCAGCACCCTGATGTTGACCGTCGACCCCGACGCGGGGACCTACACCAAGCTCGACGTGGCCGGCGCGGCCAGCCTGGCCAGCGGGGCCAAGATCGGGCTGACGCTGAACTCCCTGCTGATGAACAAGGCCACCTACACGGTGGTGCGCGCCGACAGCCTGACCGCCGGCGTGCTGGATGCGAGCCTGCTGGGCAATGTCCCCTATCTGTACAACGCCAGCTATGCCGTCGACACCACGGCTGGGACCCTGGCCATCGCGCTGTCGCGCAAAAGCGCCACGGACCTGGGCCTGCCCACGTCCAGCGCCCAGGCCTATGAGCCCCTGGTCCAGGCGATCAACACCGACACCGAAATCCGCGACGCCTTCCTGGCCCTGCAGACCCGAACCGGCTTCGTGAAGGCCTACAATCAGATGCTGCCTGAACATTCCGGCGGCGTCTTCCAGGCGGTGGCCTCCACCACCGACGGCTTCGCCCGGGCCATTGACGACCGCCAGGGTCCGGACGCGGGCGGCGTCTGGCTGCAGGAGACGGGCTATATCCTGACGCAGGACGGCTCGGCCGATGACCCCGGCTACAAGGCCGGCGGCTTCGGCGTGATCGGCGGCGCGGAGTTCGGCACCGGCCGCTTCGGGATCGTGGGCGCGAGCCTGGGCGGCAGCTCCAGCCATGTGGATCCGGATGGCGCATCGAGCGGCTCCAACCTGGCGGTCGATACGGTCGAGGCCGGCGGCTACTGGCGCTATGTGAACGGCAACCTGACCCTGAACGCGCGGGTGGCCGCAGCCTGGCTGCAGGCCACCAACCACCGGGCGATCTACCTGCTGAACGACGACCAGGACACCTTGCTGGCCAAGGCGGTCGCTGACGGCAAGTGGAACGGCTGGGCGGTGACCAGCCGGGTTGCCGCGGCCTATGAGGGCCGCATCGGCAGCTTCTACGCTCGGCCCAGCGCCAGCCTGGACTATCTGCGCCTGGAAGAGGACGCCTACAGCGAGAAGAACGGCGGCGACGCCGTCGACCTCCACGTCAGCGCCCGCCAGTCCAGCCGCTCGACAGGCTTTGCGGGCCTGGTGACCGGCAAGCGCTATGGCGACCAGGACGCCTGGTGGGGCACGGAAATGACCCTGGGTTATCGCGAGGTCGGCGCAGGCCAGGTCGGTTCGACCACCGCCAAGTTCCTGTCCGGGACCACTTCGTTCAACGTCCTGGCCGACGAGATCAAGGGCGGCGGCGTGGTCGCCCGGATCGCGCTGAAGGGCGAGAACGCCGGTGGGGCCTTCGTCCTGGAAGGCGGGGCCGAGACCCGCGACGCCACCGCGATCTACGACCTGCGCCTGGCGGCGCACTTCCGGTTCTGAGCCGCTTGCCTGGAGCGCGGGCGACCTGACATGGTCGCCCGGCCGAATCCAGGAGACCGAACATGAAGACCCGCGCCGCCGTCGCCTTCGAAGCTAAGAAGCCGCTTGAGATCGTCGAGGTGGACCTGGAGGGGCCCAAGGCCGGCGAAGTCCTGGTCGAGATCAAGGCCACCGGCGTCTGCCACACCGACGCCTACACCCTGGATGGGCTGGATTCCGAAGGCATCTTCCCCTCGATCCTGGGCCATGAGGGCGCGGGCGTGGTGGTCGAGGTCGGCGCCGGCGTCACCAGCGTGAAGCCCGGTGACCACGTGATCCCGCTCTACACACCCGAGTGCCGCCAGTGCAAAAGCTGCCTGTCGCGCAAGACCAACCTGTGCACCGCGATCCGCGGCACCCAGGGCAAGGGCCTGATGCCCGACGGCACCAGCCGGTTCTCCTACAAGGGCCAGCCGATCTATCACTACATGGGCTGCTCGACCTTCTCGAACCACACGGTCCTGCCCGAGATCGCGGTGGCGAAGATCCGAGATGACGCCCCCTTCGACAAGGCCTGCTACATCGGCTGCGGCGTCACCACCGGGGTGGGCGCGGTGGTCAACACCGCCGGCGTCGAGCCGGGCTCCAACGTCATCGTCTTCGGCCTGGGCGGCATCGGCCTGAACGTGCTCCAGGGCGCCAAGATGGTGGGCGCGAACATGATCATCGGCGTCGACATCAATCCGGCCCGGGAAGAGTGGGGCCGCAAGTTCGGCATGACCCACTTCGTCAATCCGACCGAGGTGTCCGGCGACCTGGTGGCCCACCTGGTGGCCCTGACCGACGGCGGCGCCGACTACACCTTCGACTGCACTGGCAACACCGCCGTCATGCGCACGGCGCTGGAAGCCTGCCACCGCGGCTGGGGCGAGAGCATCATCATCGGCGTGGCCGAGGCGGGGAAGGAAATCGCCACCCGTCCGTTCCAGCTGGTCACCGGCCGGGTCTGGAAGGGCACGGCCTTCGGCGGCGCCCGCGGCCGCACCGACGTGCCGAAGATCGTCGACTGGTACATGGACGGGAAGATCCAGATCGACCCGATGATCACCCACGTCATGCCCCTGGAAGACATCAACAAGGCCTTCGACCTGATGCATGCGGGCGAAAGCATCCGCAGCGTGGTGGTGTTCTAGTCCCGGCCATCACCCGTCATCCTCCGGTCCCCGCTCGCGGGGATCCGGGGAACCCAAGCTGACCAGGACGAAGCGGGCTGGCCCCGTATGGATCCCCCGGATCGTCGTACCGACGACCGGAGGATGACGATTGAAATGAGGAGCACTCAGCCTTGGAAATCCTCCAGCAGCACCGGGTCCACGGCGGGACGCTGAGCTATTGCCGCCATGACAGCGCCGCCACCGGCGGGGCGATGAAGTTCTCGATCTTCATGCCGCCGGGCGAGGGGCCGCACCCGATGCTGGTGTGGCTGTCGGGACTGACGTGCACGGAAGAGAACTTCACCACCAAGGCCGGCGCCTATGGCGCGGCGGCGGCCGCCGGGCTGGCGGTGCTGGCGCCCGACACCAGCCCGCGCGGCGAGGGCGTGGCCGATGATCCGGCCTATGACCTGGGTCAGGGCGCGGGCTTCTATCTGGACGCCACCCAAGCCCCTTGGGCGCCGCACTTCCGCATGGAGTCCTACGTCACCCGCGACTTGCTCGAGGCGGTGGAGGCGGCGTTCCCGCTCGATCCCGCCCGGCGCGGGATCAGCGGTCATTCCATGGGCGGCCACGGCGCCCTGACCCTGGCCCTGCGCCATCCGGACCTGTTCCGCTCGGTGAGCGCCTTTGCGCCCATCGTCTCGCCCACCCGCTGTCCCTGGGGCGAGAAGGCGTTCAGCGCCTATCTGGGCGAGGATCGCGCGGCCTGGGCGCAGCATGATGCGGCCCTGCTGATCGCGGCCGGCGCCGCCAAGGGCCACTATGACGACATCCTGATCGACCAGGGGACGGCGGACAGTTTCCTGGAGGGGCAGCTCAAGCCACAGCTCTTCGCCGACGCCTGCGCCGCCGCGGGCCAGAAGCTCACCCTGCGCCTGCAGGAGGGCTACGATCACTCCTACTTCTTCATGGCCAGCTTCATCGCCGACCACATCGCCTGGCACGCCGCCCGGCTGAAGTAGAGACACCGGTGTCAATGTCGGTCTAGACTGCCTCCCGACGCAGGGAGGACGCATGACCACCACACGGCGCAGCCTGCTGGCGGCGGGCGCGGGGCTGATGGTCCCGACGGGGGTGTTCGCCGCGCCGCGATCCGTGGTGGCGCGAACCACCTACGGTCCTGTGCGTGGAACCCGCGAGGGTGAGACCCTGGTCTTCAAGGGCGTCCGCTATGGCGCCGACACCCGCCCGCGCCGCTTCCGGCCGCCGGTTCCGCCCACGCCCTGGACCAGGCCTGCGGACGCCACGGCCTATGGCGCCGCCTCGCCGCAGTCGGGGTCTGATGAGGCGGCGCAGGGCGAGGACTGCCTGTTCCTCAATGTCTGGACGCCCGCCTTGCGGGACGGGGCCAAGCGGCCGGTCATGGTCTACATCCACGGCGGCGCCTATTCGGGCGGGTCGGGATCCTCGCCGCTCTATGACGGAACGCGGCTGAGCCGTCGGGGCGACGTGGTGGTGGTGACCTTGAATCACCGGCTGAACGTCTTCGGTTATGGCTTCCTGGCCAGGCTGGCGGGGCCGGACTTCGCCGACAGCGGCAATGTCGGCATGCTGGACCTGGTGCTGGCCCTGCAGTGGGTGCGGGACAATATCGCCGCGTTCGGGGGCGATCCGGGCCGGGTCATGCTGTTCGGCCAATCCGGGGGCGGGGCCAAGATCGCCACCCTGATGGCGATGCGCCAGGCCAAGGGCCTGTTCCACGCCGCCGCCACCATGAGCGGCCAGCAGGTGACGGCGTCCGGCCCCCTGCACGCCACCGACCGCATGAAGCTGTTCCTGGGCGCGGTGGGCCTGACGCCGGACCGCGCCGCCGAGGTCGCCGCCCTGCCGGCGCAGAAGCTCATCGAGGGCCTGTCGGTCGCCGATCCGTTCACGCCGGGCCGCCTCTATTTCGGCCCTGTCCTGGATGGCCGCACGCTTACACGGCATCCCTTCTATCCAGACGCCAGCCCGCTGGGCCTGTCCGTGCCGATGATCATCGGCAACACCCATGACGAGACCCGCGCCTTCCTGGCCCGCAGCAAGCCCGATCCCTTCGCCATGAGCTGGGACGAGGTGGCCGCACGCATCGCGCCGGAGATGCGGGTGGACATCGATCCGGACCTGGTGGTCGCCACCTATCGGCGGCTCTATCCGCGCTATACGCCGACCGAGGTGTTCTTCGCGGCGACGACGGCCGGGCGCTCCTGGCGGGGCGCCGTCATCGAGGCTGAGGAACGCGCCCGGGCCGGGGCCCCGGCCTGGACCTATCAGCTGGACCTGCCCACCACGATCGAAGGCGGACGGCTTCAGGCCATGCACACCGCCGACATCGTGCTGGCCTTCGACAACCTGGCCGCCCAGGGCTCGCCCACCGCGCCGTCGGCGGCGGCGCAAGGGGTGGCGGACCGGATGAGCGAGGCCTTCATCGCCCTGGCCCGGAGCGGCGACCCCAACCATGCCGGCCTGCCCGCCTGGCCCAAGTACGACCTGGAGCGCCGGGCGACCATGGTCTTCGACGCCGAGACCCGGGTGGTGGACGACCCGCGCGGCGAGGAGCGCCGGCTGTTCGCCACCGTTCCCTACATCCAGCCGGGGACCTAAGCGGTGGCGGGGAAGGGAATGACAACGTCGTTGTCGAAGGCGAGCGCCGGGCGCGGCGGGGCGCTGGTCACCTGCGGCGCGCGCAGGCGAAGGTCGTTCATGGCCATGGCCTGGGCGACCAGGCAGGCGGCGGCGCCGAACACGCCGCTGGGTTCCGAGGCGATCAGCCAGGCGAGGTGGGCTTCCAGCCGGACATAGTCCTCGTCCTGGGCGGCGGCGAAGGCGGCGAGGATCAGCTGTTCGTCGCGGCTGAGCCGGAAGGAGCCTGGGACATGCAGGGTGATCTTGCGGCGGCCGTGCAGACCCAGTTCGCGGACGAAGACACTCAGGGCGTTGAAGGCCTCGGTCCCGGCGGCCGGGCCGCAGATGTCCTCGAACTGGCGCCGCAGCAGGGGACAGCCGCCGGCGCCGAAGGCAATGGAGCGGAAGGCCCAGATCAGGGTGTGCTCGCCCTGCAGAAGATCGCCCAGGCTGGCGGGGGCGGCGCGGTCGGACATGGGGCTCTCCACTCTCTCGCTGTCAGGATTAATGCAATTGAGAATGACTCGCAACTAGAGTTTACGCGCTCCGGCTTCCGTGACGTCCGCCCTAGGCTCCCGGCCGGAGACGGCCTAGAAGTTGGCCATGCGCGAGATCACCCATTTCATCGACGGCGCGGCCAAGGCCGGCGCTTCCGGCCGCTTCGGCGACGTGTTCAATCCCAACACCGGCGAGGTCCAGGCCCGCGTCCAGCTGGCCACGGCGGCCGAGCTCGACGCCGCCATCCAGGTCGCCGCGCGGGCGCAGGTGGAGTGGGCCGCGGTCAATCCGCAGCGCCGCGCCCGGGTGATGTTCGAGTTCAAGCGCCTGGTCGAGGCGAATATGGACGCGCTCGCCCATCTGCTCTCGTCCGAGCACGGCAAGGTGGTCGCGGACTCCAAGGGCGACATCCAGCGCGGCCTGGAGGTGATCGAGTTCGCCTGCGGCATCCCGCATGCGCTGAAGGGCGAATACACCGAGGGCGCCGGTCCCGGCATCGACGTCTATTCCATGCGCCAGCCCCTGGGCGTGGCGGCGGGGATCACCCCGTTCAACTTCCCGGCCATGATCCCGATGTGGATGTTCGGCATCGCCATCGCGGTGGGCAACACCTTCATCCTGAAGCCCTCGGAGCGCGACCCATCCGTGCCCGTTCGCCTGGCCGAGCTGTTCATGGAAGCCGGCGCCAACCTGGGCATGGACCTGAAGGGCGTGCTGAACGTCGTCCACGGCGACAAGGTCAGCGTCGATGCGATCCTCGAGCACCCGCTGATCCGCGCGGTCAGCTTCGTCGGCTCCTCCGACATCGCCCACTATGTCTACCTGACCGGCACGGCGAACGGGAAACGCGTCCAGGCCATGGGCGGGGCCAAGAACCACGGCCTGGTCCTGCCCGACGCCGACCTCGACCAGGTGGTCAAGGACCTGTCCGGCGCCGCCTTCGGCTCGGCCGGCGAGCGCTGCATGGCCCTGCCGGTGGTGGTGCCTGTCGGCAAGAAGCCCGCCGATGAGCTGCGCGAGCGCATGGTGGCCGAGATCGCCACCCTGAAGGTGGGCGTCTCCACCGACGCCGCGGCCCACTACGGCCCCGTCGTGACCGCCGCCCACAAGGCCAAGATCGAAGGCTACATCCAGATGGGCGTCGATGAGGGCGCTGAGCTGGTGGTCGACGGCCGCGGCTTCACCCTGCAGGGCTATGAAAAGGGCTTCTTCGTCGGCCCGAGCCTGTTCGACGGCGTGAAGCCCGGCATGAAGACCTACCAGGAGGAGATCTTCGGTCCCGTCCTGCAGATGGTTCGCGCCGAGAGCTTCGAAGAGGCCCTGGCCCTGCCGTCCAACCACCAGTACGGCAATGGCGTCGCCATCTTCACCCGCAACGGCCGCGCCGCCCGCGAGTTCGCGGCCCGCGTCAACGTCGGCATGGTCGGCATCAACGTGCCGATCCCGGTGCCGGTGGCCTATCACTCCTTCGGCGGCTGGAAACGCAGCGCCTTCGGCGACGTGAACCAGCACGGCATGGAAGGCGTGCGGTTCTATACCAAGGTCAAGACCATCACCGCCCGCTGGCCGGAAGGCGACGTGGCCGATAGCGCCTTCGTCATTCCGACGATGAAGTAGGCGGCTTCGCTCCCGCCTTGGGCGAAACGCAGGGTTTCTGACCCTGCGTCAGCTTGGCGGTGGCGGGCGTCACATCGGGCGCCTAGATAGGCCCAATGGCCAGCGCCCTGATCGCGGACGATTCCCGCAGCCGCCCCACCGGCGAGCTGCGCAGCTTCACCCCGGACACGGTGGCGCGGGGCGGACTTGCGCCCTGGCAGGCCCGGCGGGTCCGCGACCAGGTCGAGGCCCGGCTGGGCGCCGCGGTCCGGGTCGAGGATTTCGCGGCCATTGCGGGCTTGAGCCCCCGCTACTTCTCCCGCGCCTTCAAGGTCAGCTTCGGCCTGACGCCGCACGCCTATGTCACCTGGCGCCGCATCGAGCGGGCCAAGGTGCTGATGCTGCAGACGGATGAAGGCCTGAGCCAGATCGCCCTGGCCTGCGGCCTCGCCGACCAGGCGCACCTGTCACGGCTGTTCCGCCAGGAGGTGGGGGTGAGCCCGAGCGTCTGGCGCCGGGCCAGGCGCGCCGCCTTGCGCGGCGGCGGAAGCGGGGCGGGCCGGATGCTCGTCACAGCCCGCCCCAGCTAGCGTCCGTCAGGCGTGGGGGAGCCCCTGGGACGCGGCCACCGCAGGATGGACGACACGCCCAGCCTGGATGTTGAGCCCGGCGGCGAAGCCGGGAACGTCTGACAGCGCGCGCTCGATCCCCTTGTCGGCCAGGGCCAGCACATAGGGGGTGGTCGCGGCGCCTAGCGCATAGGTCGAGGTCAGCGGCGCGGCGCCCGGCATGTTGGCGACGCAGTAGTGCACGACCCCGTCCACCACATAGGTGGGATCGGCGTGGGTGGTGGCGTGGCTGGTCTCGAAACAGCCGCCCTGGTCGATGGCGACATCCACCAGCACCGAGCCCTTGCGCATGAGCTTCAGGTCTTCGCGGCGGATCAGCTTGGGCGCCGAGGCGCCGGCCACCAGCACACAGCCGATCACCAGGTCGGCGGTCGGCAGCAGCTCGAGCAGGGCGCCGCGCGAGGACAGCACCGTGCGGGCCCGGCCTTCGAAATGGGCGTCCAGCAGGGCCAGCTTGCTGGGCGAGATGTCCATGATGGTCACGTCGGCGCGCATGCCAACGGCGATCTCGGCGGCGTTGAAGCCGGCGACGCCGCCGCCCAGGATGATCACCTTGGCCGGGGTCACGCCGGGCACGCCGCCCATCAACAGGCCCCGCCCACCGGCCGGCGCCAGCAGGTAGGCGGCGCCGACCTGGGCGGCCATGCGGCCGGCCACCTGGCTCATGGGGGTCAGCAGCGGCAGGCCGCCGTGCTCATCGACGATGGTCTCATAGGCGATGCAGGTCGCCCCGGACGCCATCAGGCCCTTCGTCTGTTCCGGATCCGGCGCCAGGTGCAGGTAGGTGAAGAGGGTGTGGCGGGGCGTCAGCAGGGCGATCTCGGAGGCTTGCGGCTCCTTGACCTTCACGATCAGGTCGGCCGCCTCGAACACCGCCTTGGCGTCGGCAAGGATCTTGCCGCCGGCGCTTTCGTACTCGCCGTCCGACAGGCCCACGCCGCCGCCGGCGCCAGACTGGACAAAGACCTCGTGGCCGTGGGCGACGAGGGTGGCCACCACCGAGGGGGTGAGACCGACACGCCGCTCCAGCGGCTTGATTTCCGTGACCGTACCAATGCGCATCGGGGACCGCTCCTGGCTTCGACCTATCAACGGTATCTCAATCGGCCGGGAGAAACTTTGATATTTCACCCGCACTATCGCGGCTGTAAGCAAGAAGCTGTCTTCAAGAGCCTCGGTATCGGAGAAAACTTGAATGCCTCTGGATGCGACCGACAAGAGCCTGCTTCGCCTGCTGCAGGAGAAGGGGCGCGCCACCAACGCGGAACTGGCCGAGACGGTTCACCTGTCGGAATCAGCGTGCTTCCGCCGCGTGCGGGCTCTGGAGGGGGAGGGAGTGATCACTGGCTATGGGGCGACGGTTGATCCCCGAGCAGTCGGCCTGGGCCTGACCGTCTATGTCAGCATCACCCTGTCCAGCCAGGCGCAGGACCTGCTGGCCGCCTTTGAGCAGGCGGTGGCGGCGGCGCCGGAGATCATGGAGTGCCATCTGATGACCGGCCAGGCGGACTACATGATCCGCCTGGTGGCCTCGGACGTGGAGGACCTGGAGCGCCTCCACGCCACCTTGTTGACCCGCCTGCCCGGTGTGGCGCGGATCAATTCGTCGATCGCCCTGCGCACGGTGGTGCGGCGAACCGCCCTTCCCGTGCGCTGAACGACCTCAGCCGGCGTCGGCCAGGGCCAGGGCCTCACGAAGCTCGCGCTTCAGGAACTTGCCCGAAGCGTTGCGGGGTAGGGCCTCGTTGAGGATCCAGATGTAGCGGGGCGCCTTGTGCTTGGCGATCAGGCCTTCGCAGTGGGCGCGCAGCTCGACGGGCAGGGCGGTCATGCCGGGACGCAGGTGGACCGCGGCGGCCACCTCCTCGCCCAGCCGCTCGTCCGGCACGCCGAACACGCTGCACTCGGCCACCGCCGGGTGACGATAGAGGGTGGCCTCGACCTCGGCGCAATAAACGTTCTCACCGCCGCGCAGGACCATGTCCTTCTTGCGGTCGACGATGAAGATGAAGCCGTCCTCGTCGATCCGGGCCACGTCGCCGGTGTGCAGCCAGCCATTGGTGATGGATTCCGCGGTGGCTTCCGGGCGGTTGATATAGCCCTTGATCACCGAGGCGCCGCGCACCCACAGCTCGCCGACTTCGCCGGGACCGACCGGCTTGCCGTTGTCATCGAAGCACTGGGCCTCGAACACCGGCATGGCGGGGCCGGCGCTGTCGGGCTTGTCCACGAAGAAGTCACCGGAAACCGAGGTGATGATCCCGCAGGTCTCGGTCATGCCATAGCCGGTGTTCGGCCGGGCGGTGGCGACGGTGGAATCGATCTTGTGCACCAGGTCCGGGGGCAGCTGAGCCCCGCCGCCGCCCAGGCTCTGCAGGCTGGAGACATCGGTCTTGTCGAAGTCCGGGTGGGTGATCAGCTCGCGCGACATCACCGGCACGCCGCTCATGGCGGTGACCTTCTCGCGCTCGATCAGCTTCAAGGCCTCGCCGGCGTCCCAGCGGTACATCAGCACCAGGGTGCCGCCCGCGGCCGTGGTCAGATAGGCGCCGCAGTTGTTGGCGGTGACGTGGAACAGCGGCGTGGTGACCAGCGAGACCGGGATCGGCGGTTCGGCCGGCGGCGCGACGCCGGTGGCGCGCTGGGTGGCCAGGCCCTGGCAGGCGCCCGAGAACATCATGTTCAGCAGGTTGGAGACGCAGCCCCGATGGGTCAGCTGCGCGCCCTTCGGGAAGCCGGTGGTGCCGGAGGTGTAGAAGATGCAGGCGTCGGCGTCGGGATCGACGGTGACGGCAGGCAGCGCGCCGCCATGGGCGACCACGTCGGCCCAGGGGATGACGCCAGCCGCCGGCTTGTCCAGGCGCACGCCCACCAGCTTGATGCCGGCGGCCATGTCCGGCCGCTCATTGATCCGAGCCAGGCGCTCGGCGTCGGCGAACAGCACCTTGGGCGCGGCGTCCTTCAGGCCGTAGGTCATTTCCTCGGCGGTCCACCAGGCGTTCATGCCGACGGCGGCGACGCCGATGGAGACGCAGGCCCAGTAGATCAGCATCCATTCCGGATAGTTGCGCATGGCGATGGCCACGCGGTCGCCGGGCTGCACGCCCTGAGCCATCAGCCAGTTGGCGACCGAGGCCACGATCTGGTGCGCCTGGGCGTAGGTGATGCGTTCGTCCTGGTAGACGATGTAGGTGCGGTCGGCGAAGGCGGCGGTGGACAGCCAGAATTCGCGGACGCTGGGCGGGGCGTTCTTGTAGGTGCGGATCGGAACCCCACGCACCTCCTTGATCTCGATCTCGAAGGGCTGGCCCGCGGAGGTCAGTTCCGCCCAAGCCTGCTTGAGTTCCTTGTAATGCAACGCCGTTCCCTTCCCTGACTATGACACACGCACGTCCTCCCGCGTCCCCTTCTGGCGGGGGATCGCGGCGGCCTCTATTTCATGATCGAAGGCCCCTCGCGCAACCGCTGATGCGCGGCGGGGCCAATCTTTCTGCATCCCTTATGCTAGTTGGCGATCCGCTTGGCGGTCTCGCGCTTGATCGCCTTAGCCAGCGACCACTTATGGACCTCGGTCGGGCCGTCATAGATGCGGAAGGCGCGGATCTCGCGGAACACCTGTTCGACGATGGTGTCACGAGACACGCCGGTCCCGCCCATCACCTGAACGCAGCGGTCGGCCACGCGATAAAGGGCTTCCGAAACCGCCACCTTGGCGATGGAGCTCTCCTGGGTGCCGAGCACCCCGGTGTCGAGCACGGCGGCGCACCAGTCGATCATCAGCTCGGCCTGCTTCAGGTCGATCATGTTCTCGGCCAACATGAAGCCGACGCCCTCGTGGTCGATCAGCTGCTTCCCGAAAGCGTGGCGGCGCACGGCGTATTCGCTAGCGATCTCGTGGGCCCGGGCCGCGGCGCCCCACCAGCGCATGCAGTGGGTCAGGCGGGCCGGGGCCAGCCGCACCTGGGCCAGCTTGAAGCCGTCGCCGCTCGCGCCCAGGATCTGGTCGGCCGGCACCCGCACATTCTCCAGCGACACGACCGCATGGCCGCCGGGCATGGAGGAATCGATGGTGTCCAGCACCCGCTCGATCCGGATGCCCTCCATCGGCAGCTCGACCAGGAACATGGTCGCGCCCGCGTCGGTCTTGGCCATGATGATGCCGACGCCCGCGCCATCCAGGCCGGTGATGAAGGCCTTGCGGCCGTTGATGACCCAGTGGTTGCCGTCCATCACCGCGGTGGTCAGCATCATCGACGGGTCGGACCCGGCCCCGCCCTCACTGGCCGGCTCGGTCATGAAGAAGGCCGAGCGCGCGCGGCCGCTGACCAGGGGCTCCAGGAAGCGGGCCTTCTGATCCTCGCTCGCCATCTTGCCCAGCAAGTACATGTTGCCCTCATCCGGGGCGGCGACGTTCACCGCCAGGGGACCCAGCGGCGACAGGCCCGAGGACCGCAGGATCACCGCCACGTCCTGGTGCGGACGATGGTGGCCGTTGGCCAGGATGTGCGGGGTCAGCACGCCGGCGGCGCGGGCCAGGTCGCGCATCTCGTGGACCAGGGTGTCGGCCGGGCCGTGCTCGCCGCAGCGCGGATCCTTCTCGAAAGGGGCGACAACCTCGCGCACGAAGGCCTCAACCTTCTGCGCCATCGCCAGTCCGTCCGCGGTCGCCGCCATGCTCGTGATCTCCTGATTGCGCGGGCTCCATAGGACATTGCCGCTGCGGCAGTCGCGGGGACGAAACCGCGCCGCGCCGGAACGGATCGGCTTTCCCTCCCAGGGCCTCCTGTGCCTAAGCTTTCCGCAGCTTCAGCCCAGGTGAGTCATGCGCAAACGGTCCTTCGCCCTCCAAACCCTTCTGCTGGCCGGCGCGGCCGTCCTGATCGCGGGCCAGGCCCAGGCAAAGGATGTCGCCCCCCTGAAGCCGGCCATCGACGCCCTGCTGGACAAGAACTACGCGCACCTGGACGCGCTCTATAAGGACATCCACGCCCATCCGGAGCTGGGCTTCCAGGAGACCGCGACGGCCGCCAAGCTGGCCGCGGAGATGAAGGCCCTGGGCTTCACGGTCACGGAAGGGGTCGGCAAGACCGGCGTGGTCGCCATCTACAAGAACGGCCCCGGCCCCGTGGTCATGGTCCGCACCGAGCTCGACGCCCTGCCCATGGAGGAGAAGTCGGGCCTGCCCTACGCCAGCCATGCGACCCAGATGTGGAACGGCAAGCCCGCGCCGGTGGCCCACTCCTGTGGCCACGACATTCACATGGCCTCCTGGGTCGGGACCGCCCAGGCCCTGATGGCGATGAAGGACAAGTGGCGCGGCACCCTGATGTTCATCGCCCAGCCGTCGGAGGAGACCACCGGCGGCGCCATCGGCATGATCGAGGACGGCCTGTTCACGAAGTTTCCGAAGCCCACCTATGGCTTTGGCCTGCATGTGGGCCCCGGCCCCTATGGCTATGTGTCCTACCGGCCGGGCGTGACCACCTCGAACTCCGACAGCATGGAGATCCTGTTCAAGGGTCGCGGCGGCCATGGCTCCATGCCCAGCCTGACCATCGACTCCGTCGTCCAGGCCGCCAAGTTCGTGGTCGATGTCCAGACAGTGATCAGCCGCGAGAAGGACCCGGCGGCCTTCGGCGTCGTGACCGTCGGCGCCATCCAGGCCGGCAGCGCCGGCAATATCATCCCGGACAGCGCCCTGATCCGCGGCACGATCCGCAGCTATGAATCCAGCGTCCGGACCAAGCTGCTCGACGGGGTGCGCCGCACGGCCAACGCCGAGGCCGCCATGGCTGGCGCGCCCGCGCCCCAGGTCGACCTCACCCCCGGCGGCACCGCCGTAGTCAATGACATCGCCCTGACCGAGAAGACCGCCAAGGTGTTCAAGGCGGCCTTTGGCGACAAGGCCAATCTGGAGCCCGCGCCCAGCCCGGCCAGCGAGGACTATTCGGAGTTCATCATCGCCGGCGTGCCTTCGGTGTTCTTCAACATCGGCGGATATGACCCGGCCAAGATCGCCGCGGCCAAGGCCAAGGGCGAGTTCCTGCCCGGCAACCACACTCCCTATTTCGCGCCGGCGCCTGAGCCGACCATCCGCACGGGGGTTGCGGCCATGACGCTGGCGGTAATGAACGTCATGCAGCCCTGACGGCCGGTCTCGGATCAGCCTATATGGGGGCCATGTCCGAGACCCTTTCCGAGCCTCTCGTCGGCGCCGCCCTGATCAAGGATCAGGTCAAGCGGCTGCCGGACGCGCCCGGCGTCTATCGCATGATCGGCGAGAACGACGAGGTGCTCTATGTGGGCAAGGCGCGCTCGCTGAAGAAGCGCGTCACCCAGTATGCGCAAGGCCGGTTCCACACCCAGCGCATCGCCCACATGGTCGACCTGACCCGGTCGATGGAGTTCGTCTCGACCCGCCCCGAGACCGCTGCGCTGCTGCTTGAGATCAACCTGATCAAGCAGATGAAGCCCCGGTTCAACG
>CAZXVO010000078.1:3711-16976 GCA_964643835.1 uncultured Phenylobacterium sp. | reverse complement strand
CTACCTCTCCCAAGACCTGGGCAAGCTCGTGAATGGCTATCAGGGCTTTTGGAAGCAAGACACCCCCAATGGGGCGCAAGACCTGGTCGACAAGCTGCTCGGGTTCGGCCTGCCCTGGTTCGAGACGTTTCAGCCGCCGGAACAGGTCATCGCCGCTTGGCGAGCGCGGACAGACCCACCGACCTACCGAGACTTCAACGCCACGTGGCTGATCACCTACATGATTTGCTTCTACCGGCTCGGAGATTTTAAGGCGGCCCAAGCGGTCTTGAGAACGCCGGCGCCCAGATTGGCCAGGCCCCTATCCTTGGAGTACATGGACCGTGCGCGGGATTGGCTTGAGGCGAGACTAGCCGAGCGTCCTAGGACCGCGGACCCCGGCGCGGCTACATGATGGGCGCTGCCTTGCAGGTCGCGGTGCAACTTGAAGCCCGAACGCTGTCCGCGCGCGCCGGCGATCTGGACCCAGGCTAGCCGAACAGGTCCTGGCCCAGCATCACCCCGTCGCGCCGCAGGGTTTCGACCTTGAAGGTCCCGGCGGCTTCGGCGGACAGCGGCGCTGAGCCTGGTCCGCGCAGCCAGTCATAGCCGGCCTGAGGGCCGAAGGTGACGATCTGGCGGTCGTGATAGGGGGCCACATCGCCCTGGGGCGGGGCGGTGAGCAGGCTGAAGCAGCCCTGCTGGACCACCGCGGCGATCCAGAACCAGCCGCCGTCGGCGCGCGTGAACAGGTGCTGGTCTTTCAGCTTCACCTTGGGCAGCGCGGGCGTCGTGTACTCATAGAAGCCATCGGCGGGCACGAGCACCCGGTCCGACCGAGAGAAGTCCCGGCCGTCAGAGCGGAAGTTGAACACCGGCGGCCCCTTCGGCCCCGGCCAGGCCCACGTCGTCATGGACCCGACCAGCCTCTCGCCCGTCCAGCGGACCACCGCGGCGGTGTCGCGGATCCGGATGCTGGCCTTGCCGTCCAGGTCATTTGGGGTGGAGCCGCTCTCCCATTCAAAGGCTGCTGGCGGGGAGAAGGCGCCGAACTCGGCGATCAGCTCGTCCAGGGACTTGGTGCGGGCGAATTCGTTGCACATGGTCCCATTGAAGGCCCGCTTGCCGGCGGCGTCCAGCCGATTGCCTCTAGCCATTCCCGGCGCGGGCTGGCTTGTTGCGAGCCCTGGAGCGTGGGGGAGACGAGATGGCGCGGGTGACCAGCCTGACCTGGGGCGTGAAGCAGAGCTTTCGCGGCTATGTGGAGATGACCGGCGGGGTGACAGAGGCCGCCGAGGGTGCGACCCGCGACGCCGACGGCGCCTTCATCTTTCCCGCGACCGCCGAGAGCACCCTGGAGCTGGCCGCCGATGGCGCGCTGTCCGGCCGCGGCGTGTTTGAGGGCGCGGTGAAGTTCGACAGCCACGGCGGCATGCTGAAGGTCTTCCTGGCTGACCCGATCCTGGAGGTCACCGAGGCCGGCGCGACGCTGACCGTCGCCGACAGCCCCAAGCGCAATTTCCGCGTCGAGGTGGTCAAGCTCGACCTGGCCGCCGCAGGCCCCGAGGGCATCCCGACCAAGCTGTCGGTGGACGGCGTCTACCTGCTGGGCGCGCACTATCCCCTGAATACCGCCGTCGATCCGGTGAAGTTGGCCTGATCAGCTAAGCTAGGCTCGCTCCACGATAAGCGGCATCCCGCCCAGGGGCTTCAGGGTGGCGTGGGCGTAGGGGAAGACCTCGTGGCCGACCACGGGGCGGAAGCTGAAGCGCGACAGCCAGTGCGAGAGCACGATCAGGGCCTCGGCGTTGGCGAAGGCCATGCCGATGCAAATGCGCGGGCCGGCGCCGAAGGGGATGTACTGGAACCGGTGGCGTCCCGCCTTGGCTTCGGGATCGAAGTTCTCCGGGTTGAACAGGTCCGGTTGGTCCCAGAGCTTGCGGTGACGATGCACCACCCACGGCCAGACGCTGATCATCTCGCCCTTCTTGACCGGAATGCCGCAGACCTCGTCGTCGGCCAGGGCTTCGCGGTCGATGCGCGGCACCGGCGGATAGAGCCGAAGCGTCTCCTCCCAGACCATGCGCAGATAGGGGTGTTTCTCCAGCACCTGCGCCGGATCGGATGACGAGGCCCAGGCGGCGGCGGATTCCTCCCGCGCCCAGGCCTGGGCCTGGTGGTCGCGGCTGAGCAGGTAGAGCGCCCAGGCCAGCCCGTTGGCCGTGGTCTCGTGGCCGGCGACAAAGAAGGTCGCGGCGTTGTCCAGGGCGAGCTTGGCGGCGACCTTGGGCTCATAGCGCTCGGCGAAGGCGTCGAGCAGCCGGGTCATGAAGTCCTGGGCCTCGCCCCGCGTCGACTGCCGCTTTTCGATGAAGCCCGCCAGCTTGCCCAGCAGCCGCTTGCGGGCGATGGCGCCGCGCCGCTGGATGCGGCTCTGGTCCAGCCAGGGCGCGCCGAACAGGATGCCGATCCGATACTCCGCGGCGGCGGCGATCACGGCGTCGATGTCGCCCGCGTCGCCCTCGAACTCCAGCCCGACCTCGCCGGAGAACAGGGCCTCATTGATGATCTCGAAGGTGGTCCGGGTGGCTTCTGCGGCCACGTCCACAGGGCCGCCCGAGCCTTGCGCCCAGCGGTCGGCGGTGCGCTCAGCGACGCGGGCGAACACCGGCTCGAACTGCGCCAAGGCCGTTGGCGTGAACACCGGGGCGGCCAGGCGCCGCTGGTCGCGCCACAGCTCGCCCTCGGCGCTGAACAGGCCATCGCCCACGGCCGGGGCCAGCATGCGACGCACGAGGCCCGGCTTGGGATAGTTGGCGGCGTTGTCCAGAAAGACCCGCTTGATCCCCTCCGGATCGCTGATCCCCACATAGGTCAGGTTGAGGATGCGGTTCCTGCGGTTGAGGACGTCGAAGGTCTCCTTCGGCCAGCCCACCAGCGGGTTGCGCGCCGTCTCGCCCATGAACATGTCCCACATGGTCGGCCATCGGTCCGTCTCCGCCGGCGCGGCGGGGCGGAAGTGCGCAGGTTCGGGCCGGCGCGCAGGCGCGCGCGGGAGGGCGACATCCGTCATGGGGCTTTGGCTCTTTCGGCGTCCTGGAGCCGGGGCCTCGCCGCCGGCGCACGCGGACGATGTCGAATTTGCACGCGCGCGCCAAACGATATAACCGTGGTCTTCTTGTGAGCTGAAGTCACAGGAGGTCCGAGATGGACCGCCGCGTCCTGCCGCCCTTGACCGCCCTTCGCGCCTTCGAGGCCTTCGCCAGGCTCGGCCGCATGACCCTTGCCGCCGACGAGCTGTGCGTCACCCACGGCGCCGTCAGCCGCCAGATCCGCAGCCTGGAGACGGCGCTCGGCCTGACGCTCACCGAGGGGCCGCGGCATCGCCTGCGCCTGACCGCGGAGGGCGAACGGCTGGCCGCTTCGGCCCGCGCCGCCTTCGACGGCCTGGCCCGAACCGTGGCCGACCTTAAGGCGGCCCAGGCCAACGAACTGCATCTGTCCTGCGTCGGCACCCTGGCCATCCGCTGGCTGATCCCGCGCCTGCCGGCCTTCCACGCCGCCCATCCGGAGGCCCGCGTGCGGGTGACGGAGAGCTATGCGCCGGTGGACTTCGCCCGCGAGCGGTTCGACGCCGCCATCCGCATCGCCGAGCATGTCCCAGCGCTAGGTGTTGAGGCGACGCCCTTCCTGGACAACTTCCATGGGCCGGTGTTGGCGCCGCACCTGGTGGGCGGCGGGCCTACGGGGCTGGAGGGCGTGCCGCGCCTGACCACCGGCACGCGCCAGACGGCCTGGGCGGAATGGGAGGCGCATTCCGGCGTCAGCCTGCCGCCTGCGCCCCAGGTGCAGGAGTTCGAGCATATCTTCTATGTGCTGGAGGCGGCCGCCGCGGGCCTGGGCGTCGGCCTGACGCCCTGGATCTATGTGGCCGGCGACATCGCCGCCGGCCGGCTGACCGCGCCCCTGGGCTTTGCGCCCAACCCAGCGCGGTTCTTCCTGATCACGCCGGAAGGGGCGGACAAGCCGGTCGTCGCGGCGTTCCGCCACTGGCTGCTGGCCGAGGCCGCCAAGGCGCCGAAGCCGCCCGGGACCTAGGCCTTCGGGGCCTTAGCCCGCGTACTTCTCCAGGTCTTCGTCGGAGACGTCGTAGTTGCCGTAGACGTTCTGGACGTCGTCGTCGTCTTCCAGGGCGTCGATCATCTTCATCAGGGTCGCCACCGCGTCGCCGCTCACAGGGGTCAGGGCCTTGGGCTTCCAGATGATCTTGGTGGTCTTGGCCTCGCCCAGCGCGGTCTCCAGCGCCTGCGCCACCTCGTTGAGGGCGTCAAAGGCGGTGAAGACGGTGTGGGTCTCCTCGTCGGACTCCACGTCCTCGGCGCCGGCCTCGATGGCCGCTTCCATGACCTTGTCCTCGGAGCCGATGGCGGCCGGATAGACGATCTCGCCCATGCGGTCCCACATGAAGGAGACCGAGCCGGTTTCGCCCAGGTTGCCGCCGTGCTTGGAGAAGATCGAGCGCACATTGGCCGCCGCGCGGTTGCGGTTGTCGGTCAGCACCTCGACGATCACGCCGACGCCGCCCGGACCAAAGCCCTCGTAGCGGATTTCGTCATAGGTGTCGGCGTCGCCGCCGATGGCCTTCTTGATCGCCCGCTCGATATTGTCCTTGGGCATGGACTCGGCCTTGGCGTTGTTCACCGCCAGACGCAGGCGCGGGTTCATCGCCGGGTCGGGCATGCCCGTCTTGGCCGCGACGGTGATTTCACGCGAGAGCTTGGAGAACAGCTTGGACCGCTGGGAGTCGGCGCGACCCTTGCGGTGCATGATGTTCTTGAATTTCGAGTGGCCGGCCATGTTCGCTCGTACTGGCTTTTTTTGGACAGACGGGGCTTCTAACTCTAGGCGTCGTGGAACGCCAGCTTGGAGCGCTGTCTTGAAGGGGGAGACTGCACGACCCAGGTCAAGGCGTTGTTCAGGGTGTGGGGCTTAGACTGGCCCCGCCCGATTGGGAGTGAGGATGAACTTGACCGATTTCCCCGATGAGATCCGCGGCGACGTGCTGGATGGCCGGCCCGCCCCGTGGGTGAAGAAGCCTATCGTCTCGCCCCGCGAGGCCGCCGCCCTGATCGGCGCCTTCACCCTGGGCGCGCTCAGCGTCGTGGCCGTCGTCACCGTCGCGCGCCACCTGCAGCGGGACTAGTAGTCCAGCCGCTCGATCGCCCCGCCGCTGAGGCGGAAGCAGGCGTCCTGGGGCACTTGCTGGGCCAGGGTGTCAGGCTTGGAAAGGCCGGCATAGACCCCGCGTAGCAGGCGGCCGGCGACGCCGTGGCTGACGGCGATGATCCTGCGTTCGGGCTCCGGGGGCAGGGTGGATAGCCAGTCGCGCAGGCGGGCTTGCGCGGCTTCGTAGGCCTCGCCGATGGGCGCGGTGAAGGCCCAGCCGGTTTCGCCGAAGGCTTCGGGATGGCGGGCCTTCAGGTCGGCGCGCAGGCCGCCGTCCCAGTCGCCCCAGCTCAGCTCGATCAGGCGCGCGTCGATCTCCACCTCAGGGGCGGACAGGGCGGCGCGAATCGCCTCGGCGGTGTCGCAAGCCCGGCCCAGGGGGCTGGAGATGATCCGCCAGCCTTCGCCGCCGCCGGTGAGTTTGGCGAGCGCAGCGCCCGCCTGGGCGGCCTGGGCGCGGCCCAGCTCGGTGAGCGGGGAATCGACGTGGCCCTGCAGCCGGCCCTCGGCGTTGAAGGCGGTCTGGCCGTGGCGGACAAGGTAGATCACGGCGCGGTCACGGGCGGACAGGTCAGCCGGGTCATGGCCCCGCCGGACAGGCGGAACAGGGCGTCCTGGGGCGTGTCGAGCTCAAAGGCCTGTTCGCGGGTCAGGTCCAGATAGGCGCGCCGGACCATGACCCCTGAAATGCCGTGAGCCACCAGGATCAGGCGGCGCTCCGGCTCCGGCGGCAGGTTGGCCAGCCAGGGATCGATACGGGCGGCCATGTCCTCGAAGCGTTCGCCGCCAGGGGCGCGGAAGAACCAGTCGCGGGCGTTGAAGTCCTCAGGGTTCTCGGCCCGGACATCGGCGTAGAGGCGTCCCTCCCACGCGCCGCAGCCTACCTCGATGAGAGGCGGGGCGATCTCCACCGGCAGGCCCAGCGCCTCGGCGACGATGGCCGCGCTTTGCCGGGTGCGGCGCAGGGGGCTGGCGAGGATGCGCCAGCCCGAGGCGTCCGCGATTTCCGCCTTCAACACCTTCGCCATCGCCCGCACCTGGGCCTCGCCCAGAGCGGTCAGGGTCGACTCCAGTTGGCCCTGGAGCCGCCCCTCGGCGTTGTAGTCGGTCTGGCCGTGGCGAAGGAGGTAGATCACCGCTTGCGGCGCACGACTGGGTGCGAGCTCGACAGGCCGCCGTCGACCGCGATGACCTGGCCGTTGACGTAGGAGGCGTCGTCAGAGGCCAAGAACAGGGCGGCGTGGGCGATTTCCGACGGCACGCCATAGCGGGTCATCGGGTTCAGCTGGCCGATCTTGTCCTCGTTGCCGCGGGCGCGGGCGCCGTCGAAGATCGGCTTGGTCATGCCGGTCTCGATCAGGCCGGGCGCGATGGCGTTCACCCGCACGCCGGTGCCGTAGAACTCATTGGCCGAGGTCTGGGCCAGGCTGACCACGCCGGCCTTTGAGGCCGAGTAGGGCGAGCCGCCGGCGCCGGAGCGGATGCCGGCCACCGAGGCCGTCAGGATGATCGAGCCCTTGCCCTTGGGGATCATGACCCGGCTGGCGAACTTGGTGAGCAGGAAGGCGCCGATCAGGTTCACCCGCAGGATCTCGGCCCAGAAGGCGGCGTCCTGTTGGTCGAATTCCGTCCAGCCGCCGGAGATGCCGGCATTGGCCCAGGCCACGTCCAGGCCGCCGAACTCCTTGACCGCCGCGCCCACCAGGGCTTCGACGAAGCCCTCGTCGCCGGCGTCGCCAGCCTCGGAGATCACCCGGGCGCCGGCGTCACGGACCATCTGGGCGGTCTCGTGCACGGTGTCCATCTTGTCGGCGATGACCAGGCTGGCGCCTTCGCGGGCGAACAGGATCGCGCTGGCGCGGCCGATGCCGGAGCCCGCGCCGGTGATGATGGCCGTGCGGCCGCTCAGACGTCCCATGATGGTCTTCCTTCTCGTAAGCTTCGGGTCAGCGGGCGCGCGCGGCGGCCGCGAGAATGGCGTCGGCGACGATGTCGAACAGGGTCGGCGGCAGGTCGTGGCCCATGCCGGGGATCACCCGCAGCTCGGCGCCCGCAATAGCCGCGGCGGTGGCCTCGCCGCCCACCAGCGGCACCAGCGGATCATCGGCGCCGTGCAGCACGACGGCGGGAATGGTCAGCTTGCCCAGGCGCTCGGTGCGATCGCCATCGCCGCGGATGGCCAGCATCTGGCGCTGTGAGCCGGTGGGGTTCCAGGCCCGCTGGAACTCGGCCAGGGCCCGGGCGCGCAGAGCGCCGTCCGGCCACGGATAGCCGGGGCTGCCGATGATCCCGGCGTGGCGGACCGCGTGGTCGAGATAAGCCTCGAGGTCGGCGTGCGGATCAGGCGGCGTCGCCGTCAGGGTCGCGCCAGCCTCGGGTGAGGGGGTAAGCGTCCCCGGCGCGCCGGAGGCCGACATGATCGAGGTGATGGAGGTGACGCGGTCTGTGTGGTTGATCGCGACCGCTTGGGTGATCATCCCGCCCATGGAGACGCCGGCTACATGGGCCTTGTCCGCGCCAACGGCGTCGAGCACCGCGATGGCGTCGGCCGCCATGTCGGCCAGGCTGTAGGTCTCGCCGGGCTGGAACCAGGTGGAGCGGCCCGTGTCGCGGTTGTCGAAGCGCACCGCGCGATAGCCGGCGGCGGTCAGCTTGCCGCAGAAGGCTTCCGGCCAACGGGTCATCTGCGAGCCCAGGCCATTGATCAGCAGGATCGTCTGAGGCGCGTCCCCGAACACTTCGTATTCGAGTTCGACGGCGCCGTTGCGGGCCCTGGGCATGGTGACCTCCCTTTTATGTTCCTCCCCTTTCGGGGGAGGTGGATCGCCGCGAAGCGGCGAGACGGAGGGGGCCTCAGCTTTCGACGAGAGTCAAAGGCCCCTCAGTCCCTTCGGGACAGCTCCCCCAGTGGGGGAGCAACGTCCTTACGGCACGAGCACCACGCGGCCGACGGCGGCGCGGCTTTCGATATAGGCGTGGGCGGCAGCGGCCTCGGCCAGCGGGAATGTGCGGTCGATGACCACTTCCAGCTCGCCCTTGGCCGCGTCCTCGATCAGGCCCTGGATCATGTCGTGGACCCGATCCGTCATGATCTCGGCGCCCAGGAAGACGCCCGACAGGGAGCGGTTGCCGCCCATCATCGAGCCGACATCGACCACCATCGGCTCGCGGCCGGCGGCGCCGACCATCGAGACCCGGCCGCGATAGGCCAGGCTATTGATCGAGCCCTGCAGGGTCGGGCCGCCGACGGAATCGACGATCACATTGGCGCCCTTCTTGTCGGTCAGGCGCATGACTTCGGTGGCCACATCATGGGCGCTGTAGTTGATGCCGTGGGTCAGGCCCAGCGGCTTCAGCTTTTCCAGGCGCTCGTCCGACGAGGCGGTGGCCAGGATCATCGAGGCGCCGGCCCGGCGGGCCAGCTGGATCGCCGCGACGCCCACGCCCGAGGCGCCGGCCTGGACCAGGACCACTTCACCGGCCTTCATGCGGCCGTACTCGAACAGGCAGTCGTGGGCGGTGCCGAAGGTCACCGGGATCGCGGCGGCCTTGGCGATGTCGTAGCCGTCCGGAACGGGCCAGCAGTTACGGGCCGGGACCGATCGCAGGGCGGCGTGGCTGCCCCAGTTATTCACGGTGGCGACCTTCTGGCCGACCTTCAGGTGGGTGACCTCTTCGCCCACGGCGACGATCTCGCCGGCGGCCTGGTAGCCGACCACGTGCGGATTGGTCATCAGCGGTCCACGCCAGCGGTTCAGAGTGTCGCCGCCCTCAATGGCGATGGCCTCGACCTTGATGATCACGCCCTTGGGGTGCAGCTGCGGATCCGGAACATCCTCGTATTTCAGGACCTCGGGGCCGCCGTTCTCGTAATAGACCGCTGCCTTCATATCGCTCTCCCAATCAATCAAACAAATGTTCGAATTCTGGCTTGTCACGCCCCTCGCCGCGGGGCAAGCCCAAGAAAACTGAACGTGCTGACCTTAGGGGAGGAAGCGGCATGGACCTGGCCAAGCCCAGGGTCGACATCGGCCTGTCGACCAACGATCTCGAGCCCATGCTGGCCTTCTGGCAGGGGGAGGCGGGCATCCCCTTCGACCACCTGTTGCCGATCCGGCGCGGCCAGGACCAGCACCGCCACGATGCGTTGGGTTCGGTCCTGAAGATCAACCACCACGCCGCCCCGCTGCCCGATGCGCCGCCCAGCGGCTATCTGGAACTGCTGGTCGCCCGGCCAGGGCTGGACGCGCCGGTCAGCCTGGCCGATCCCGACGGCAACCGGGTCAGCCTGGTTCCGCCAGGCCACGAGGGCGTCACCCAGATCGGCGTGCGCCTCGGCGTCCGGGACCTGACGGCGCATCGGGACTTCTATGTCCGCGCCCTGGGCCTGGTGGAGGAGCCGAGGGACGAGGGCGCGGCGTTCCGGGCCGGCGAGACGCTGCTGATCCTCAAGCGGGATCCAGCGGCGCCGACGGATGCGGGGTTTCAGGGCAAGGGTTGGCGCTACATCACCTTCCAGGTGTTCAAGGTCGATGAGGAACACGCCCGCGTCCTGGAGGCCGGCGGGCGCGAGGCCATGCCGCCGACCACGCTCGGAACCACGGCGCGGATCTCGATGGTGCGCGATCCCGACGGCAACTGGATCGAGCTTTCTCAGCGCGCTTCAATCACTGGGTCATTGGCTTAATCGACATCCTGTTTACAGTCGGGGCAGTTGTTCCCCCGCGTAGTGTTCCCCCAATGCCCAAGCGTACGGATGGCGAGGCTGGCGACAGCATCGCCCTGGTCATCGAGGCGATGCATCAGATCGCCGCTGATCCCGAGCGCTGGGATCAACTGATCGAAGCCCTGGCTGACGCCGAGCCCATGGACGAGGCGCCCCCGGCCGTGCGCGCCGGCCTGGTCCAGAGCCAGGAGATCGCCCGGCTGCTGGAGCGCGCTGACCGTCAGCCCGAGACGCCGGCCTGGCTGGTGCTGACCGTCCGCCGCAAGGTGGCCCAGATCAGCGCCGGCGCGCGGTCGGTGATCGAGGCCGGGCTGGGGACGATCGCCCCGGACGGCGCCCTGGTGTTCGCCCAGGCGGAGAACAGCTTCGCCCTCGACAACGCCATCGCCCGCAGCCGCACCCAGCCAGGCAGTCAGGTGATCCTGCGCCTGGAGCGTGACGAGGCCCTGGGGCCCTGCTTCGCCTATCTGGTCCCGGCCCCGAACCTGCCGCAGGCTGTCGGGGTGGCGGATGACGCCCTGGCCCTGGTCTTCCCGCCATCCGAGGAGACCGGCCGCCTCTGGGCGAGCCTGCGCGAGAGCTTCGGCCTGACCCCGGCCGAGGCCCGGCTGGCCCGCAAGCTGAAGGACGGCCGCAGCCTGAAGGAGGCCGCCGACGAGCTGTCGGTCAGTATCAATACGGTGCGCAACCAGCTGCGCGCCATTTTCGACAAGATGGGCCTGACCCGGCAGAGCGATCTGGTCCGAACCCTGGCGGAACTGGCCCAGGTCGCCGGGATGATGGAGCCCGCGCCGGCGCCGTTCAGCCCAGTCGCGCCGCCGATCCGGGAGCTGATCCTCACCGACGGCCGGCGCCTGACCTATCGGGACTATGGCGCGACGGACGGTCGGGCCGTCCTGATGTTCCACGAGGGGTTGGGCTCGTCCCTGCTGCCGCCCGGCGCGCAGGAGAAGGCGCTGAGCCTGGGGATCCGGGTGGTGTGCGTTGACCGGCCGGGGTTCGGGCGCTCGGACCCGCATCCGGACTACAGCTTCGATGCGGTCGCCCTGGATGTGGTTGAGCTCTGCGGCCGCATCGGCCTCCGCCAGCCGATGATCGTGGGCATGCTGTCGGGGGCGCCCTCCGCCCTGCAGACCGCCATCCGGCTGGGGACCGACGCCCGAGGGGTGCTGATCCTGTCGGGGCGGCCCCCACGCCCCGCCCGCCGCGGCGGCGCCCTCGACCCGGTCAACCTGTTCCGTATCCGGATCGAAGATCACCCGTGGGTCACCGAGACCCTCTATGCAATCCTGCGCCTGCGGCTGTCGCCCAATCTGGTCAGCCGCTTCATGCGCCACTCGATCAAGCACTCGCCCGGCGACCAGGCCTGGCTGGAGGCCCATCCGGAGGCGGTGGACTATGTCGCCGCCTATGTGGGCGAAGCCCTGGAAAAGACCCCGAGGGGCGCCGCCAACGAGATCGTCGCGTTCCGGCGGGCCCGCAACATGACCCTGGCCGGGCTTACGGCGCCGTTGCGCATCTGGCACGGCGAGGAGGACCAGTTCGCCCCGCTCCAGGCCCTGCTGGATTTCGCAGGCGACCTGCCCTCCGAGGTCCGGGTGTTCCCCGGGGTGGGACACCTCCTGGCCCTGCGCTGCTGGGAGGCGGTGCTCGAGGATCTGGCGAGGTGAGGCTCGACTTCAAAGAGTTGGAGCGCGATGGCCGCCGAAACCGGCTTCCACTTTCGGCTATCGCGCTCCTGACGGGCGCATAGTCCGTTTGCATCATGCGCCGCCTGCGACATCCCGCCACAACGGACAAGCTTACGGAGACCCACCCCCAGGGGTCGTCCAAGCGCCCCGTCCAAGCTGGCCCGAGCCGGCGTTCGGCGTGCGCACGAACCTCCCCCGGGGCCATGACGCTTGACCATTCTTTCCGGCCGGGGGGCCACTGCATTGAAAAAGATTCTCGTTCCCGCCGTCGCGCTGAGCGCGCTGATGCTGACCGCCTGGGGCGCGCCCAAGATCGCCGCGCCGACCAGCCTGACGGCCCCGGCCCCGATCGAGGGGACCACCGGCAAGTACGCCTCGCCCTTCACCTCTGACGGCGTCACCGCCGGCTGGGTGACCAAGTCGATGCAGGTCAAGGCCGCCGGCCAGATCGGCTCGATGGCCGGCAACTATGCGGGTCAGAAGGCCATGGAGCAGGTCCCGTTCGTGGGCGGTTTCCTGGGCAAGAAGGCGGGTGAGGCCCTGGGTCGCCAGGCGGCCCTGAGCGCCATCGGCGGCGAGGCCTTCATCCGCTCGTCCACCGACCTCAGCTTCAACTCGCTGAACGACATGGCCCTGTTCATGTACGTGAACTACTCGTCGAACCCGGACTACCAGAAGATCCTGGACGCGACCTACGCGATCTATCCGGAGTTCCAGACCGCCTACCTGCCGGCCCTTCAGGCCGCCTCGGCGGGCGTCCAGTAACACCATCCGCCCCGGCCGCCCGTGGCGGACCGGGGCTATCCTTAAGCGGGCTCGAGGAGAGCGGGTCCGCCCTAGAGGGGGCGTCTCCATGTCTATGAAGTCTGTCACCACGGCCTGCGCCGTGCTCCTGGCCGTCAGCGCGGCGCATCCGGCCCTTGCCGCCGGCAAGAAGCTGAAGCCCCAGGCCTCGGCCACCGTCTACAAGGACACGACCTCGCCGGATGGCGTGAAGGGCGTCGGCACCGAGAGCCAGGACATCGTCGGCATGAGCGACGCCATGGTGCGTGACCTGCTCAATGTCCCGGAACTGATGAACCGGCCCACCGCGCCGCGGATCATCGTCGATCCGAAGTACTTCCGGAACGAGAGCTCCGAGATCATCGACAAGGCCCTGATCACCGACCGCATCCGGGTCAACCTGATCCGCGCCGCCCAGGGCCGCATGCGCTTCATCGGCCGCGAATACGCCGCCGCCGTCGAGGAAGAACGCGACCTGAAGGATAGCGGCAAGGTCGACGTCGGCACCACGGGCCGCACCCGCGCCCAGGCTGGGGCGGACTATCGCCTGGTCGGCCGGATCGGCACCCGCGACGCCATCGACACCCGCACCGGCGTGACCTCGCGCTTCTCGCAGTACACCTTCGAGCTGCTCGACATGGAGTACGGTGAGATCATCTGGTCGAACCTGTACGAGTTCAAGAAAGAGAACCGCGACGACGTGGTCTATCGCTAGGTCCGACGATGAAACTCGCAGCCCTTTCAGGGGCGCTGGCGGTCGCCGCCTTCGGCTCGGCCCAGGCCAAGCCGCCGCCCCTCCTGCCGCCCGTACCCTATGACGCGGGCCCGGAAACCTTCGTCGACCGCCTGGCCACCGATCT
>CAZXVO010000078.1:0-3701 GCA_964643835.1 uncultured Phenylobacterium sp. | reverse complement strand
CCGACGTGGTCTAGCGCTCGGGCCGGGGATCAAGACGCTGCCCGCCCGCGCCGCGGCGGCGCTTCGCGGCGCCGCGAGCGCCGCCCATGCCGCGCCGCCGCCGCCCCCGGCGCCGGTCCCCTTTGATGCGGGGCCGGAGGAGTTCCAGAAGCGGCTGACGTCGGACCCGCCGACCAACCGGGTTCTGAACCAGATGGAGATCGGGGCGCGGGCTTTCTGGAAGGGCGACTATGCGACGGCCAAGCCGGCGCTGGACGACGCCATCCTGCGGATCGACGCGGTGTTCGCCGGCAGCGAGACGGCGGCCAAGGCCCGCAAGCTCTGGTACGACGAAGGCTCCAAGGACTTCAAAGGCGAGCCCTATGAGCGCGCCATGGCCTTCCTCTATCGGGGCCTGATCTATCTCCATGACGCCGACTATGAGAACGCCCGCGCCGCCTTCCGTCGCGGCCTGATGCAGGACGCCTTCGCCGAGGAAGACCAGAACCGTTCCGACTTCGCCCTGCTGCTCTATCTGGACGCCTGGGCTAGCCATGTGAACGGCGACGACGACCTGGCGCAGGAGACGATGGAGCAGCTGAAGAAGCTGCGTCCCGACTTCGGTGGCTTCGGGGAGAAGGACGACACCCTGGTCCTGGCCGAGACGGGCCTGGCGCCCCGCAAGCTGGGCGATGGCGCGAGCCACTCCTACTTCGTCTATCGCCGGGGCAAGCCTATCCTGGAGAACCAGGTGCAGGTGATGCGCGGCGCGGCCGCCATCCAGGCCTACCCGATGGAGGACCTCTACTACCAAGCCTCCACCCGCGGCGGGCGCGAGATCGACAAGATCCTGGCCGGCAAGGCCCAGTTCAAGGCGACGACCGGCGGGGTCGGCTCGTTCCTGGCCGACACCTCCGTGGCCCTGGCCTCCAGCAGCAGCGCCTTCAGCGCCGGCGGCGACTATGGCGGGGCGGTGGCGGCGGTGGGGGCCTTCTCCGGCGTGCTGCTGATCGTCTCGTCCTCGACCAAGCCCCAGGCCGACGTGCGGACCTGGAGCTCCCTGCCGGACACCATCCACGTGCTCACCTTCGCCTCGGGCGGCAAGGCGCTGGACCTGTCCGCCCGCTTCCTGAAGGCCGGCGTGGCCGTGGAGGGGGGCGACAAGCCCTTCCGCTGCGAGGTCGACGCCAACCGCAAGCAGCTGTGCCTCGTGCGCGCCCACTGACAATCAAGAAACGGAAACGCCCAAGATGACCAAGTCCTTCAAACCCCTGATGATCGCCCTGGCTGTCGTGGCCGGCGGCGCGGCCCTGAGCGCCTGTGAGACCCCGGCGCCGGAAGGCGGCGTGCGCATCGACAACCAGAACGACGTGCGCCCGACCCTGAACACCGTGCGGGTCATCGACGCGACCCTGGCGCGCTACAAGAACATGTCCAAGACCAAGGTCGACAGCCTGCTGGATGTGGAGGGCGCCTACCTGTCGGAGACCCCGACCGGCTTCAAGAAGATCACCGTCCAGATCCGCAACAAGACCGACGTTGCGATCCCGATCGAGGTGCGCGCCTCCTGGTACGACACCGCCGGCATCCCGACCGACGCGGCCCAGTCCTGGACCCGCCTGTTCGTTCAGCCCCAGGCGATGGTGACCTTCGAGCAGAGCTCCACCCGCCTGAACTCCGCCCAGTACTACGTCGAGGTCCGCGGCGCCCAATAGGGCGCTTCCGGACTTGAAGCTTACGGAGGCCCAGATGCCGACTGTCCGCACCCTCGCCGCCGCTGTCGTCGCCCTCGCTGCGGCGAGCCCGGCCCTGGCCCAGATGCGCCCGGAGGCGCCCGGCGTGACCTATCGCGATGGCATGCCGGCGGTGAATGCGCCGCCGCCGGTCGCCGCGCCCGACGCCGCCAACTCCCAGGCGTCCGCCGGCTTCGCCCGATGGTACGCCGCCGCTGGCCGGCCCTCGATCCTGCTGTTCTGGAACCGCGAGCTGATCGAGGACGCCACGACGATGTACGACAACGTGCAGAGCTCGGCGGCCATCGGCGCCTCGCGCACTGACGGGGCGTCGGTCGCAGGGTCCGGCGGCTATGCGGTGGGCGGTTACGGCGCTGCGGCGGGCGAGAGCGTCCGCTATGGCGCGGGCAGCAGGTCCTCGGCCGCCATGGTCGCCACCGAGAGCCGTCAGTACCAGGAGCGGTCGACCGACAGCCGCTACGCCATCGCCGACCCGACCTATGGGCACGGCGTGGAGTCGGCGATCTCCTCGACCCTGATCTTGGCCGGCGCGAAGATCGTCAGCCGCGAGGCCCTGATGCGCAAGGTCTCCACCGGCAAGACCAAGGAAGCCCGCCTGGACATCCAGTATCTGGAGACCTTGGCCATGGGCCAGGGCGTCCAGTACCTGATGGAGGTGCTGCCCGACCCCGACGCCACCTCGCCCACCGGGGTCAGCTTCACGGTCAAGGTCACGCACCTGCCGACCTCCACCGTGAAGGCCCAGTTCGTCACCACCGGCGCCCCGCCCAAGGGCCAGGCCAAGTGGGTGGCGGTGAACGGCGCGGGCTTCGAGAAGCGCACCGAGACCGTCCGGGCCACGCCCCAGCTGGTCGGCGCCCAGATCGCCTTCGACACCATGAGCCGGCTCCGCTGAGCCGGTCCCCGATCGGGCGCCGGAAGCCGCCCGTGGTCCGCGCTTCGGCGTGACCCAGAACGGCCGAGCTTGGGGGAGTTATCGGTCGAGTTTCCAAGGGGAGCTCCTTCAGGGAGCTCCCCACGCCAGTTCCAGCCTTCCGCGCCGCCTCCCAGCCCGGCGTCGTGGATGCGGGCGCGGCCTCCCACCCCCTTGGCCGCGCCCGCGCTTTTTGGCTGCGACGCCGCGACAGGCTTGCGCAGGTCCGTAGGCTGACGCATTCAGCCAAGCTTCCTCCCCGTGTAGTGACTGAGACCCTTTCCATGGACGACCTTTCCGGAGCGCCCCTCACGGACTTCGACGCCGCGCTCCCCTTGTCGCCGCTGGGGCCGCGTGCGTGGGCGAGCCAGGTGGACAAGCGCTACTGGAACGCCATCGGCCCCTGGGGCGGCTGGACCGCGGCCCTGTTGCTCAAGGCCGTGCTGGCCGAGGCCGACCACAACGGCACGCCCGTGGCCATGACCATCAACCTGATGGGCGGGCTGGACGAGACCGCGCCTCTGGCCCTGATGACCCGGCCGGCGCGCCAGGGACGGTCCATGGAGTTCTGGACCTCGGAGCTGATCCAGAACGACGCCTCCGCCGCCATGGCCATGGTGACGCTCGGCCACCGCCGCGACACTCTGATCGCGCACGAGGCCGAGTTCCCGCAGGTCGCGCCGCCGGAGAGCCTGACACCCCCGGAGCGGCGCGCGGGGCTGGCGTTCGGCGCCATGTTCGAGAGCCGCTATCTGCCCGGCGCGATCCCCTTCCAGTCCGAGGGCGGATCGACCGAGACCTTCACCTGGGTCCGCGACGCCCAGGCGCGGCCGCTGGACTATCCGCTGCTGGCGGCCCTGGCCGATGTCTTTGCCCCGCGGGTCTTCTATCGCAGCGCCGAGCGCCGTCCCGTCTCGACGGTCTCGATGACCGTGTACTTCCATGCGACGCCGCAGGAGCTGGCCGCGGTGGGCGGCGACTTCGTCCTGGCCCAGGCCCGCGCCCGCCGGTTCGAGGCTGGCTTCTTCGACCAGGCCGGAACCCTGTGGAGCCGC
>CAZXVO010000077.1:6349-17005 GCA_964643835.1 uncultured Phenylobacterium sp. | reverse complement strand
GACGCCCGGCTGATCGCCGTGCAGGGCGCCCAGCGCGACGTCGACCGCCGGGTGAAGAGCGCCCGCGACCCGTTGTTCGCCGGCAGCCGGGCGGAAGCCGTCACCGCCCAGGCGGAGATCGCCCGCGACGAGGCCCGCGCCGCCGCCGAGGCCGCGCGCGCCCGGCTGGCCGCCTATTGGGGCGCTGGCGCAAACTACAGCCTCGACCTCAAGCTGTTCTTCGAGGTGCCCCCGCCGGTCGCCGCGCCCACCGCCGAGGTCGCCGACCTGCAGTTGCTCACGGCCGAACGGGACCTGGCCATCGCCGCGGTCCGCGTGGAGCAATCCAAGACGGTGACAGACCCGACGGTCCGCGCCGGGGTGCGCTACCTGGGCCAGGGCGACGACGTGGCCTTCGTGGTTGGCGGGTCCATTCCGCTTCGGCGCTACGACACCAACAAGGCCGGCGTCGAGCGCGCCCAGGCCGAGCGCACCGCCGCCGAGGTGGAGATCGAGGCGGCGCGGCTCTCCCGCGAGCGAGAGATCGCCCGCCTCACGCGCCGCATGACCGCGTCCGCCCGTGAGTCCGAGCGCATCCGCACCGAGGTGATCCCGGCCGCCATCCGCGCGGTGGAGCAGGTGCGCGCGGGCTTCACTCGCGGCGGCTTCCAGTACCTCGATGTCGCCGAGGCGGAGCGCGCCCTCTTCGACGCCCGCGCCCGCCGCCTCGCGGTGCTCAGGCAATACCATCTCGATCAGGCCGCCCTCGACCGCCTCACCGGCCGCCACGCCGCCTTCGTCACCCAGACCGCCAGCGCGGAGCCCCGCCGATGAACACCCTCTCCTCCTCCAAGGCGGCCTCAGCGCCGCTGTTCATCCTCCTGACAGCCCTGGCGCTGACCGGCTGCGGCGAACCGGCCAAGCCGGCGGAGGCGCCCGGCCATGCCGCCGCTCCGGAATACGAGCGCGGCCCCCACCGCGGCCGCATGCTCCGCGACGGTGAGTTCGCCCTGGAGGTGACCATCTTCGAGGACGGCGTGCCGCCCGAGTTCCACGTCTACGCCTACCGCAAGGACAAGCCGGCGGACCCCAAGGCCGTGCAGCTCACCGTCGAGCTGGGGCGACTGGGCGGCCGGACGGACCGCTTCGCCTTCACCCCGCTGGAGGACTACCTCCGCGGCCAGGGCGTGGTGGCCGAGCCGCACTCCTTCGACGTCAAGGTCACCGCCGTCGAAGGGGGCCGCACCCACCGCTGGGCCTATGCCTCCTACGAGGGCCGCACCACGATCTCGGCGCAGGCCGCCCAGGCCGGCGGCGTGAAGAGCGAGCGCGCCGGACCGTTCGCCATCGCCGAACTCATCGACCTCTCCGGCCGGGTGGAGATCGCCCCCGAGGGCAAGGCCGAGGTCCGCGCCTGGTATCCGGGCCGGGTCATGTCGCTTGCCGCGGAGCTGGGCCAGCCGGTGCGCAAGGGCCAGGTGCTGGCGCGCGTGGAGTCCGCCAACAGCCTGCAGACCTATCCGATCCCGGCCCCGATCTCCGGCGTGATCGTCGAGAAGAACGCCAATGTCGGAGGGGTGGCCGGCGAACAGCCGCTCTACGTCGTCGCCGATCCCAACCGTCTCTACGCCGGGTTCTTCGTCTATCCGCGCGACGCCGAGCGGGTCCGCGTCGGTCAGCCGGTGGAGGTCCGCAGCCTGTCGGGCGATGCGCGGGTCACCAGCTGGGTCGACGCCGTGCTGCCCACCGCCGACTTCGCCAGCCAGACCCTGGTGGCCCGCGTCCCGATCCGCGGGGGCGAGGCCTGGCGTCCAGGCCTCGGCGTCGAGGGCGCCTTCGCGGTCAACACGGTGCAGGTCCCCCTGGCGGTGCGCACCAAAGCCTTGCAGCGGTTCCGCGACTTCACCGTCGTCTTCGCCAAGGTGGGGAACACTTACGAGGTGCGGATGCTCGAACTCGGCCGCAAGACCCCGGAATGGACCGAAGTCGTGGGCGGTCTCGCACCCGGGACGGAATACGTCACCGACGGCGCCTTCCTGATCCGCGCGGACATCGACAAGTCCGGCGCGAGCCACGACCACTAGGGGCGGACCACATCATGCTCGAACGCATCGTCGCGCTCTCGATCCGCTACCGCTGGGTCGTGCTGGCGCTCGTGCTCCTCAGCGCCGGCATCGGCGTCTGGAGCTTCCAGCGGCTGCCCATCGACGCCACCCCGGACATCACCAATGTCCAGGTCCAGATCAACACCGAGGCCCCGGGCTTTTCGCCGCTGGAATCGGAGCAGCGCATCACCTTCCCGGTGGAGACGGCCATCGCCGGCCTCCCGGGGCTGCAATACACGCGCTCGGTCTCGCGGTACGGGCTCAGCCAGGTGACCGTCGTGTTCAAGGACGGGACCGACATCTACTTCGCCCGGCAGCTGGTCAACGAGCGGCTCCAGACGGCCAGGAGTCAGCTACCGCTCGGCCTCACGCCGGAGCTGGGGCCGATCGCCACCGGGCTCGGCGAGATCTTCATGTACACGCTGGAGGCCAAGCCCGGCGCCCGCAAGCCTGACGGCAGCGCCTACACGCCGGAGGACCTGCGCACCCTGCAGGACTGGGTGATCCGTCCCCAGCTGCGCAACACCCCCGGCGTCACCGAGGTGAACACCATCGGGGGGTTCGAGCGGCAGTACCACGTCACCCCCCTGCCCGCGCGACTGTCGGCCTACGGCCTGACCATGGGCGACGTGATCGCCGCCCTCGGGTCCAACAACGCCAATGTCGGCGCCGGCTATGTCGAGCGCTATGGCGAGCAGTACCTGATCCGCGTGCCGGGCCAGGCCGGCGGCATCGACGACCTGCGGGGCGTCATCGTGACCAACCGCGGCGGCGTGCCGATCCGGGTCGGCGACGTCGCCGACGTGGGCATGGGCGAGGAGCTGCGCACCGGCGCGGCCACCGAGAACGGGCAGGAGGTCGTGCTGGGCACGGTGTTCATGCTGGTCGGCGAGAACAGCCGCACTGTCGCCCGCGCCGCCGCGGAGCACCTGAAGGAAGCGGCCAAGGCGCTGCCGGCCGGCGTGACTGCAGAAGCCGTCTACGACCGGACCGAGCTGGTCGACCGAGCGATCGCGACGGTCGAGACAAACCTCCTGGAGGGCGCGCTGCTTGTCATCGTCGTGCTGTTCCTGCTGCTCGGCAATTTCCGGGCGGCGCTGATCACCGCGGCGATCATCCCGTTCTCGATGCTGCTCACCATCACCGGCATGGTCCAGACGCGGGTCTCGGGCAACCTCATGAGCCTGGGCGCCCTGGACTTCGGCCTGATCGTCGACGGCGCCGTGATCATCGTCGAGAACTGCCTGCGGCGGTTCGGCGAGGCCCAGCATCGCTTGGGCCGCGTGCTGACCCACGACGAGCGCTTCAACCTGGCCACGACCGCGACGGACGAGGTGATCCGCCCCTCGATGTTCGGCGTGCTCATCATCACCCTGGTCTATGTGCCGATCTTCGCCCTGACCGGCGTGGAAGGGAAGATGTTCCACCCCATGGCGATCACCGTGGTCATCGCCCTGACGGCCGCGATGCTCCTGTCGCTCACCTTCGTCCCGGCCGCCGTGGCGCTGTTCGTCACCGGCAAGGTCGAGGAGAAGGAAAGCCCGGTCATGCGCGGGGCGCGGCGGCTCTATCAGCCGGCCCTGGAGACCGCGTTGCGGCTGCGGATCGCCTTCGTCGCGGGCGCGGTGGTCCTGGTGCTGCTGGCGGGTTTCGCGGCCAGCCGGATGGGGTCGGAGTTCGTGCCCAACCTGGACGAGGGGGACATCGCGCTCCACGCCCTGCGGATCCCCGGCACCAGCCTGACCCAGGCCATCGGCATGCAGACGGCCCTGGAGGCGCGCATCAAGCGTTTCCCGGAGGTCGAGCGGGTGGTGGCCAAGATGGGCACCGCCGAGGTCGCGACGGACCCCATGCCGCCCTCCGTGGCCGACACCTTCATCATGCTCAAGGACCGCAAGGACTGGCCCGATCCGCGCAAGCCGCGCGCCAAGCTTCTGGCCGAGCTGCAGGCCGCCGTGGCGGAGGTCCCGGGCAACAACTACGAGTTCACCCAGCCCATCCAGATGCGGTTCAACGAGCTGCTGTCCGGGGTCCGGGCCGACGTCGCGGTCAAGGTCTTCGGCGACGACCTGGAGCAGCTCCTGGCGATCGGCAAGTCGGTCGAAGGCGTGGTCGACGACGTCGAGGGCGCCGAGGACGTCGGCGTCGAGCAGATCACCGGCCTGCCGGTCCTGCAGATCACCCCGGACCGCGCGGCCCTGGCGCGGCTCGGCCTCAACGTCGACGATGTCCAGGACGTGGTCTCGGCCTCGCTCGGGGGCGCCGTGGCCGGGCAGATCTTCGAGGGGGACCGGCGGTTCGATGTCATCGTCCGGCTGCCGGAGGCCATTCGCAGCAACGTCGACGAGATCGGCCGCCTGCGCGTGCCCCTGCCGGCGACGGCCGACGGAACGCGCGGCTTCGTGCCACTCGCCGACGTCGCCCGGATCGAGGTGGAGATCGGGCCCAACCAGATCAGCCGCGAGAACGGAAAGCGCCGCGTGGTCGTGACCGCCAACGTCCGCGGGCGCGACCTCGGCTCGTTCATCCAGGAGGTGCAGCAGAAGGTGGGTTCGGAGGTGGACCTGCCCAGCGGCTATTGGGTGAGCTACGGCGGCACCTTCGAACAGCTGATCTCGGCGGCCAAGCGGCTGCAGCTGGTCGTGCCGGTGGCGCTGCTGCTGATCTTCGGACTGCTTTATGCGCTGTTCCGATCGGTGAAGGACGCTGCCATCGTCTTCTCCGGCGTGCCGCTGGCGCTGACCGGGGGCGTCGCGGCGCTGATGATCCGGGGCCTCCCGCTCTCCATCTCCGCCGGGATCGGCTTCATCGCCCTCTCCGGCGTGGCGGTGCTGAACGGGGTCGTCATGGTCAGCTTCATCCGCACCCTCCTCACCGAAGGGCGGCCCCTGGACGACGCGATCCGCGAAGGCGCGCTCACGCGACTGCGGCCAGTCCTGATGACGGCGCTGGTGGCCAGTCTCGGCTTCGTGCCGATGGCCTTCAACGTCGGCGCTGGGGCGGAAGTGCAGCGACCGCTTGCCACGGTGGTCATTGGCGGGGTCATCTCGTCTACGCTGCTGACCCTCCTCGTCCTGCCTGCGCTCTATGCCCTGGTCCATCGAAGGCGCCCGTCAGCGTCCCTTGACCGATCGGCGCGTGCGGCGCCCAGCTAGCACCGCCGCGTCGAGGATTGATGGTGCAACTGAAAGGCTTTCTGGCCTGGCCGGGCGCGCCCCTGGCGGTCGCCTCTGCGGCGCTGTTCGGGGCGAGCACGCCATTGGCCAAGACCCTGCTCGGCGAAGGGGTGAGCCCCTGGCTGCTGGCGGCGCTGCTGTACCTGGGCTCGGGCCTCGGCCTGGCGAGCCTGCACTACGGACGCAAGGTGGTCGGCGCCCCGTCCCAAGAAGCACCGCTGGCGCGCGCGGACTGGGGCTGGATGGCGCTGGTGGTGCTGGCCGGCGGCGTGGCGGGGCCCGTGCTGCTCATGCTGGGCCTCGCGACCACCTCGGCGGCAAGCGCCGCCCTGCTGCTCAACCTCGAGGGCTTGGCCACCATGGCGATCGCCTGGATGGTCTTCCGGGAGAACGTCGACCGCCGGCTGTTGCTTGGGGCCGCCGCGATCCTGGCCGGGGCGCTGCTGCTCTCCTGGCAGGAGGGCGCAGGCCTGGGCGGCTTCGGCGCGGGGTCGGTGTTCATCGCCGCGGCCTGCCTGGCCTGGGGCGTTGACAACAACCTCACCCGCAGGATCAGCGCCTCCGATCCGGTGCAGATCGCCATGGTGAAGGGACTCGTGGCGGGCGCCGTCAACCTTGCGGTGGCGCTGTCTGCGGGCGCTCGCCCGCCGGACGCCGGCTTGCTCGCCGCCGCTGGGCTGGTGGGCTTCCTGGGCTATGGGGTGAGCCTGGTGCTGTTCGTGCTGGCCCTGCGCTTCCTGGGCACGGCGCGGACCGGCGCCTACTTCTCCGCCGCCCCCTTCATCGGCGCGCTTCTGGCCCTGCTATTGTTCGCCGAGCCGGTCACCTGGCGACTCGCCGCCGCGGCGGTGCTGATGGGCGTCGGCCTCTACCTCCATCTCGTGGAACGTCACGAGCACGGGCATGAGCATTCCCCGCTGGAGCATGAGCATCCCCATCGCCACGACGCGCACCACCAGCACGCCCACGGACCCGGCGATCCATCTGGCGAGCCGCACACCCATAGCCACCGCCACGCGCGGCTGCGCCACGCGCATCCGCACTATCCCGACCTGCACCATCGGCACGACCACTGAGGCTAGCCAGACGCATGCGGAGCCGGGCCATCCCACCCTCAGCGACAGGCCGGGCAGTCCCCGCGGATTTCGAGGGTGACCGCGCGCACGACAAAACCCGCCGGGGCCGGGCCCCAGTCGTCGAGATGGTGCAACAGCTCGTCGGTCCGGCCGCAGCGGTCGCAAATCAGGAACGCCGCTGTGTGCGGGTCGCCGGGCGCGGCGCAGGCCAGGTAGGCTTTCCGGCTCTCGACCCGATGCGCTAGGCCGATGGCGAGCAGGAAGTCCAAGGCGCGGTAGACCGTCGGCGGTCCCACGTAACGAGCGCCGCGCTTGAGCCCGGCCATCAGCTCGTAGGCTGTTCGCGGCCCGGCCGCCGCGAGGAGCAGTTCGTAGGTCGGGCAGCGCGGCGGAGTCCAGGCTTCACCTCGCGCCTTGCAGCGCGCCTCCGCCTCAGCTAGCGCTGCCTTGTGGGCGGTGGCCGACCGCATCGGCCGGGGAGCGTCCTGGTCCGTCGTCATGGTTTGCTCCATTCGCGGAGACAGTCCGGCATCAATCGGCTCGCGTCCTCGCAGCGCGGCGCGAGGTCGCTGGGCAGCGGCAACGGCTTCTTGGGCGGCACATTCGCGCCGCCGGTGTTCCCCATCGGCAGCCAGCCCAACCATGACAGCAGGCCTCCCGCGACCAACCGCAGCACCTGACCTCGGACCTAACGCGCGTCGCGGCGGCGCCACGCGATCCGCAGCATCATCCAGTGCGTCCAGCTGTGGGCACCGGCCCAGGGCAGGCCAAGGATAAGGTTCGACATCGGACCGTGACGCGCGTTCGGGACGCGACTCGCCAGATCGCCAAGGGGCGTCGCAACAGGCTCAGGCTGGCCTCGACCCGTGATGTTGCGGGGCGGGTATGCACCAGTCGCTTGGTCAGATTCCGATCCAAACTATGGCGACCACCACGGCGAGGCAGACGAGGGAGGCGACCAGGAGAGCGACCGCCCACGCCGAGGGGCGCTCCGGCGCACGCGGGGGGTTAGGCATCGCCGACTCCCGCCGCATTCGACGTCCCCATGGGCCGCATCAGGCCGTCCTCGCCGTCCTCTAGTCCGAACTCATGGGCTATCGAGGTGGGCGCCGATGGGTTGTCCCCGTACAGCAAAATTAGGCGTTCATTGCCCAAGAGGCTCGTCCTCCGACTGACGTCCCTCATGACTACCAGGCCCAGGGCACCGAGACCCATCGTCCTGCGGCGCCGCCACGACCGGGCGGCCGGCTCGCCCGGAACGTCTGGCGTCATTTTCTTCGTCATGGAGCGGCGATCCCTTCCCGACGCTGGACGGGCCGGGCTTGCAGATCATCATCGCTGGCCGCCCAGCTGTGTTCGGACGCCCTGACCAGTCTGGATCTGCACGCGTTCCGCGACGAGACGGGCGGGGGCTCCGAGCTGCGCTGCCCATCCCTCGCCACGGCGGGGGCCTGTGGGTGATCGCTGAGCGCCTCGAGAGCGACGAGACCACCCGCAGGTCATGGTACGGCCGCCCGCCTCGGCCGGCAGTCATGATCGCGGCTCCGGCGCAGTCGGCTCGCGCTGGTCGCGGTCGCGGGCGTCAATGGTCTCCAACCCCGGCGAGGGCTTCGGCGGCGGATTGGGACTTTCACGTGGAGCGCCCCACATCGGCGCGGGGCGCTGTGCTGGCCCCACCTTGGCACAGGCGCTGAAGGCGAGTGCGATCGCCACGAGGCCGGTTACTTGGAGACGTCCGCGGTGCTGGGTTCCCATTCGAAGGACTCCGATGTCGAAGGATTTAAGTGCTTGGTGACGCTCCCGGGTCGTCATGGTGGAGGCCGCGGAGCTGCGACCGCGGCCGAAGCCGGATCAACGCTGCCAGAAGCGGGCGCATCCGGTCCCGCTGCCGGCCGCGGTGCGATCAGCCTGAGGTCTGCGATCTGCTGACTCTCGAGGCGGAAGCGCACCTTGTCGCCGGGCGCCACGCCCGCCAGAAGCGAAGACTTAGCGACCGCGAACGGCTTCGTCCCATGCGGCCAGTTCAGGCTCTCGATCGCCTCATAGGCGATCGTGACCCGTCCGCCGGCGGCGTCGACCGCCTGCACGACCCCGACGCCCACCACATCGCTCATCTTGAAGGGGGCTTGCGGCGGCGGCGGGGACTGCGCACGTGGGTCGACGGCCGGCTGGGGCCCCGGGAGGCGGGCGGCGGGCGGCCCTGGCCGGGGCGTCCGCTTGTGCCGCGACCGTATTGGCTGAAGGCCGGCGACGCGGCCATCAGTGTCGCCAGCAGGATCGGCGCGGTCCATTTCAAGGACGAGGCGCTCGTCGCGGAGGACCGCAGCAAACGGATCATGACGAGGCCGCCGCAGGCCGCCGGATGAGCGGCTCGAGGTTCTGTTGGACCGCGCGGGCGTCGAAGGCCCGCGGATCGTCCGCCGGCTTCGCGCCGCGCCGGAGAAGGATTTCCGCCGTGGCGGTGAACCGCTCGGTGGTCCGGACGTCCAGCCCGCCGCCCCACCCCGGATAGAGACCCCCGCCCGGACCGAAGCCATGGCCAAGGTGGCCGAACCCGTGGCGGCCACCACCATGCCCTACGCCGTGACCGAAGCCATGGCCCCAACCGCCGAAAGCTGAGACGCCCCCGTAGGCGCCGACGGCGGAGACGTAGGCCTTGCGGTCGGTCGCCCGGTCGGCGAGCTCGAACCAGTCATAACCGCGCGCGAGCGTGAGTTCCGCCGCTCGATAGAGTAGCCCCACCTCCACGGTCTCGCGGGAGGTAAGCGTGTTGCCGGCGAAGGAGACGCGGAGACGATCCGGTTCGACCTGGGTGTCCGTGTAGCCCCCGGTCACTGACCCTCTGCTGACCTGCGGCTGGTAGGGGGTGACCGTGGCGCAGCCCGCCAGCAGGGCGGCGGCTGCCAGAAGCGCGGGGAAGTGAAGAGATCGTGTCATGTCGCGTCCCCGCGTCCGGCGCGGAGCTCCTGTGAAGCGAAGGGAAATCGGGGTTGGGCGGAGGTCAGTGGAGAACATTGAAGAGCTCCGGCGGCTTGCCGTAGCCGCGATGTTCGCCGCCGTGGCTCTCGCGCCTGTGATCATGGTCGCCGCGGCCGCCGCGACGCCACGCCTTGGCGCTGGCATCGGTCAGCAGCTTCGCGGTCCGGCCAGACGGCCTGGTCGGTGGTGCGCCTGTCGAATGGTCGCAGGCGTCGATGACCTTCATACGCGGCGTTGTCGTTGGGACACACCAGCAGGGGCATCGAGGTCCCGCGCGCCGAGACGCTGCAAGGCTTAGCGGGCATCGCGTTGGGGTCTCCGCGGCGTCGGGGGTGTCGCCCTGGGCGATCTTCTCGCTGGGTTTTAGGGCCTCGCATTGTGATTGAGGCGGCGAAGGCCAGGATCCGGCGATGTCGAAGAGGTCGTGGCTCACCGCTGCGCCGATGGCGCCCGTCATCCGGGGACCCGCCGCCGTCGCGGGCCTTCGGCCAGGATTGCTCGTGGAGCGTCTCACTTGGACTGTAACAGGCGCATCGTGCTCTGCTCCATGGCATGGGAAGTGTCGATGACGTTGAGGTTGGCCTCGTAGGCTCGCTGCGCCGCCTTGAAGTCGAGCGACTCGACAATGCTCTCGACGTTCGGGAGCTTCACATAGCCACTCGGATCCGCGGCTGGATGGCCTGGACTGTATTCCTTCTTGAAGGCCCTCGGATCAGGGTCGGTGCGCACCAGCTGCACGCTCGTGGAGCCGTCCTCGAGCTTGAGCGGCGCGAAGATCGGCATCTGCCGCCGGTAGGGATCGCCGCCGGGTGTGGAAGCCGTGGTCTGCGAATTCGCGATGTTCTCAGCGATGATGCGCATTCGGGCCTGCTGGGCGCGGAGCGCCACCGCCGCGATCGCCATTGGACCGCCTTCACCAACCTTGGTCATGAACAAATCCTCGGATGTGGGCCCCTTGGGTCCGGTTGAAAGGGGATGGTGCGCGCACAGCTGGTCATAGGCCGCCGCCTTCGGGGGATCGGCGCGGCGCATGCGAGACGGACACAGGCGCGCCTGCCGGCGGCTCGGCCATGTGCAGGTTCGGCCGGAAGGTGTGGGTGTGGTCCGCCTCCTCCAGCACGGGGCGGGGGCGCCTAGGACGGCGAAACTGGCTTGGCGATCCACCCGGCTCCAGCCGCCGTCACCGCGATCGGCGGCCTCCGGCCAGTCTCCACATAGACGCGCCGGCGCGCCGCCGCCATACGCGGGAGCTGCTTCCCGGAGCCGGATCCCCTTGGCTGACGACTGCTTCGTGGGGCCGGGTCGTCTCTTGCGGAAGACCGCCTGATGTCGCGCGCCGGC
>CAZXVO010000077.1:0-6324 GCA_964643835.1 uncultured Phenylobacterium sp. | reverse complement strand
GGGGGGGGGGGCGCCCCCCGGGGGGCCCGCGCGCGCCCCCCCCCCCCCCCCCCCCCCCCCGGGTCCGGTCAGGTCCGTCGGGTATGCAAGGATCTGGCCGAACAGTGCTCCGCTGGCCACCGACGTGCGGCGGCGGCGTTCGGGGCGACGCCTGGCGCCCGAGGGCAAGCGGAATGGAACGGTAGTGCAAAGCAGGCGCGGCGACGCAACCCGACCGAGCCGGCGCGCGGCGAGGCCGCGAGACGCGGCCAGCGACGAATGGCGGGGCATGGCTGTGACTTCCCTCCGCGAACAAAACCAAGGCGACCGCCCGAGGGGCGATCAGGCTCTGGTTTACGCGCGAGGCGGTCGGTCGAGTCGGTGGGGATCGGCCGGCGGTGGCGGCAGGGCGGATTCCGAGCGCCAGCTCAGGGACTGACGTGCGGCGGTCCGGGCGACCTGGACCTCAGCCGGCATGGGGGCAATGTGGCCGGCGCAGCCGGCGCATGTGCGAGCGGGCGCCCTGATCGGAGCGCCTGCGCCGTCCCGACCGTTCACGGGCGAAGCCTGGAGGAACGCGGGTTCCGCCGCCTGAAGCTGCTCAACACCGACGGGCGCAGCTGGCGCGCCGGCATGCGCGAGCGGGCCGCAAGAGAGGCAGGTGCCGAGCAGGCAGAACGTGAAGATCGGAGTCAACAGGAGCCGCAACAACCCGCTTGCCGCGGGCCTCGACAAGCGGCGCGTCCGCGTAGGCGGAGCTCCTCGCATCGTGACTGAAGCAGCAAACATACTAGGATAGTGCCTGCATTCCTGCCCCTGGGAAAGCGCCAATGCGCCGCCCTCGCATCGCCGACTTTAACGGCGCGTGAGCGCCGCGGCTGACTCCCAATCCGACACGTCGCCTTGCTGGTTCCCATAAGAGCGGTACGTTCCGACGCGGGCGTGGTTCTGCGACGCGATGTTGGGTCCGACCGCTGACGAGGGCGTGGAACAATACCGAGCCGAAGTCTGCCTCTATCAGCGTTACTGGGCGGCGTGGCCCTCGCTTGCGGAGCGGGGCGCGTTGAGGCCGCCGACGCGCGCTATCGCTTCACCATCCCGCCACGGTCCTACGCCGACGCCCTGATCGACCTGGGTCTGCAGGCCAACGTCTCGGTCCTGGGCACGGCAAGCTGCGGAACGGGGGGCCGGGCCGCCCTCACCGGCCGCTACACCCTGGACCAGGCGCTGGAGCAGTTGCTGGCCGGCGCGCCCTGCCGCTACCGCATCGTCGACGCCCGCACCGTGCGCATCTCGCCGGCCGCGCCGCCGCCACAGGCCCTGCCCGAGCGCGACCCCAGCCGGCCGCCTTCCATCGTCGCCGAGGTGGTCGTCACCGCCACCAAGCGCCCCGTCGCGCTGGGCCGGCTGCCCGCCGGCGTCAGCGCCATCTCGCGTGACCAGATCGGCGCCACCCGCGCCAACGACGTCGGCCAGACCGTGGGCCAGCTGGCCGGCGTGCTGACCACCAACCTCGGGCCTGGGCGCGATAAGCTCCTGATCCGCGGCCTGTCGGATGGCGCCTTCACCGGCCGCACGCGTTCCACCGTCGGCACCTACCTGGACGACGCCCCGGTCAACTACAACGCCCCCGACCCCGACCTGCGCCTTGTCGATATCGACCGGATCGAGGTGGTCCGCGGGCCCCAGGGCGCGCTCTACGGCTCGGGCGCGATAGCCGGCGTCTACCGGATCGTCACCACCAAGCCCGATCTGAAGGACTTCGAATTCGGGGGCTCGGCCACCGTCTCCCGCACCGAAGGTGGAGACGAAAGCCACGAGTTCGACGGCTACCTCGGCATCCCGCTGGTGAAAGACCACATCGCGCTGCGCCTCGTGGCCTACGAGGAGGTTCAGGGCGGCTACCTCGACGATGTGAATCTGCAGGTGCGCAACGTCGACCAGACCCGCCGCGACGGCGGCCGGTTGGCGCTGCGCATCCGCTTCAACGACAGCTGGCGGCTGGACGCCCACGCCGCGATGCAGAACTTGCGTTCGGACGACACCCGGTACGTCACCTCGGCCATGAGCGCGCCCGGCGCCCCCAGCGCGCGCCGCAGCCAGATCCGGGAGACCCACAACAATGACTTCTCCTACGCTGGCGTCACCACCCACGGCGAGTTTGATTGGGGCAGCGTCACCTCGTCGACCAACTACGTGCGCCACGTCTTCTCGAGCCAGTTCGACGCCACCGTCGGGCTGCGCGAATTGCCCACGGCCAACCTGACCGACCTCGGCGCCTACGTGGAAGCCACGCGGTCGAACATCGTGGTGCAGGACCTGGTCGTCCGTTCGTCGGACAGCGGGCGCTTCAACTGGCTGGTGGGGGCCAACGCTGCGCGGACGGTCGACCGGACGCCTTCGCGACTGGATGCCCTGGGTTCGCTGGGCGCGGCCACGGCCTACGCCGAAGACCGCAAGGATCGCCTGGCCGAGGACGCCCTCTACGGCGAGGCAACCTACGATCTCGGCAGTGGCTGGAGCGTCACCGCGGGGGGGCGTCTCTTTCAGACGCGCGTTCACACGACCGCCGCCGTGGTGGTGACCTTCTCCGGCGAGCGCGCGTTCGACCGCAAGGACAGCTTCGACGGGTTTTCGCCCAAGCTCTCGGTCCAGCGCGAGTTCGACAACGGCGACCTGATCTACGGCCTGATCAGCGAGGGATACCGGCCCGGCGGCTTCAACTCGTCGGGGTTCTTCCCGATCCGAGCCGAACGCGCCGTGTTCGCACCCGATCGACTGCGGAACTTCGAGACCGGCGTGAAGCTGCGCCGCATGGAGGGCCGCCTCGCCGTCCGGGCCGCCGCCTACTACAGCGACTGGTCCAACGTGCAGACCGATCAGTACCGGGCCTCTGGCCTGCGGTTCACGTCCAACGTCGGCGACGCCCGCATCATGGGGCTGGAGGGGGAACTCAGCTACGAGTGGCGGTGGGGCCTGACCGTCGCGTTCAACGGCCTCGTGTCCAACTCGTTCGTTCGCAACTTCAATCCTGATTTCGCGAGCCGGGTGGCCAACAACCTGCCGGGCGTGCCCGACACCTCGGGCGGCATCCTGGCCGTCTACGAGCGCGCGCTGAACGACCGGTTCTCGCTGCGGCTCGTTGGCGAGGCCAGCTACGTGGGCCGCTCCCGCATCAGTTTCGACGCCGCCTCGGCGGCCCGCACCGACAATTACCTGCGCTCGAAGCTGGCGGCCGAGGTCTCCGCCGACCATTGGCGGCTCACCGCCTTCGTCACCAATCCCTTTGACTACGACGCCGACACCTTCGCCTACGGCAACCCGTTTAGTTTCAGTGGCCCCCGAGGTGTACGGCAAGCGACCCCCCAGCGCCCCCGCACGCTGGGTCTGCGACTCGCCACCACATTCTGAAAACACCCTAAGGCCGCCCCATCGGCGAACAGATGCTTCACCCAACGCCAGCGCTTGCGGATGCCGTCCAGGATGACCTGGACGCCGACGCTGTCGGAGATGTCGGCCGAGGTCACGTTGAACATCAGCCGCCCGTCAGTATCCACGGCGATGTGGCGCTTGCGCCCGACGATCTTCTTGCCGGCGTCATAACTTATTTGCGCACCAGGGGCCGGAGCCTTCACTTCCAGAGCTGCAGCCTATCGACTGCCGCGCCCGCCTCATCCCCGTCGCGGATAGCCGGGCTCACCGCCTGTTGCCGCGAAACCAGGCGCATCGGGTGTTGCCGCAGGCCCATCCGTAGGGACCCAGTTGGGTTTTGGAAACCTCGGCTCTATCAAACGAGCCGACGTCTATTTCTGGCAGCCATCGTCAACTGGCTACCGGACGTAACGTACTGGTTCAACGCCATATTAACCTTGTCATATACTTCGCACAGGTTCGACTCGAACCACTTTCCCCGCATAAACATTACGCTTAGGCCCGTTAGTTCAGCGCTGTGGCGTAGCAGCGTCCCTCGTCTTCCCGGCTCTATGGCGAACGACTCCGTATCGCTTGAGAAGAACCGGCCAGTCCTAAACGACAACGATCGGCCCGGTTCAAAAGCGCTGATCGTCGCCCCGATATTCCGGCGCTTATTCGGGTTAAATCCAATCATCAGCGTGACCTCTTCCCCTAGGCCGGCGACGCCGACGACATCGCGACAGGGATTCCACTTGCGATAGGATCGGAAGTCGCAGAGGGCGCGCCAGACTTTCATGGGGGGCGCGGCGATTTCGATCTCAGTGTCGATCATCATAACGGCGTCTCTTTGGCCAGATCAGGACGCGGGCGGCCCCGGTGATGCATTCGGTGGACACGGGAATCCGACCGCTGCGCGCTGCGTCGAACGCCCTCCCCGTGTCGACCGTCCACCTGGTCCACACCTCGTAGAAGATGCGATGGTCCGCATAGAAGGTGCAATGTGTCCGCGCGCACGGGCTCCGCCGCCCGTGGCCGGCGGAGCGATCCGCCCACGCTCTGGACCTCGCCAGCTTGCCCACGAGACTGCCTGCGCCGACGAGCTGACGGCGGGGTTCCTCTCCGGTCTCTTCGGCCGTTCAAGGTTCCCCCTCGATCGGGCGTTTCCCGGTGATAGCCGGGCTTGCGGTCGCCGCCTACCTGCTGCTGGCCGCGCAATGCGAGTGGAAGGTCTGTCTGATCTCCTGATCGCCATCCTGGCTGGGGCCATCCCTGCGCGCTCGCTCGCCGTCAATCGGCAGCCTAGTCCGAACGGTGACCTAGTTGGCTTGAGCGCGGCCTTAATCAAGATTCCAAAGGTGCGTAACATGAGCCAAAGACGCATCGGGTAGTCTGTCCGGTTCGTGCTGGTGAATGGAGGCGTTATGGAACAGCCGGCTGTCACGATCTCGATCGCCATCCTCCGCATCGGCGATGGCTGGCGTGTGATCTCCGATGGGGGATCGGTGGGAGACTTTCCCTATAGGGTCGACGCGGAAGAGGCGGCGCTGAGGTTCGCCGCGGCGGCGGAAGGGAGAGGACGACGCGTTGAGATCCTTCTCCAGCACCCTGGCGGTGAGTTGCGAAGCTTCGCCCGGAGTAATCCAGTCCAACAACCACCAGCGGCCGGCGGCTGAAAGTCTTGCGATTCAGAGACCGAGGCGTGGCCCAGGCTCCGTCCTCCAGCAAAGTTCTAGGTGTCTCCATCTAACGAGCGCATGATCCGGCTGTGTAATCGGGAGCGGGATCATGGTGGCGTCGCGTGTCCGTTCCGGCGCAGTCTTGGTAATCACGACTGGAATGCTGGGCGCCTGCGCGACCTACCCCCCCGCTCAGCAGCGGATCGCCTACTATGTCGTTCCCTGCGACACGCCTGGCGCCATCGTCACGGGCGCGCCGGCTTCGTCCCCTTCCATCGCGCCCGCCCCAGTGGAGGCGGCGCCGTCTGACAACGCCGCGAGGGCTTCAGCGGGCGCCGCACCGCCCCCGCCGGTCTGTATAGTCGCTGCCATGCGCCCCCCTGCATACGCGTCGTCGCGCTACTATCCGTCCGGCTACTATGGCCGATCCTATTACGCCCGCCCGGTCAGTTCGTTTGGGTTCGGATACTACGGCGGCGGGTCTCACGGCGGCGGAGGCCGTCGTGGCGGCGCGCACAGTGGTGGGGGCCATCACGGCGGGGGGCGCCACTGACGATGGCCTGTCCTTGCAAAGTCCGTGCGTGCGCACGCTCTGTCCGACGGGTCTTGGCGGCCCGTCTCTCCGCCGCGACGCCCGCCGCCCAGGTACCCATCCGGTGAACACCGCGGCGGGTTGAAGGCCGGAGCGGATCAGGCGGCCTGAGCCTTCCAGTTCCAGGGCAGGAGATCGTCGATCTGCTGAGCGGGGTGCTCGGCGATGCGGGCGAGGACGTCGGCGAGCCAAGCCTGAGGGTCGACATCGTTCATCTTGGCGGTGACGATGAGGCTGTACATGATCGCCGCGCGTTGGCCGCCTCGATCTGATCCGCAGAACAGCCAGGACTTGCGGCCCAAGGCGATGCCTCGCAGGGCCCGCTCGGCGGCGTTGTTGCTGAGGCAGACGCGGCCGTCGCCCAGGAAGCGCGTGAACGAGGGCCACCGGCGGAGCATGTAGTTGATGGCCTTGCGAGGTCGTGAGCGCGGGTGAGCGTCCCGCGGGTGGTGTTGAGCCAGGCCGTGAGCTCTTCTACCAGGGGCTTGCTCTGAGCCTGCCGCACAGCTTGCCGGTCGGCGGGAGGCAGGCCGAGGATGTCGCGCTCGATCGCGAAAATGGCGTCGATGCGAAGGACTGCTTCCAGGGCCAGGGGATAGACCGATCTCGGCTTCTCGCCGCGCGCCTTCTTGTGGGCGGCGGCCTCGACGTCGGCGAGCTCGA
>CAZXVO010000076.1:12757-17477 GCA_964643835.1 uncultured Phenylobacterium sp. | reverse complement strand
GGAAGCGGATGTAGTGGAAGAAGCAGCGGCGCAGGAAGGCGTCCGGCAGTTCCTTTTCGTTGTTCGAGGTGATGATCACCACCGGGCGGACCTCGGCGCGGATCGTCTCGTTGGTCTCGTAGACGTAGAATTCCATCCGATCGAGCTCCTGCAGGAGGTCGTTCGGGAATTCGATGTCGGCCTTGTCGATTTCGTCGATCAGCAGGACGGGGCGCTTGTCGGAGGTAAAGGCCTCCCAGAGCTTGCCCTTCTTGATGTAGTTCTTGACGTCCTTCACGCGCTCGTCGCCCAGCTGGCTGTCGCGCAGGCGGGTCACGGCGTCGTATTCATAGAGGCCCTGATGGGCCTTGGTGGTCGACTTGATGTGCCAGGTGATCAGCTCGGCGTTGAGGGCCTTGGCCACTTCATAGGCGAGGACGGTCTTGCCGGTGCCCGGCTCCCCCTTGATCAGCAGGGGCCGCTCCAGGGCCATGGCGGCGTTGACCGCAACCTTCAGATCCTCGGTGGCGACGTAATTGTCGGTGCCTTCAAAACGCTGGCTCATATGGGCTCCTGGGCGGGGCGAGCGTGCTCGCTGCCGCTCGAACAATTGTTTCAAACTAGGCGCAGACTAAAGCCCCAAGCGCGACATTCAAGCGGCTTGAGCGGGCGAGGGGATGTCCCGCGCCCATTCCCTTGCGTCAGCTTCGCCCCTCAGGCGAGCTTGGCCAGTTCGTCGGCGACATCCGCCATGACCGGCGCCCAGTCCCCGAAGGCCGGCGGGACGAAGCTGCGCACCTGCGGGTACCAGGGATACCGATCGGTCCCCAGGCGGGTCCAGGCGGCGGGCGCGGTGATCAGCCAGGTGGGCGCGCCGCAGGCCGCGGCGATGTTCAAGGTGGCGTTGGAAAAGCCGATCACCAGGTCCAGCGCCCCGCAAAGGGCGGCGACGTCGTCCAGGTCCTGCTTCAGGTCGATTCCCGGTGGATTCCAGATCTCCACCCCGAAGTCGCGCCGCGCCTGCTCCAGTTCGGCGGCGCAGTCTCCGTACTGCAGGTTGACCATGGTCGCACCCTGGGCGCGCAGCACCGGCGCCCACTGTTCGAAGGGCGAGAAGAACCGGTGGCGGCCGCCATTGATGATGTTGCTCTTCCACAGCAGGCCAACCTTGAGGCCCGCGGGGGCGGCCTCAAGCTGCGCCTTCCAATGGGCGACCCGCGCGGGATCTGGCGTCAGGAAGCCGACCCGGTCCGGGAAGGCTTCCGGCGCGCGGCGATACTGGCGCAGTAGGGAGGCGATTGGCGTGTAGAGGTCGATCTCCTCCATCCGCCCATCGAGGAAGGGGACGAAGCGATGGCTGCGGCCGTCGATCTTCAAGGTCCGATGCGCCCCCACCTCCGCGGTCGGGAAGGCGCGCTGGAACAGGGGGGCGAGGCGGGCCTCGACCGCCAGCGTCAGGCGGCCGTTCGGGCCCAGGGCCTCCAGGATGTCGGGCAGCACGTTCGCAAACAGGATCTCGTCGCCCAGGCCCTGTTCGCCGATCACCAGCAGCGACTTGCCGGCCAGGTCGTCGCCGGGCGTCCAGCGCGGCCGGTTGACGGAAAACACCGTGACGTCGGCGAAGTGCGGGCTCAGCCGGGCTTCATAGTCGTCCCAGCCTTCGCCGACCCGGCCCAGGTTGATCTTGATGGTCGACCGGGCGAGCAGCATCATCTGGCGCTCGTCCTCGGTGATCTTCTTGGTCAGGGCGGTCTCGCAGCATTCCAGCGCATGGGCCGGATCGCCGAGCGCCAGGCTCATATTGCCGCGGTTGTAGTGCGCTTTGGCGAATTCGGGATCCAGCCGCAGGGCCTCGTCGAAGAAAATGGCGGCGTTCTCGCTGTCGCCCTGTTCGGCCATGACCGTGCCCAGGGTGTTCCAGACCACGGCGTGGCTGGGATCCTCCAGGATCGCCGCGCGGAGCACCTCGACCGCCTCGTCGAACCGCATCTGCGCGCGCAGGGCGCAGGCCAGGTTGTTGGCGCCCTCGTGGTGATTGGGGAAGCGCTTGAGGAAAGCGCGGAACAGCTTCTCGGCCACCTCGGTGTGGCCCAGGCGGAAGGCCAGCCGGCCGAGGTTGTTGGCCACCTCGGCGTGGTCGGGCATCAGCTTGAGGGCGGCCTCGTAGCAGGTGATCGAACTTGCGAAGTCGCCGCTCATCTCGCGGGCCAGAGCCAGCATGTACCAGCCAAAGCCGCTACGCTCGTCCAGTTCCAGGGCCTTCATGGCCAGCGCGGCGCCCTCGTCGGGCTTGCCGGCGTTCAGAGCGTTAACCGCGCCCTGCAGCAGGGGCTGGATCGAAAGGGCCTTAAGTTCCGAGACTGCGGCGTTCAGTCGCGCCAGGGCCGCAGTAGATGCTGAATCGCCGATGGCGCCCGCCGCCAGCCGCGCCGGCGTGGCCGCAGCCCCCGTATCCAGGGCCAGGACGGAGGTCGCGCTGGGATTTGAGGGCCGCGACATTATGATTCTCGTGCGTGAACTTGCGTAGGCGCGCACGAGATAGTCGCCGACATGGTTAACGCTGGACTAAACCCCGGCGCCAGCCTGGGTTGGGGGCGGGCGAGGAGATCGCGCGCTGCAAGGCGTCATTAACCTCCTCAGACTTATGCATTGGAGGTCCGGAACAGGCGGCGACGCCCGCGGCCGGTGGACCAAGTCCAGTAACACGCGCCCTCGGGCGCCTCACGATGAGGAACCGGATCTTGCCGCTGAAGTTGTCGCTGAAGCCGGGCGAGAAGTTCGTGTTGAACGGAGCTGTCGTTCAGAACGGCGACCGCCGTGGCGTCCTGATTCTTCAGAACAAGGCCTCTGTCCTGCGTGAGAAGGACATCATGCAGGCCGAGGACGCCAAGACGCCGGCCCGCAGAATCTATTTCCCGGTGATGATGATGTACCTCGATGAGGGGGGTGCGCTTCGTTACTACGATGAGTTCGTTCAGCGGATGAGCGAGTTCATGGGGGTGATCCGAAACCCGGAGGTCCTCGCCGAATGCGTGGCCATCTCCAAGCACTGCATGAGCCGTGAATATTACAAGGCGCTGATGCTCTGCCGGAAGCTTATCGACTACGAAGACCAGAGGTTGGGGAATGTCGCTTCGGGCGTACCAGCAGACCGCGGCTAGGGCGGAGAGTCCCAGAGAGACCGAGTACCGCCTGTTCGGGCAGGTGACACGGGCTCTGATGGAGGCCGCCAAGCTAGACCCGTCAGATCTGGCCGGGCGCATGGAAGCGCTCGACTGGAACCGCCGTCTGTGGTCGGCGCTGGCGGTGGATTGCGGCGATGAAGGCAATGGACTGGACGAGGGCCTGCGCGCCTCGATCATCTCGCTCGCCATCTGGGTCGGCAAGCACACCAGCCTGGTGATCCGTGGACAGGAAGACATCCAGGATCTCATCGATATCAACCGCATGATCATGCAGGGCCTGAGCGGGGGCGCGGCCGAGGCGGCCTGACCCCGTACGGCAAACTGAATTTATGAACGGCCCGCCCTCGGCAACGACGGCGGGCCGTTTCGCGTCTGGAACCCTGCCTGTGCGCTCTTGCATGGGGAGGCGAATCCCCCAGCGTCGCGGGCGTTCAAGCGGCAGTTAATGCCGCCCGGCAATCTGTCCCGGACATGGTTACCGACGCGGATTCTGGCGCGGACAAAAGACGAGCAAAAACAATAAGATAAAAAGTGAACGAAGGCGCCATTTCTGGCCCGCCGCTTGCCATGTGGTGTCTGGGCGAAAAATCGCCCGCCGGCAAAAGCCCGGACAACTCCCGACCAGAATGGAAGGACACCCAATGCCGTACAACTCGGTGAACACCAACGTGGGCGCGATGATTGCGCTCCAGAACCTCAATGCGACCAACTCGGAACTCGCGATGGCGCAAACGCGGATCAACACCGGCAAGAAGGTGTCCAGCGCAAAGGACAACGGCGCTATTTGGGCTATCGCCCAGAACCAGCGTGCGACGTCTGGATCGCTGAACGCAGTTCGAGACTCGCTGCAACGCAGCCAGTCAACGATCGACGTGGCCATCGCGGCCGGTGAGACCGTGTCTGACCTATTGCTCCAGATGAAGGAGAAAGCCCTGGCGTCCTCGGACTCAAGCCTCGACTCCGCCTCTCGAAACGCCCTGAACGAAGACTTCAAGGCGCTGAGAGACCAGGTGGGCAAGGCGGTCCAAAACGCCACGTTCAACGGCGTCAACATGTTGAATGGGGTCTCAGCCACCTCCATCGCGGCCCTCGCGGACGCGGATGGCACGTCGAAGCTCACCGTCCAGGCTCAAGACCTGGCCCTGGGCGGCGCGAACGTGACGGTGACAGCGACAGACTCTATCGGCACGCAGACGCTGGCGGGCACCGTGATGACTGCCCTGACGGCCTCTATCGCCAATGTGTCTACCTCCCTGTCCAAGCTGGGCACGGGGGCCAAGGCGGTGACGTCGCATCTCGCCTTCGTCAACAAGCTGCAAGATGCTGTTGATGCGGGCGTGGGCAACCTCGTGGACGCCGACCTGGCCAAGGAAAGCGCGAAGCTCACGGCGCTGCAGACGAAGCAGCAGCTGGGGGTCCAAGCCCTGACCATCGCCAACCAAGCGCCACAGGCCATCATGTCCCTGTTCCGGGGATAATCGCAGCGCCCGGCGGGGCCCCCAGCGGGGGGCCCCCCCGCCGCCGGTTTTAAAAAACGGCGAAAAAACCCCGGGGGC
>CAZXVO010000076.1:4532-12747 GCA_964643835.1 uncultured Phenylobacterium sp. | reverse complement strand
CCCCCCGCCATTCAGCCCGGGGTCCGGGGTAAACCCCCCCGGCGGGGGGGCCCCCCTGGGGGGGACCGCCCGGCGAGCCTTTTTCGAAGTCGGCAGAAACTGCCGGGTGAACTGGCGCGTTTTTGGCGCCTCCTGGCTTCGGCCGCCGCTTTCGTGCTCGGTCGCCGCACCCGTATTTGGCGAAAGTCTTCGCTTCCAACAACTTGAGATGCGGCCGGGGACGTCGCTGTCCTGGCAGGAAACTTGCTGCATCGGGCACGCGGTGAAACGTCGCCGGCGCGCTTGCGCCGTGTCCTGGGAAATGGGGCGCATCGGTGCTGAACAGCGTGAACACCAATGTCGGGGCGATGATCGCCCTGCAGAACCTGAACGCCAGCAATGGCGAGATGGCGAACCTGCAGAACCGCATCAACACCGGGCGCAAGATCTCGTCGGTCAAGGACAACGGCGCCATCTGGGCCATCGCTCAGAACCAGCGGGCCAACTCCAACGCCCTCAATGCGGTCAAGGACTCCCTTCAGCGCAACCATGCCGCCCTCGACGTGGCCATCGCCGGCGGGGAGAGCATCTCCGACATCCTTGTTGAGATGAAGCAGAAGGCGCTGGCGGCCTCGGACACCAGCCTGGACGCCAGCTCGCGCGCGGCCATGAATGAGGACTTCAAGGGGCTGCGGGATCAGATGGCTCGAACCATCAACACCGCGATCTTCAACGGGTTGGATCCCCTGGCGCTTATGCCGCTCGACGCCCTGGCGGATGGCGACGGCCTGTCCCACCTGGCGGTTTCCAGCCCCGTGGTGCTCGCCGACGGCACTTCAGGCTTCACCATCACGCAGACGGACTCGATCGGGACCGTGACCCTGGCCCAGGACATGCTTGTGTCTGTGGGCAAGTCTCTGGACTTCGCGTCCCGGGTTCTCGAGATGCTGGGCGGCTATTCCAAGTCGCTGTCGACGCACCTGACCTTTGTGAACAAGCTGCAGGACGCCATCGACGCCGGCGTCGGTAATCTGGTCGATGCGGACCTGGCGCGTGACAGCGCCAAGCTGGCGTCTCTCCAGACCCGCCAGCAACTCGGCGTTCAGGCCCTCAGTATCGCCAACCAGGCCCCGCAGAGCGTGCTCTCCCTGTTCCGCTGATCGGGCCGGCCCCAAGGGCGGCGCCGATTGCCCGGCAAAAATTTCCGACCCCAGGCGGGCGAGGGGTGTGGAAATTGCCTAGCCCACAAAGGGCGGCGAGAAATACTCAATAAAAACAGCATATAAACTTCGCGCCGAACCTCGCGGGAGGTGGTCCGGAATTTGCATCGCGCTGTGGGAGGCAAAACGCCTCTGGCTGCCAAAATGGCGGCTGTGACTTGAGAACAAGGACACGACGATGCCGAATAGCGTCAACACCAACGTTGGGGCGATGATCGCCCTGCAAAACCTGAACTCCACCAACGCCGACCTGATGACGGTTCAAAACCGCATCAACACCGGCAAGAAGGTGGCCTCTGCCAAGGACAACGGCGCCATCTGGGCTATCGCTCAGAACCAGCGTTCGACCTCCGGCTCCCTGAACGCCGTCAAGGACTCGCTGCAACGCTCGCAGTCGACCGTGGACGTCGCCGTCGCCGGTGGCGAAAGCGTCTCCGACCTGCTGCTGCAGATGAAGGAAAAGGCGCTCGCCGCCTCGGACTCCTCGCTGGACAGCGCCTCGCGCACGGCCCTGAACGAAGACTTCAAGTCGCTTCGGGACCAGATCGGCAAGGCCGTGACCAACGCGACCTTTAACGGCATCAACATGATCAAGAGCGGTGGCCAGACCATCGCCGCCCTGGCTGACGCGGATGGCTCTTCCAAGCTGACCGTCGGCGCCCAGGATCTGTCGCTTGGCGGCGCCAACGTGACCGTGGGTTCGACCGACTCGATCGGGACCCAGACCCTGGCTCAAAACATGATCGCCACCGTCGCCACCTCGATCGGCAACGTCTCGACCGCTCTGTCCAAGCTGGGCACCGGCGCGAAGTCGCTGAACTCGCACCTGACCTTCGTGGGCAAGCTGCAAGACTCGATCGACTCTGGTGTGGGCAACCTGGTCGACGCCGACCTGGCCAAGGAAAGCGCTCGCCTCACCTCGCTGCAGACCAAGCAGCAGCTGGGCGTGCAGGCGCTGTCCATCGCCAACAGCTCGTCGTCGGGCCTGCTCAGCCTCTTCCGTTAAGGAAGCCACGGGTCTCGGGCGCGCAACGCGTCCGGGACCCGCCGTGGCCGGCGGAGAGGTCTTCTCCGTCGCTCGCGGTCCAACAGAGGACGTCCGGGTAGAGGGCCCGCGGCGAATGGAGACATGCAAAACAAGGTGGCAAGCCTCTCAGCCACGCCCGATCCGACCATCGCCCCGCCGTCGGCTACGACGGTCCCGGACAATGGCGCCCAGATGTCCAAGACGACGGACGTGGGTTCGGACCAGGCGGATCTGAGACTGGTGATCGAAGAAAAGGGCGGTTCCTACGTCTACATGACCGTCGATCGGCGGACCGGAGACGTGGTGGCTCAGTACCCTCGCGAAGAGGTGCTGAAGCTGCGGGAAGAGGCCGCTTACGAAGCCGGGGACGTTATCAAGACCCGGGCCTGACCTGACGGGCTTCACCGTCGGAAGTTAGTTGTTTCGCCGCCCCGGTTAACCGGAGGGCGGCCGCACGCCTATGTGCGTTAACCTTCTGGACACCATGATTCCATAGCGTCCCTCCCAGGAAACCAGTCCCCCGGCGAGTCGTCTCGCTGGCGAATAGGGGCCTGGCGCCACAAGGAGGCACCTATGACGATCAGCGTCCACACCAATAAGTCCGCGCTGGTCGCGCTTCAGAACCTTAACAAGACCAACGACGAACTTGAGGGCGTCCAGAACCGGATCAACACCGGCCTGGCGATCGCAAACGCCAAGGACAACGCCTCGGTCTGGGCCATCGCCCAGGGCCAGCGATCCGATATCGGCGCTCTGTCCGCCGTTAAGATGTCTCTGGATCGCGCCCAGTCAATTTCTGAAGTGTCGATGGCCGCCGGCGAGAACGTCTCCGACCTGCTGGTCCAGCTGAAGGAGAAGGTGGTCTCGGCCCAGGACGGGTCGCTGGACACCCAGTCTCGTTCCGCGCTCGACGCTGACTTCAAGGCGATCCTGCGCCAGATCAGCCAGGTCATCCAGAACGCCTCCTTCGACGGCGCGGACATCCTGGACGGCACCACGACGTCGCTGCGCTTCCTCGCCAACGCCGACGCAAATTCCTACATCACGCTCACCGGACAGGACATGAGCCTGGGCGGCGCGATCATCACCATTCCCAGCACCTCGTCGATCACCACGGTGACCCTGGCGGCGCAGGCGCTGACGGACCTCAACAACTCGATCAGCAATGTGAACCAGGCGCTGGGCAACCTCGGCGCCCAGGCCAAGCAGATCGAAGGTCACAACAAGTTTGTGGGCAAGCTGACCGACGTGCTGCAGGCCGGGATCGGTAACCTGGTGGACGCGGACGTGGCCAAGGAAAGCGCTCGGCTGCAGGCCCTTCAGGTCCAGCAGCAGCTGGGCACCCAGGCCCTGTCGATCGCTAACCAGGCGCCGCAGATCATCTTGTCACTGTTCAAGTAACTCGAGGTCGCCGGCGTCGTGTCGGGGGCTTCTTAAGCATGTGGCTTAACTCGGCGTCAGCCGGTCTGGGCGCATGTGGGAGGGACGGGGCCAAGCCCGTCTTTTGTGCGCCATGACCGTGAGCTTCGACGCGAGCATCCTTACGGCCTACTACAACGCCCGGTCCGGCGTTGGGGCCAGCTCGTCTGGCGCCTCGACCACGACCACCACCAAGTACGCGCCCACCGCCCCTTGGACCCCGTCCGGGGCCAAGACGCTGTCCAACGACACCAGCCTGATGTCCGCGGCGGTGAAGAACGCCATGCTCGGCCGCAAGCTGGTGGATGAGAACGCCGCCAAGCTGGACCTGGCCGGCGCCAGCAATGACTATCGCAAGCTATTCGCCCTCTATCAGAGCCTTGATACGCTCAACGGCGTCGCCAACCAGATCAGCGGCAAGGGGCTGACTTCGATCGACAAGGATCGGATCAAGTCGGTGTTCGCCAAGGGGCTGGCCGAGGTCACGACCTATGCCGAGAGCCTCAAGCTGGACCAGATCCGCATCACCCGCGGCGAGGCCACCGACAAGGCCCAGACCAAGATCGGCGTGCCAAAGGTGGCGCCGGACTACGTAACGCCGCCCCTGGTCTCCGGGGATGTGAGCCAGCCGGTCGACGCCTTCCAGGGCGACGTGCAGTTCAAGATCTCGGTCAAGCGGATCGGGGTCACCCACGATATCGCCATTGACCTGAGCGAGATGGGCTCGACCCCTCGCAACATGGCCAATGTGGTCAACTTCATAAACGACAAGCTGGCCGATTCCGGCGTCGCGACGCGGGTGGCCAGCCAACGCACGGCCGGCGGCGATCGCACCGTTCAGGTGAACGGCAAGGCGGTGAAGGTCGGGACCAATCCGGACAGCTGGGCCCTGAAGGTCAAGGTGGACTCCGGGGACACCGTCACCTTCGAGCCGATCAAGACCGCCGGCTCGGTCTATGTGGCGCAAAGCGTCGGCAACCCTGATCCCGATGGCAAGTCGACCACCAATGACGGCGTCACCAACCGCCAGCTGCTGAAGTTCCAGACTGACACCACCGACGTCGCCGCCCCCGGCCAGGCGCTGGGCGAGGCCAACTGGGTCGACGGCCGGCTGTGGTCTGAGGACATGGACAAGACGGTGGGGACGGTGCGCGCCACCCAGGTCGGGCCGGACGGCTCTGTCTATGTGCTGGCCGACGTCACCGGCAAGGTCAGCGGTCAGGACATCAAGGGGACGCAGGACGTCGCCCTGATGAAGTACGATTCCGCGGGCAAGCTGATGTTCACCCGCACGCTCGGGGCGGCCTCGACCGCCTCCGGCCTGGCGCTGGCGGTGTCGGCGGATGGCGAGGTCGCGGTCGCGGGCAAGGTCACAGGCGGGCTGGCGGGCGCTACTGAAGGCGCGCTCAACTCCGGCGAGACCGGATCCTTCGCCACCAACTCCGACAGCTTCGTCACGGTGTTCGACGAGGAGGGCCAGGAGGTCTGGACCCAGCGTCGTGGCGCGCGCCAGAACGACGAGGCCACCAGCATCGCCTTCGGCGCCGATGGTGAGGTCTATGTCGCGGGCCGGTCGCAGTCTGCCCTGCCGGGAACCAGCGCCCTGGGTGACTGGGACAGCTACATCGAAGGCTTCAAGGCCGACGCCAAGGGCAAGGTCTCGACCTTGTTCACCCAGTCCGTGGGCTCGGCCGGCGCCGACCGGCCCGGCGGTCTGGTGGTCGACGGGACATCGCTGGTCCTGGCCAACAATGAGAACGGTCGCGCCGTGCTGCACCGTTTCGACGTCTCTGGAACCGCGCCGGTAGAGACCGGGGTGCGCGATCTCGGCGACCTGCAGGGCGGAGACATCAGCGGTCTGGCCCTGAACGACTCCGGCCAGGTGGTCGTCGCCGGCTCGACCCGCAACGGGGCGCTGGACGCCGGCGACATCACCCGCGCCCTGGGCGGCGGGGTGGACGCTTTCGTGGCCCAGGTCAGCGCTGATCTCGCACCGACCGCCGGGGACAGCCTCGCCTACTATGGCGGAGCCGGCGACGACAAGGTCACCGGCCTGGCGGTCGCGGACGGCAAGGTCTTCCTGCTGGGCCAGGCAGGGTCCGACCTTCCGGACCAGGCCGCCCTTGGCAAGAAGGACGGGTTCCTCGCCCAGATCGACGTCGCCGCCGGATCGGTGGCGTGGTCGCGGCGGTTCACCGGCAAGGACGGCTATGCGACGCCGACCGCCATCGCCGCCGACCAGGCCGGCGCCAGCGTGCTCGACCGCATCGGCTTGCCGCAGGGGACCCTGAGCGGGACCGGATCGCAGCAGCTCACCGCCCTGACCTCCATTCGCGCCGGCGACCAGTTCCAGGTGCGGGCCGGGGAGGGCGGCTCCGCCAAGACCATTACGATCGAGGCCAACGAGACCCTGGAGACCCTGGCCAACAAGGTGCGCCGGGCCAGCAATTACCAGGCGAAGGTCGACATCGTGACGGTCGAGGGCACGCGCCGCCTGAAGGTCACCCCGATCAATCCGCGCTCCACCCTGGAGTTCTTCGAAGGCAAGACGGGGAAGGACGCCCTGTCGCTGCTGGGCGTTTCCGAGGGCGTTGTCCGTACGACCACCACCAACAAGGACGGCAAGACCGTGCCGGCGGATGGCGGCGGCCAGATCTTCGGTCTGAAGATGGACAAGGACCTCAAGCTCGATACGGCCAGCGATATCAGCCACACCCTGGCCGAGCTAGCCACGGCCATGGGCGTCGTGCGCGACGCCTATAAGGAGCTGAAGGATCTCGCCACGCCGGCCTCGGTGAAGAACGCCCAGAAGGCCAAGGCGGCCAGCGGGACAGTGCCCGCCTATCTGTCCAACCAGATCTCCAACTACCAGGCTGCTTTGGACCGCCTGACCGGCGGTAGCTGACGCGGCGCTTGAAACCGTCACGCACGCAGTCTAGCGAGGGGTGATGGACGCTCTGAACGACCGCCGTATCGTCTACGCCCTCATCGGGGGCGCGCTCGCCCTGTTGGCCGGGCTCGGCATCGCCCTGGGGCTGATGTCGAAGTCCCACCCCGACAAGAACGAGGCCCCGCCGGCCTCTCAAGGCGGACTCGTGGTCGAAACCACTGGGCGCGATGACGGCAAACTCGACCCCACGGCCAACCTGCGCTGCTTCGTGGCCGGCCAGTTCGTGGGCGAGGTCACCCTCGCCGAGTGCGCCAAGAAGAACGGCGTGGCCACCGGCGCCCTAGACGTTGGCGTCGACGAGGCCGGCAACCTGGCCGCCGCCGACCAGGCCGGCACGGTGCTGATCCCGCTGCCCCCCACAGCCGCCCAGACCGAATCCAATCCGGCGCCCACGCCTGCCCAGGCGCCTACGGCCCCCGTGGCCCCCACTGCGCCGGTCGCGGCCAGCGCCCCTGCCGGCGCCTGCCTGCGCTATGCGGGAGGGGACTGGCGCAAGCTGCCGGGCGACCAGACGCTGAACAGCTGCGTCCAGGCGCTGTTCGCCGGACGCTGCGAGCGACCGGGCGGCGCCACCTATGGCCGCTGGATGCAGCAGACCCTGCGGCTCGTGCCGGGCAAGGTCGAGGTCTCCAGCGACAACCGGAGCTTCCACACCCTGGTCGACCAGGGCTCGGGCTGCAGCCTGCCGGCGGTGGAGTAGGGCGCTCGCCCCTCGCGCGCCGCATTCTGTCTGTGTAGTGTCCCGGTCATGCTTCGCCAGATCGCCCTCGCCGCCGCTGCCCTGCTCACCCTGACCGCCTGCGTGAAGCAGACCCGTCCGCCCGGCGAGGCGGGGGTCTGCTACCACGTGCAGCCGCAGCGGGATGGTTCGCTCAAGTACAACAAGCTGCCTTCGGCCCAGCCGGACCTGGAGCACTGCGCCGCCGCGCTTGAGGCCATGCGCATGAAGTTCCTGGCGCTGGGCGGCAATCAGACCGAGATCTACGGCGCCTATCAGGGCAATTTCCTGTTCCTGCAGCGCGAGGGGATATTCACCGCGCCCTCCCTGGAAGAGCACCGCTACCTGGCCCTGGTGCGCAGCGGCGACGGCCGGCTGGTGATCCCGGGCGCCATGCCACAGCAATAGCGCCCTCAAAGGTTCTGTGGACGAAACCGCCAAAAGCGAACAAAGGCGGAACAAACGTGGTTGCCCAGGCCGAACGCCCGGCGTAGCGTGCGCCAGGGCGATTTGCCCGCATTCTACGGAAACCACAGGACATCGACATGGCGGGCAGCGTCAACAAGGTCATTTTGGTCGGCAATCTGGGCGCCGACCCCGAAATCCGCAGCCTCAATTCGGGAGATCGCGTCGCCAATCTGCGTATCGCGACCTCCGAAACCTGGCGCGACAAGAGCTCGGGCGAGCGCAAGGAAAAGACCGAGTGGCACCGGGTCGTGATCTTCAACGACAACCTGGTCCGTGTGGCCGAGCAATATCTGCGCAAGGGCTCGACCGTCTATATCGAGGGCTCGCTGCAGACCCGCAAATGGACCGATCAGTCGGGCCAGGAGAAGTTCTCCACCGAAGTCGTCCTGCAGAAGTTCCGCGGCGAGCTGACCATGCTGGGCGGGCGCGGCGAC
>CAZXVO010000076.1:0-4522 GCA_964643835.1 uncultured Phenylobacterium sp. | reverse complement strand
GTCGTAGTGACCGCGACAGCGGCGACTTCGGCGGCGGCTATTCGGGCGGCGGCGGCGGTGGCTTCTCATCGGGCGGTGGCGGCCGTAGCGGCGGTGGCGGCTCTTCGCCGCGCGAGGACTTCTCGGCCGACCTGGACGACGAAATCCCGTTCTGATGTTCGGTTTGATTGGATGCATGCGCGCCGCCGATGGGCGGCGCGATGAACTCCTGGCGATCCTGTCAGCCCAGATTGGCGAGATGCCCGGCTGCAGAAGCTATGTGATCGCCGCGGATGCGCGGGACGCCGACGCCATCTGGATCACTGAGGTTTGGGACAGCGAGGCCGATCACAAGGCCTCGCTCGCCCTGCCGCACGTCCAGGCGACGATCGCCATGGCCCGACCGCTGATCGCCGGCTTCGACAGCCAGGTGATCACGCGGCCCGTGGGCGGGGTGATCTAGGGGATCAGGGAAAGGTGTCCCGCTGCCCGCTCAGGCAGGCTCGCATGTAGGCGACCGCGACGGGCCATTTGGGGCCGCCCGCCGATCCGTCCCCCGGCGGGAAATAGTCTCCGTGATCGTAGCCCAGGTCGCTGGGAATTTGACGATGCTGGACGTTGGGCCGGGCCTCACCTGGATTGGGTCCTGACCGTCCAATTGCTCCGCGCCAGGGACTATCGTTGTCTCGCCAGAGAAGGTCCGACGCGAAGTCGCCAAGCGGATAGGCGAGTTGCAGCACAACGTCCCGCTTGGACGCGAGCACGTGAATGCGATCCGCGTTCTCCTTGACCTTGGCGTACTGGTGCTGGAGGCAATTGTCGTCGACCGCGCCCGCTGTGATGCAGACGATCTGCGCTGTCCTGTCGAGCTTGCTCACGGTCTCGAGCAGAACTCGCCCGCCGAGGCTGTGGGATATGAAGGTGAAGCTCCCGGCCTTCGACAGGGGGCCATTCAGTAGAGCTGCGATCCTGCTCCCGCTGTTCACGGCGTCGCGCGCTTCAGCAGGATAGTTGACGACCGGCAGCCAGAAATCCCCCGGCCAAAGCACGCCAAAGAACGCCTGATTTTCCGTCAGCTCCAGCGCAGCTTCCAAGGTGATCAGCGAGCGAACGCCTTTGGGCCGCGACACGTTGAAGCCATGGATGGCGAGGATCACGTCCTTGCCGGCGATGTCGTCGCCGACCCGCTTGGCATCTAGCGTCGTATAGGTCGGCTTATCACCGCCGAAGGATTCCAGGACAAAGGCATCCTGAACCTTTCCCCCGATGTCGGTCGAGCGAACGGATATGAAGCGGGTCATCAGAGCGCCTTCGCCGTCTTCAGGGCGCGCATGGCGCTCGATAGGGCCGAGGTGAGATCCTTGGCCACCGGCGCGACCGGCACCGCAAGTAGGCCGACGGCGACCGCCATCGTGAGGGTCGGGGCGCCCCCAAGGAATTCATGCTGGCGGAAAGGCCAGACCCCGCCATAGGCCCAGATCTCCTGCGCGATCCAGGCGAGCGCCACGGCGACAAGACCGGCGGCGCAGCGCGACACGTTCTTGTACTGCTGCTCTGCCCGCTCGAACGCAGCGTCGAGCTTGGCCTCCATGCTGGCGGCCATCCGACCGAGGACATTCAAGTCGGCTTCAGAGAGGGCCTGACCAGACGCCATGGCCTGTGCGGCGGACTGCAACGCCGCAGGATCGACGTGCGACGCCCTTGCCACTGAGGCCGCTGTCGCCGGCGTCAGGCCCAGCTTCATCAGGGCGCTGATCACCGACTTCTGGTCGGACTTGGGCATGCCGTTACGCCAGTTGGCCAGGACGATGCTCCACCACTCGTCGCCCACGGCTTCCGTGAGGGGATCGCTGAACGGCAGGAGCGCCGCTTTGAGGTGGCTCTTGCCTACGTTGGAAATGCCGCCCCAGAACGCCTTGCTGCTATCGAGCAGGCCGAAGGCTGCGGTCGACAGGCCACTCAGCGCGGCGAGCACCGCCCCGACATTGGACAGAATTTCAGATGATGCGGTTCCGGCCATGATCGCCCCCTGTTGTTTCCCCTTTGGAAACTGGAGGCGCAAAGCGACGGGACATCAACCAAAAGATGCGTGATTTCGGGTCGCGCAGGCCAGATGGGATCAACTGCCGGGAATGACCCCGCAGGCGATGCGGGCGCCGGCGCCGCCGATGGGCTGGCTCATATAGTCATCCGGGTTGGCGTGGATGACCAGGGCCGAGCCGTCCGCATCAGCCAGGGCAGGGGCTCCGGTCTTGCCGCCCGTCAGGGTCACGAAGCTCGAGAACACCTCTGCCGCGCCAACCCCATCGGCCCCAACGAACAGGTTCGGCAGGTCGCCGGCTTCGTTGAAGTCCGGGTTGAGCAGGCCGTGGACCTTGTTCGGCTGACCATGCACGTGGGCCCCGGCCGAGGTGAAGTCGCTCTTGGAGCAGTCGCCGGTCTCATGGAAGTGCAGGCCATGCCAGCCGGGAGCTAGCCCCTTGACCTCGACCCGCAGCAGCACGCCGCCGGGACCGGGGCGCAGGCTCGCTGATCCCACCGATGCGCCGGCCGCGTTCTTTAGCTGAATCTGCGCCGTAGGCGGATTTTCTGCGGCGGACGCGGAGGCGGCGAGGCTGAGCGCGAGGGCGGCGAGGGCGGGTCTCATGGCGGCTCCAGAAATGGGATTTAAGCGGTGGAAACGGCTCAGAAAGGTTGGCCTGAGCCGACGCGGATGTTAACACTCGAACTCTGATTTCGTGTCCGATTCTAACGGCAAATCCTCCCCTTGAGCGACGACAACAACACCCCTCCGGACGACGGCCGGCGCGGGGGCATCGCCCCTATCGCCATCGAGGACGAACTGAAGAAGTCGTACCTCGACTACGCCATGAGCGTGATCGTCAGCCGTGCGCTGCCGGATGCTCGAGACGGCTTGAAGCCTGTGCACCGACGCATCCTGTTCTCGATGAACGAGCAGGGGCATACGCCTGACCGTAGCTATGTGAAGTCGGCGCGCATCGTCGGCGACGTGATGGGTAAGTATCACCCGCACGGCGACCTCGCGATCTACGACACCTTGGTGCGCCTGGCGCAGCCCTTCTCGATGAGCCTGCTGCTGATCGACGGGCAGGGCAATTTCGGCTCGGTGGACAACGATCCGCCCGCCGCCATGCGCTACACCGAAAGCCGCCTGACCAAGGCGGCCATGTCGATCCTGGCGGACCTGGACAAGGACACCGCCGACTTCAAGGACAACTATGACGGCTCCGAGAAGGAGCCCATGGTCCTGCCGTCGCGGATCCCGAACCTGCTGGTCAACGGCGGCGGCGGTATCGCCGTCGGCATGGCGACCAATATCCCGCCGCATAACCTGGGCGAAGTGGTCGACGCCTGCCTGGCCTATGTCGACAATCCCGAGATCGGCCTGGATGAGCTGCTGGACCTGGTGCCGGGGCCGGACTTCCCGACCGGCGGCGAGATCATCGGCCGTACGGCGGCGCGCAACGCCCTGATGAGCGGGCGCGGCTCGGTCATCATGCGTGGCAAGGCCTCCATCGAGGAACTGCGCAAGGACCGCGAGGCCATCGTCATCACCGCGATCCCGTATCAGGTGAACAAGGCCGCCCTGGTCGAGCGTATCGCCGAGCTGGTGCGCGAGAAGCGTATCGAAGGCGTTGGCGACCTGCGCGACGAGAGCGACCGCCAAGGCATGCGCGTGGTCGTCGAGCTGAAACGCGACGCCTCGGCCGACGTGGTGCTGAACCAGCTCTACCGCTTCACGCCGCTGCAGAGCTCTTTCGGCGTCAACATGCTGGCCCTGAACCGCGGCCGTCCGCAGCAGATGGGCCTGCGCGAGATGATCGTGGCCTTCATCGAGTTCCGCGAGGAAGTCGTTGTCCGGCGCGAGAAGTTCGAACTGTCCAAGGCGCGCGATCGCGGCCACGTCTTGGTGGGCCTGGCCATCGCCGTGGCCAATATCGACGAGTTCATACACATCATCCGCTCGTCCAAGGACCCGGCCGAGGCGCGCGAGCGCATCGTCGCCAAGGCCTGGCCGGCGGGCGACATGATGCCCCTGGTGGACCTGATCGCCGACCCGCGCACCGTGCTGGTCGACGATGCGTTCATCCGCCTGACCGACGAGCAGGCCCGCGCCATCCTGGCCCTGACCCTGTCGCGTCTGACCGGGCTTGGCCGTGACGAAATCTTCGGCGAGGCCCGCGAGCTTGCCGGCACGATCCAGGGCCATCTGACCCTGTTGTCGTCGCGTGAGAACATCATGGGCGTGGTGCGCGAGGAGCTGGTGGAGGTGCGCGCCGCCTTCGCCGTGCCGCGCCGCACGGAAATCGTCGAAGGCGACGCCGACGTCGAGGACGAAGACCTGATCGCCCGCGAGGACATGGTCATCACCGTGACCCACGGCGGCTATGTGAAGCGGACGCCCCTGACCACCTACCGGACCCAGCATCGGGGCGGGAAGGGCCGGTCGGGCATGTCGACCAAGAACGAGGACGCCGTCACCCGCGTCTTCTCCGCCTCGACCCATACGCCGGTGCTGTTC
>CAZXVO010000075.1:0-17724 GCA_964643835.1 uncultured Phenylobacterium sp. | reverse complement strand
AGGGCCATGAAGTAGCGCAGGTGGCGCAGTTCCAGGGGGCCCGGGGCGGGCCGCTCCCCCGCGGCGGGCCCGCGGCTGGCGCTGGCGCGATTGCGGCGACCGGCTCGTCACCCTTTCGGCCTGGGTGCTTGTGGCGCTCGCCGCCCTGACCGCCTTTGTCGGCGTCATCTTCGCCCACCGGGACGACATCCTCATGGAGCTGCGCCACCGTGTCCGTTTCTGAACAGCGCGTCGTACCCCCGCCGAAGCCGGTGATTGGCCCGCTCGGCCTGAGGCTGAGGGCCGAGGACCTTCCGCCCGCGGACATCGACCGCTGGGTCCCCCGCCGCAAGGCCGAGTTGGTGGTCGCCATCCGGTCGGGTCTGATCACCCTGGAAGCGGCCCAGACCCGCTATGGTCTAACCATGGAGGAGATCGCCAACTGGCTGATGATGTTCGACCGGCACGGGGTTCCGGGCTTGCGCGTCACCATGGCCAAGGCCTACCGCTCGACGGGACGGCGTCGGCGCGCGTAAAGGCTTTCAGATTCTGCGTTTTCCTTGGACGCAAACCGGCCTATATGAGACCCGCTTAATGCACCGCCCGGCCGAAAGGCCGGGCGCCGTCATTTTAGGAACACGCCATGACCGACATTCTGATGCCGAAGGCGACCGCCGTCTGGCTGGTCGACAACACCTCGCTGACCTTCGATCAGATCGCCGACTTCTGCGGCCTGCACCCGCTCGAAGTGAAGGGCATCGCCGACGGTGAAGTGGCGCGCGACATCCGCGGCGCCGACCCAATCGCCAACGGCCAGCTGTCCCGCGAAGAGCTGGACGCCGCCCAGAACAACGACAAGTACCGGATGCGGGCCCAGAAGAGCCGGCACGCCGAACTGCTGAAGCCGGTGAAGAAGGCCCCGCGCTACACCCCGGTGTCGCGCCGCCAGGACCGTCCGGACGCCATCGCGTGGTTCATCCGCAACCACCCGGAAGTGGCCGACGCCCAGATCGCGCGCCTGCTCGGTACGACCAAGGCCACCATCGACCAGGTGCGGACCCGCAGCCACTGGAACTCGGCCAATATCAAGCCGGTGGATCCTGTGACCCTCGGTCTCGCCACCCAGCTGGAGCTGGATGCGGTGGTGAAGAAGGCGGCGGAAAAGAAGGCCAAGGACGACGCCCGCCGCGGGATTGTCGACGGCCCGACCCTGGAGCCGGCCTCCGAGACCGGTGTGCCCCTCGATCAGGCGGAACAGCCCTACGTGGCTGAAGAGCCCCTGTACGACGACGAGGACGGCGAAGAGGATTGATAGGCCTTTCGGCGCCTTCCCGCCGCCGCGCGGGGGGAGGGCGCCTAGCCTAGATGGATCTTAGTGGATGCGGGCCCTCAGGGCCTCCATCTCTTCCTTGAGCCTGAGCTTTTGCCGTTTGAGCTCTCGGAGCCTTACATCGTCGCACGCCGGCCGGTTCAGTTCGTCTCGGATCGCCTCGTCCAGGGTCTGGTGGCGGGTTCCGAGGTTACGGATGCGGGCTTCAACGGCCATGACTACAAGTCTCCTTCCATTGAACGACCGGGTAAGTGAACACCCGCTGGTCTGGCCTGTCAGATCACATATCTTTGCAGAGGCGCCGGGGAACCGGGCGCCCGATTTGCAGGCGCGGGAGCATCCTTAATGGCCGAATCCGGACGTGATCGCCCCGAACCACAGCGCCTGGTGGTGGGAATTTCCGGGGCCAGTGGCGTGATCTATGGGCTTCGCGTGCTGGACGCCTGCAAGGAGATGGGCGTCGAGACCCACCTGGTGTTGTCCAAGGCCGCCGCCATCACGGTCGCCCAGGAAACCAAGCTGACCCTGGCCGAGGTTCACGCCCGCGCTGAAGTGTCGCACAAGGCCGGCGATATCGGGGCCTCCATCGCCTCCGGCTCCTTCCCGACCCTGGGCATGATCGTCGCGCCCTGCTCGGTCCGGACCATGAGCGAGATCGCCACCGGCGTGACCTCGTCCCTGCTGACCCGCGCCGCTGACGTGACGCTCAAGGAGCGGCGCACTCTGGTGCTGATGGTGCGCGAGACGCCCCTGCACCTGGGCCATCTGCGCACCATGGTGCGGCTGGCGGAGATGGGTGCGGTGATCGCTCCGCCCCTGCCGGCCTTCTACGCCCAGCCCCGGTCGCTGGAGGAGATGGTCGATCAGTCGGTCGGCCGGTCGCTGGATCTGTTCGGCCTGTCCTGGCGCGGCGTGAAGCGCTGGGGCCAGGACGTGGGCCCTGTCGCGGGAGACGCCTGATGTCGATCTGGTCCTGGACCCTGGAAGCCTATGCCCGGCCCGACGTGCCGGACGCCTGCCTGGCGCTGCAGGACGCCCATGGCCAGAACACGCCCTTCCTGCTCTGGGCGATCTGGGCCGAGGGCCCGCCGGCCGAGGTGCTGGCCAAGGGCGCGGCGCTCGCCAAGGCCTGGGAAGCCGAGGTGCTGTCGCCCATCCGCACCGTGCGGCGGCGGCTGAAGGAGGACTTCGCGCCGGTGGACGCGGGCGCGCGCCTGGCCCTGCGCGAGGACATCAAGGCCGCGGAGCTGCGCGCCGAGCGGCTGCTCATGGAGACGCTCGCGGACCTGGTGGGCCAGCACAAGGGCGGCGTCCCGGCGCTGGCGGCGCTGGAAGCCGCCTCCGCCGCCTGGGGCCGCACTGCGCCCCTGGACGCCCTGGCGCGACTGGCGGGGCCGCTCACCTGAACCGGGTGTCACGCCGCTTGCCGTAACGGTTACGTTTCCGCATCATTGGGCTTGGCGTAGCGGGGCGTGCGTATGAACGAGAACCAGGCCGAAGAGCCCGAAGATGCGATCCGGGCCCGGCTCAACACGGCCATTCAGGAACATGCCGACCTGGATGTGGCCGTGCAGGCGATCGCCGCCATGACCATGCCCGACATGATGGTGATCGGCCGCCTGAAGCGGAAGAAGCTGCTGCTGAAGGACGAGATCGCGCGTCTGAAGGACCAGCTGACCCCGGACATCATCGCCTAGGGCCGATCGCTTGAGGCCCACCGTCTACTTCCATGGCCAGCCCGGCGCGCCGCTGGAACTCGGGCTCCTGCCGCCGCTGCCCGCAGACCTGTTCGCCCCGGACCGCAACCGGGATCGCCCCGAACTGTCGGCCGAGGGCTACTATGACCATCTGGCGCAGGAGGTCCGGCGGCGTTGGCCGGACGGCGCCCTGCGGCTGGTCGGCTTCTCCATCGGCGCCTTCGTGGCCTGCGAGGTGGCTGAAAGGCTCGCCGACCGCGACCTCGCGCTGGATCTGATCTCGCCGGCCGCGCCCCTCGGCCTAGGCGATTTCCTGCCGCACATGGCGGGCGGACCGGTCTTCCGGCTGGCCAGGGACAACCCTATGACGTTCCGGGTCCTGACCTGGGCGCAGGGCCTCGTGGCGCGGGGCGCGCCGGACCTCTTGCTCGACCAGCTGTTCGCCTCCGCCGCGGGGGAAGACGCTGGCCTGGCGCGTAGCGCGGAGTTCCGCCGCATCCTGACGGCCGCAATGACCCAGAGCCTGGGCCAGGGCGCGGTGGGCTACAGGCGGGATCTCCGCGCCTATGTTCGCACGCCGCATGACCAGTTCGCGGGCCTGAGCGCGCCTATGATCCTGTGGCATGGCTCGGCCGACAGTTGGGCGCCGCTGGCCATGAGCCAGGCCCTGGCGGCGCAGCAGCCCAAGCGTCGGCAGGTGCGGGTCCTGCCCGGCCTTTCGCACTATTCAACCTTGATCGCGGCGGCGGGCGAGATCTTCGCGGCGCCCTAAGGCGGCTCAGCCAGCGCGGGTCTCGCGCTTGCGCAGGAACATGGCCGCGTCGGCCTCGGCGACGATCTCTTCTGGCTCCTGGGTCTGGCTGATCTCGCGGACGCCGTAGGAGATGTGGATCGGGGCCGTCCAGTCGCCGAATTCGATGGGCGCCTTCTCGATCTCGTAGGCCAGGGACCGGGCCTTGGCCTCGGCGGTGGCGCGATCGGCCTGGGCCAGGATGACCGCGAACTCGTCACCGCCCATGCGGCCGACGATGTCGCTTTCGCGGACATTGGCGGCCAGGCGCGCGGCCACGGCCTGCAGGGCGGCGTCGCCGGCGGCGTGGCCGTAGCGGTCGTTGACGCCCTTGAAGCCGTCGATGTCGAAATAGACCAGGCTGGCGGGCGAGCCGTAACGCTGGGCGAAAGTGCGGATGCGGCCCAGTTCGCGCACGAAGGCGCGGCGGTTAAGCACCGGGGTCAGGGCGTCGCGGTCGGCCAGCTCCTCGGCCTCGACCAGGCGGGCCTTGAGTCGCGAGACCTCGCCGCGCAGGTCGTCGATCTCGGTGAGCAGGGTCTTGACCGCCTGCTGGACGGCCGGGGTCAGGTCCGCTTCGGTCAGGCCCAGGAAGGCGGTCTTGTCCGCCGGCGCCGGCGCGGTGGCGGTCGCGTAGGCGCCCGCCTTGGCGAGGGCGCGCTTGCGGATCGCCGAAAAGGTCTCGCTGCGAGCGCCGGTGACCTTCATCAGATCATTGTTCCGTCAGAATCACCCGGAAGCCGGGCCATTAAGAATCCTAGCCGTCCTTGGTTGCGGGCGCAAAGCCGGCGCCTATACTCCCCGCCTTTCCGGAAAGGGGCCAATTCATGAGCGCTTCGCCCGCGCCCGTCGCCATCATCATGGGCAGCCGCTCGGACTGGCCGACCCTGAAGGCTGCGGCCGACATGCTGGACGCGCTCGGCGTGGCCTATGAGGCCAAGGTGGTCTCGGCCCACCGCACGCCGGACCGGATGTACGCCTTCGCCAAGGGCGCCAAGGCCGCGGGCTTCAAGGTGATCATCGCCGGCGCCGGCGGCGCGGCGCACCTGCCGGGCATGACGGCGTCCCTGACCGACCTGCCGGTGCTGGGCGTGCCGATCGAGTCCAAGACCCTGAAGGGCGTCGACAGTCTCTATTCCATCGTCCAGATGCCCGGTGGCATCGCCGTGGGCACCCTGGCGATCGGCGAGCCCGGCGCCAAGAACGCCGGCCTTCTGGCGGCGCAGATCCTGGCGCTTTCAGACGAGGCGCTGGCCCAGCGTCTGGCGCTGTTCCGCAAGGCCCTGACTGACAGTGTGGCCGAGACGGTCGAGGACTGAACATGACGCCGCTTCCCCCGGGCTCGACCATCGGCATTCTCGGCGGAGGCCAGCTGGGACGGATGCTGGCCCTGGCGGCGGCGAGGCTGGGCTTCGACGTGGCGATCCTGGAGCCCGAGGCGGACAGCCCGGCGGCGCGGGTGGCCGCGCACGCTATTGTCGGCGCCTATGATGATCCCCGCGCCCTTACGGCCCTGGCCGAGCTGGCCGACGTGGTGACCTTCGAGTTCGAGAACGTGCCTGCGGGCGCAGTGGAGCGGCTGACGGCGCTGGGGGTGCGCGTGGCGCCGGGCGCGAAGGCGCTGGCGGTGGCGCAGGACCGCGTGGCCGAGAAGACCTTCCTCAACGAGGCCGGCGCGCCGACGGTGGCCTTCGCCAAGGCCGACGACATCCTGGAGGCGGCGCAGGCGCTGGAGCAGATCGGCGCGCCGGCGCTGATGAAGACCCGCCGCGACGGCTATGACGGCAAGGGCCAGATGTGGGTGGAGCACGCCGCCGACGCCGGCCGCGCCTTTGCGGCGCTGGGCGGTAAGCCGGTGATCGTGGAAGCCCCCGCCGACTTCGTGCGCGAGCTTTCGGTGATCGCCGCGCGCGGCTGGAATGGCGAGATCGCCGTCTATCCGCTGGGCGAGAACCACCACGAGAAGGGCGTGCTGCGCCAGACCATGGCGCCGGCGCAGGTCAGCGCGGACACTGCGGCCCAGGCGGAGCGGATCGCGCACCAGATCCTGACCAGTCTGGACTATGTGGGCGTGATCGGCATCGAGCTGTTCGAGCTGGCCGACGGACGCTTGCTGGTCAACGAGATCGCGCCGCGGGTCCACAACACCGGACACTGGACGCAGGACGGCTGCGAGGTGGACCAGTTCGAGCAGCAGATCCGCGCCGTGGCCGGATGGCCGCTGGGCCCGACGGAGGCGCTGGCGCGGGTGGAGATGATCAACCTGCTGGGCGACGAGGCCGATCACTGGGCCAAGCTGGCGGGCGAGCCCGACGCGCGGCTGCACCTCTATGGCAAGCGCGAGACCAAGCCTGGCCGCAAGATGGGCCATGTGAACCGGCTGCGGCCGCTCTGATCCTCATTTGAGTTTTAGCCACTTGATGAAGTGGTTCTGAACCCAAATGTTGCGAATGAAAATGCGAATGAGTTGCAAATAAGGGTGGCGAGGCCTATAGGCCGGGCGTCGTTCATTGTCCCGCTCGAGGCCTCCCCATGCGTCCCAAGTCCTTCCTGCTCGCCCTGCTGGCCAGCGCCGCGATCCCCGCCGTCGCCCTGGCGGACGACGCCGCCGTCGAGACCTCCGAGGTCGTGGTCCTGGGCAAGCGGGTGATCCACGATTCCGCCGGCGCGACGGGGCTCGATCTGCCGATCAAGGAGACGCCGCAATCGGTGACGGTGGTGGGCGCGGCCCAGATCCAGGCCTTCGCCCTCTCGGACGCCAACCAGCTGCTGGCCACCCTGCCGGGGATCAATGTCGAGGCGGTCGAGACCGACAGGACCTATTACAACGCCCGCGGCTTCGACATCATCAACTTCCAGGTCGACGGGGTGGGCCAGGCCCTGGACTGGGGCCTGCAGACCGGGGCGCTGGACACCGTCATCTATGACCGGGTCGAGGCCGTGCGTGGCGCCAACGGCATGATGACCGGCACCGGCAATCCGTCAGCCACCCTGAACTATATCCGCAAGCGGCCCACCGAGACCTTCCAGGCCAGCGCCTCAGCGGCCTACGGGACCTGGGACAGCCGCCGGCTGACCGCCGACATCTCCGGGCCGCTGAGCAAGGACGGGTCGGTGGCCGGACGCTTCGTCTACGCCAACACCGATGCGGGCTCGCACCTGGACTATTACGGCGTGAACAGAAGCGTCTACTACGGCGTCCTGTCCTGGGACCTGACGCCCAAGTGGAACACCACGGTCGGCTATTCCCGGCAGGACAACCTGGCCACCGGTGTGAACTGGGGCGCCCTGCCGCTGGTCTGGTCCGACGGCACGCGCATCGCCTACGACGTCTCGGCCACCACCGGCGCGCCCTGGACCTATTGGGACACCCACAGCCAGACGGTCTTCGTCGAGACCTCCTACGCCTTCGACAGCGGCTGGACCCTGAAGGGCGTCTACACCCACAAGGCCTATGACGAGGCGGCTCAGCTCCTCTACGCCTATGGCAATCCCGACAAGGCGACCGGGCTGGGCGTCGGCGGCATGAGCGGGCGCTATCCCTCCGACCTGGACCAGGACATGGTCGACGTGGTGGCCAATGGCACGGTCCAGGCCTTCGGCCGCGAGCACCAGCTGGTCGCCGGCTTCAACCTGTCCAAGAGCCGCAGCCACAAGTACGAGGCCTTCGCCGCCCTGCTGGCCTATCCAGCCTATCAGGGGACGACGGTGGTGGCGCCGGCCCAGCCGACCTATCCGCCGCCCTACCTGGCCGAGAAGGTGGATGACCGGCTGAACCGCGCCTATGCGGCGGCCCACCTGAACCTGACCGACCGGCTGAAAGCCGTGGTGGGCGTCAACGCCATCGACCTGAAGACCACGGGCTTTTCCTATGGCGTCGCCCAGGCGCGGGATGAGAGCAAGGTCAGCCCCTATGCCGGCCTGACCTTCGAGGTGACGCCCCAGGTCACGCTGTATGCGTCCTATTCCAACATCTTCGACCCCCAGGGGGAGAACGACATCAACGCCAGGCGGCTGGAGGCGGTCGAGGGGCGCAGCTACGAGGCCGGGGCCAAGGGCGAATGGCTGGACGGCCGGCTGCTCACCACCGCCGCTGTGTTCAAGTCCGAGCAGTACGGGCTGGCGGAGTACGCGGGCTACATCCCCGGCACGACCAAGGCCTACTATGTGGGGGTCGACACCTTCGTGGAGGGCTATGAGCTGGAGGTGGCCGGGCGGATCACCCCGGACTGGACGATCTCCGGCGGCTGGACCGACCTGTCCATCCAGGACAAGGACGGCAAGGACGTGCGCCTCTATCTGCCGCGCCAGACCTTCAAGCTGTCCACCACCTATGGCGTGCCGGCCCTGCGCGACCTGAAGCTGGGCGCGGCGATCCGCTGGCAGAGCGACATCTCCACCACCGATCTGGGGGTGAAGGTGACGCAGGACTCCTACGCCGTGCTCGACCTGATGGGCAGCATCAAACTCACCGACCGGGTGCGCGGCTCCCTGAACATCAAGAACGCCACGGACGAGGAATACCTGGGCAGCCTGAAATGGAGCCAGGCCTACTACGCCCCGACGCGGAGCGTGACGGTGGGGTTGGACTGGACGTTCTGAGACGACGCACCGGGCCTCAACGCCCCTCATCCTGCAGGCCCGGCCGCGTCAGGCCCCTCTCCCACGTGGAGAGGGGCCTTCGCATGTGGGATTGAAGGATGGCGGAGATGGTCCCCGCTCCATCGTCACCCCAAGACTTGTTCTTGGGGTCCCTCTGTCGGCTGACTTTGAGGGGGCGGGTGCAGCGTTGCGCGCGCCGTTCTTCCTGCGGGCTCACAGCGCTCGGACGCAGGGACCCCAAGAACAAGTCTTGGGGTGACGGAGCGGGGGCGGTTCAGCCTGTGATCGTGAGGTAGAGGTCGTCCCAGTAGGGATTCTCGCGTTCGATCAGGTTGATCTTCCAGTCGCGAGGCCAGCCCTTGGGGGTCTTCTCGCGCTTGATTGCGTTGGTCATGAGCTCGAAGTGCTGAAACCAGACGAGCCGCTTCAGGCCATAGTCGCGGGTGAAGCCGGCATAGACCCCTTCGCGGTGCTCATGTGCGCTCCGGGAGAGCTTGTTGGTTACGCCGACATAGAGGGTGCCACGCGGCCGATCCGCCATGATGTAGACCGCGATGAAGGCGTCCCGGCGCATGGTGCGAACGTAATGAGAACATTTCTCGCTGTCACCACCGTTCGTCACCCCAAGACTTGTTCTTGGGGTCCCTCTGTCGGCTGACTTTGAGGGGGCGGGTGCAGCGTTGCGCGCGCCGTTCTTCCTGCGGGCTCACAGCGCTCGGACGCAGGGACCCCAAGAACAAGTCTTGGGGTGACGAGCCGGACTACGCCTCGTTCGGGATGGCCGAGAGGGCTTCTTCGAGTTCGAGGAAGCTCGGTTGCGAGCCGGAGGGGACGTTGCCGCGGCCGATTTCGACGGAGATCTGGGCGGCGTTGCCGTGCAGGTGGGCCACCAGCACCGCCTGGATGATCTTGTAGAAGGCGCTTTCTTCTTCGACGATCTGGTTGATCCGGGTCGCGAAGGGGGCGACCAGGCCGTAGGCCAGGAACACGCCCAGGAAGGTGCCGACCAGGGCCGAGCCGATCATTTCACCCAGGACTTCCGGCGGCTCGCTGATGGCGCCCATGGTCTTGATGATGCCCAGCACGGCGGCGACGATGCCGAGCGCCGGAAGGGCGTCGGCGAGAGACTGAATGGCGTGGGCCGGGGCCAGGGCCTCGTGGTGGTGCTTTTCGAGCTGCTTCTCCATCGCATCCTCGACCTGGTGGGGATCCTCCAGGTTCATGGTCATCATCCGCAGGGTGTCGCAGATGAAGTCGATGGCGAAGTGGTCCTTCATGATCTTCGGGTAGCGCGAGAAGATCGTCGAATCGTGCGGGTTCTCGATGTGGCTTTCCAGGGCGATGACGCCCTTGGACTTCATGGTCTTGGTCAGCAGGAACAGCAGCGAGAGCAGGTCGCGATAGTCGCTGGCCTTCCACTTGGGACCGGCGAACACCTTGCCCATCCCGGCGCCTGCGCCCTTCACCACGGTCATGGAGTTGGCGATCAGGAAGCTGGCGACGCCGGCCCCGCCGATAGCCATGAGTTCGTGCGGCGCGGCGTGGATGATCGGCGCGAGGCTGCCGCCCGACATGAGGAAGCTGCCGAAGACCAGGCCGAACAGCAGCACGATGCCGATGATCTGAAACATGCGGAAGACGTCCCCGGGAGCCGAACAGGCCAGAGCATCGGGCGGAATGCTTAATGCGTCGTAAGGACATCTAGATTTGCGCACCGGCCCGGCGCGGCTTAACAGCCTAGGCCTATGGAAAAGACCCTCGCCGCCCCGGGAGGTCTGCCGAAGCAGTCCTTCGCCATCATCTTCTGCGTGTCCCTGGTCACGGCCATGGGCAATACCGGCATGATCTCGGTGCTGCCGGCCATCGGGCGCTCCATCGGTATTCCCGACTTCCTGGTGGCCGGGGTGTTCTCGCTGTCGGCCCTGTTGTGGGCGTTCTCGTCGCCCTTCTGGGCCCAGGCCTCGGACAAGTATGGCCGCAAGCCGCTGATGCTGCTGGGCCTGAGCGGGTTTGCGGTCTCCATGGCCGCCTGCGCCATCGTGGTCTCGGCGGGCCTGCACAAGCTGGCCAACTGGATGGTGATCTTCGTCCTGTTCCTGTTGGCCCGCGCCCTGTTCGGCCTGTTCGGGGCGGCCTCGAACCCGGCTACCCAGGCCTATGTGGCCGAGCACACCCCGGTCGCGCAGCGGACGCAGTCGATGTCGAGCCTGGCCGGCGCCTTTGGCCTGGGCACCGTGATCGGCCCCTTCCTCGCGCCCCTGTTCATCCTGCCGGTCCTGGGCCTGGCCGGGCCGATGGCCATGTTCTCGCTGATCGCCCTGACCATGCTGGTGGTGGTCTGGCGCAAGCTGCCCGAGAGCGAGCATCGGCCCAAGTACGAGGCCCGCACCCACGCCTTCGCCGGCGAGAAGGAACGGCCCATGTGGCGCGATCCGCGGATCACGCCCTTCCTGATCTATGGCTTCATCGTCGCGGTCAGCCAGACCGCCCAGGGCCAGACCCTGGGCTTCCTGATCATCGACAAGCTCGGCATGTCGCCGACTCAGGCTCAAGGGTTCATCGCCATCGCCATGATGTTCGGCGCGGTGGCCGGCCTGCTGGCCCAGTGGGGCATCATCCGCATGTTCGACATGACGCCGCGCCAGCTGCTGCGCTGGGGCGTCGGCGTGGCGGCGGCGGGCAACCTGCTGGTGGCGTTCGCCCCGGACTACTGGGCGGTGGTGGCGGGCTACGCCATCTCAAGCCTGGGCTTCGGCTTCGCCCGGCCGGGCTTCACGGCCGGCTCGTCGCTGGCGGTGGACATGGGCGAACAGGCCCGGGTGGCCGGCGCCATCGCCGCGGTCAATGGCGTGAACGTGGTGCTCGCCCCGGCCTTTGTCTGGCTCTACGAGCACTACCACTCCGCGCCCTTCCTGCTGAACATGACCATGATGCTGGCCATGCTGGCCTACGCCTTCGTGAACCCCCAGCTGCGCAACGCCGACCCCAAGCCCGCGACGCGGGAGGACCAGGTCGGGGCGACACTGGAGAAGGAGGACGAGGGGGGGATGTAGGGCGTCAGGGCGTCACCCCAGGGCCTTCACCTTCCGCCGTCACATTCCGCCGTCACCCCAAGACTTGTTCTTGGGGTCCCTGGGTCCGTACCCAGTGAGGTCGCATGGGGAGCGTCAGCGGTGACGCTTTGTCCTGAACTGCAAAGCCAGCCGAGAGAGGGACCCCAAGAACAAGTCTTGGGGTGACGGGGGTGGGGGGCTTGGTCTGGGAAACCAGATGCGGCGCTCGCCCTAGCGCCGGCCTTGCGGCGCAGGGCCGGGCGTCGGCGCTTGCGGAACCGGATCCGTCGGCGGTGGCGTCGGGGCCACCCAGGGGACTTCGGCCTTGAGCAGGCCGACCATCTGGATCGAGAGGTAGCCGTCGGCGGTGAGGCCGCGGGACTTTTGCCAGGCGCGCAGGGCGGCGCGGGTGTTGACGCCGATCACCCCATCCGGCTGACCCGGATCGAAGCCGAGGGCGGCCAGAGCCTTCTGCGCGGCGATGCGGTCGGCGGTGGACAGGGCCGTCTCATAGGGCCAGGCCTGGACCAGCGGCCCCATACCGCCGAAGCGGTCGGCCAACAGGCCCACGCCCAGCGCATAGGTGGTGGCGTTGTTGTACTTGCGGATCACGAAGTGGTTCGGCAGCAGCAAGAACTTCGGCCCCTGCGCGCCGGTGGGGGCGATCAGCATGCACTTGGCGGTCTGGTCCGCCGTGGTCCAGGGCAGGCCGTCGGCGCGGACCACGCCCAGGCGCGCCCACCAATCGGGGGTCTCACGCGGGCCCTCGGTCAGGGCGTAGTCGAAGCCCTCGGGGACCGTGACCTCGCGGGCCCAGCCCTGGCCGCGCACCCAGCCACCCTTGGAGAGCAGGTTGGCCGCCGAGGCGAGCGCATCCTCGCGGGAGCCCCAGATGTCGCGCTTGCCGTCGCCGTCCTCGTCCACCGCGGTGGACAGGAAGGTGGTGGGGATGAACTGGGTCTGGCCCATGGCCCCGGCCCAGGAGCCGTAGAGCTGGGACCTGGGAAACTCGCCCTGGCCGATAATCCGCAGGGCGGCCATCAGCTGGTCTTCGGCCCACTGGCGGCGGCGGCCGTCGGCGGCGAGGGTGGCCATGGAGCGGATGACGTCGAAACTGCCCATGGTCCCGCCGAACGCGGTCTCCACAGCCCAGATGCCCAGCACCACGTCGCCGGGGACGCCGTACCTGGCCTCGATGTCGGCGGTGATCGGGGCCAGCTCAACGCGCTTGCGCTGGCCGATGGCGATGCGGTCGTCGCTGATCACGCCCTTGATATAGTCGCCGAAGGGCTTGGCGAATTCCGGCTGGCGGCTGTCCAGGGTGATGACGCGGGGGTCGGGGACCAGGCCCGCCATCTCCCGGGTCAGCAGGTCGGCGGGCAGGCCGGCGCGGACGGCGCGCTCATAGAACTGTCGTGACCAGACATCGAAGCTGAGTGAGCCCGACTCGGTGGGCGGGGCGACCGGCTGGGGCTGCTGGGGTGTCGGGGCCTGCGGCAGGGGCGTGACCTGAGGCACCAGATTCGGCGTCGGGTCCGCGCAGCCTGCCAGCAGCAGGGCGACAAAGGTTCGGCGGTCAAAGGATCGTCGGGCCATGGGGTGACCCTAGCCGGTGGGGACGGGCGCCTCAATCACAAGCCCGTCAGGGGGGAAGGCCGGTGGGCCGATCCAGGGCGTCCTACCCGCCGCCAGGCCCTATTCGACCACAAAGGGCACAAAGGGCGCGAAGGACACAAAGGGTGTTGGATTCTGGAAGGCTTGCTCCTGGCGATTGTTGCGCGCACGGCGCGCCTTGGTGTCCTTTGTGGGCCTTCGTGCCCTTTGTGTCCTTCGTGGTTTATATTGCGCAGGCGCCGCCGGCTCGGCGTTGGGGCTGACGCCGTTGACTCAAAAGGCCTGCGACCGTATATGCGCGCCCTCCTGGTTCACCACCGGGCCGACGACGGCCCCGCAGAAGAATACGGTCATGAAGGTCAGAAGCTCGCTCAAGTCGCTCAAGACTCGCCACCGCGACTGCAAGCTCGTGCGCCGCAAGGGCCGGGTTTACATCATCAACAAGACCGACCCGCGCTTCAAAGCCAAGCAGGGCTGAGGACGTCTTGGGCGTCCCGGCGGCGACAACGCTGCTTTGGGACGTCGGCAACGTCATCGTGCGCTGGAACCCGCGCACGCTCTACGAAAAGGTCTTTGAGGAACCGGCCGAACTCGACCGGTTCCTTGAGCATGTCTGCACCATGGACTGGCACGTCGCCCACGACCGGGGCGTGACCTTCGCCCAGAATCGGCAGGGCCTGCTGGCCCGCTTTCCCGAATACGCCGAGCAGATCCACGCCTGGGAGACCCGGTGGTGGGAGATGTTTTCCGGACCGATCGCCGAAACCGAGGCGGCCATTCACGCCCTGGCCGACCGGGGCGTGGCGCAATACGGCCTGACCAACATGTCCCACGAGACCTGGCCGGGGACGCGGGCCATGAGCCCGGCGTTTGACCGTATCGCGGGCTTCGTGGTCTCGGCCGAGGAAGGGGTGCTGAAGCCCGATCCGGAAATCTTCCGACGGACCCTCGCGCGCTTCGGGCTGGAGCCGGCCCAGACCCTGTTCGTCGACGACAGCGCGCGCAACATCGAGACGGCGCAGGCGCTGGGCTTCCGCGTGCTGCACTTCACGGATCCGGCCGCCCTGCGCCCGGCGCTCGAGGCCCACGGTCTCCTCTAGGCCCGAAGCGTGACGGCCGCCGAAGCCGGCTTCCACTTTCGGCTGTCACGCCCTGAGACGCGTTTTTCTCGCATGACAGGCGAGGCCCTCGCGGCTAGGTTCCGCGCCCCTGCCCAGACCTTCAAAGAGGCTCTATTCCATGGACGACGCCGGCCACCTCGATGTGATGAATGCGACCGCCCAGACGCAGCTGAAGAGCATCATCGAGCGCATCGAACGGCTCGAGCTGGAGAAGTCCGAGATCGCCGAGCAGATCAAGGAGGTCTTCGCCGAGGCCAAGGGCAACGGCTTCGACGTCAAGGTGCTGCGCAAGGTGGTGCGGCTGCGCAAGCAGGACCGGGCCAAGCGGCAGGAGGAGGACGCCATCCTCGACCTCTACCTCTCGGCGCTCGGAGAGATTTGAAGCGCGGCCCGCCAGACCAGAAGGCCGCCGCCAAGCGCGCGGCCCTGAACGCCCTGCGCCGCGCGCGCCGTCAGGCGGACCGCGCGGGCGTGAAGCTCTCCGACTGGGAAGGTGAATTCCTGGGCTCGGTCGAGGACCGGGTGAAGACCTATGGCCGCGCCTTCGGAGACCCCGAGAAGGGCGCGCCCGGCCAGGCCCTTTCGGCCATGCAGCACCGCAAGCTCAAGGAAATCACCGCCAAGGCCAAGGGCGAGGACAAGCCGCCCCGCCGGCCGATGCGGCGCGGGCGCAAGCCTGAGTCGGAAGAAGAATAGTCTTCGTGCTGGTGATTGCTCCGCCTCCTAATGGCACGTAGAACGCCAATATAAGGGAGGCCCACGATGACCCATTACCTGTATGCGATGCCGGGCTCGCTCTATTCGGGCAAGGCCAGGGCCTATCTGCGCAAGCAGCGGATCGACTTCGAGGAGCGGGCGCCGAGCCATCCGCGGTTCGACGAGGCGCGCAAGGCCATAGGCCGCTGGATCATCCCGGTGCTGGAGACCCCGGACGGGGCTTTCATCCAGGACGGCTCGGACATCATCGCCTATGGCGAGGCCCAAGGGTTGGCGCGGCTGCCGGCCTATGCGGGCGGGCCGGTGCAGCGGCTGGTTGGTCTGATCTTCGAGCTGTTCGGCGGCGAGGGGATGGTCAGGCCGGCCATGCACTATCGCTGGCACTTCGACGCCGAGAACATTCCCTTCCTGTCCCAGGACTTCACCGGGCCGATGGTGCTGGGCGGCGACGCCGCGGCGCGGGCCGAGTCGTTCGCGGCTTCCAGCGGGCGGATGCGCCAGGCCGCCCGGATCTTCGGGGTGAACGCCGACAGCGCGCCGCTGATTGAGGCCTCCTACGCCCGGTTCCTGCAGCTGTTCGAGGCGCACCTGGAGACCATGCCCTACCTGTTGGGCGGGGCGCCGGGGCTGGGCGACTATGGCCTGTTCGCGCCCTTGCATGCGCATCTGGCTCGCGACCCGCATCCGGCGACCCTGATGAAGACCACCGCCTGGCGGGTCTGGCGCTGGGTGGAACGGATGTATGCGCCCAACCAGGACGCCGGCGAGTATGGCGAGGTGGCGCAGGCGCTGGTGGCGGGCGACGCGGTTCCGGAGACGGTGAAGGCGCTGTTGTCTTACGTGGCCGAGGACTACCTGCCGGAGGTCGAGGCCTTCATGGCCTTCTTCAACGCAGCGGCGGGGGCGCCGGAGGTAGAGGCCGGCGCGGTGATCGGCGGGCGGCCCGGCCAGCGGGTGATCGGCTTCACCGAGGTCGACTGGCGCGGGGTGAGGCTGACGGTGGGGGTGTTCCCCTACCGGGTCTGGCTGCTGCAGAAGGTGCAGGACGCGTTCGCCACCATGGCCCCGGCCGACCAGGCCCGCGCCGCCGCCCTGCTGGCGGAGACGGGGCTGTCGCGGATGGTCGAGCTGAAGCCCGTCCGCCGCGTCGAGCGGGCGGACAACCGCGAGGTCTGGGGGGCTTAGGCCGCGGCTTCGTCGGCCGCTTCGCCGCCGCCCTTGACCAGGTCTTCGAGGCCCTGTTCGCGGACCTTGCGATAGAGGGTCGAGCGGCCGATGCCGAGGCGCCGCGCCACCTCGCTCATGTGGCCGGCATAGATCTCGATGGCCAGCTGGATCAGGTCGCGCTCGATGTCCTCCAGCGTGCGCAGGTGGCCGCGGCCGTCGAGGATGCGCACGGGGGCGTCCTTCGGGATCTCGTCCAGCAGCTCGCTCAGGGCCGGCGGCGGGGCGTGGCTGACCGCGGCGACGGCCTCAGGCAGGGGCGCAGCGACGCCGGAGATGGCCGGGAAGTCGTAGGGCTGCAGGTAGGGCGCATCGGCCAGCACGATGGCGCGATAGACCGCGTTCTCCAGCTGGCGGACATTGCCTGGCCAGTCGAAGCCGGTGAGCAGGGCCAGGGTCTCGGCCGAGGCGCCGGCCACGGCCTTGCCTTCCTCGACATTGAAGCGGCGCACGAAGTGCTCGACCAGGGCCGGGATGTCCTCGCGGCGTTCGCGCAAGGCCGGGGCCTCGATCGGGAAGACGTTCAAGCGATAGAACAGGTCCTCGCGGAACCGGGCGTCCTTCACGGCGGTGGCCAGGTCACGGTTGGTGGCCGAGACGATGCGGACGTCGACCTTGATGGAGCGCTTGGCGCCGATCGGGTCGATCTCGCTCTCCTGCAGGGCGCGCAGCAGCTTGACCTGGATGTCCAGGGGCAGCTCGCCGACCTCGTCCAGGAACAGGGTGCCGCCATTGGCCTCCTGGAACTTGCCCAGGTGCTTGTCGGTGGCGCCGGTGAAGCTGCCCTTCTCGTGGCCGAACAGGATCGACTCGACGAGGTTCTCAGGAATGGCGCCGCAGTTCACGGCGACGAAGGGCTTGCCGGCCCGGTCGGACGAGCCGTGGACGGCGCGGGCGATCACTTCCTTGCCGACCCCGCTCTCGCCGGTGATCAGGATGGGGATGGACGACTTGGCCGCCCGCTCGCCCAGGCGCTTGACCATCTGCATGGGGGCCGAGCTTCCGACCATGTCGGCGAAGGTGAAGCGGCCGCCGGCGTGCTTCTTCAGCCGCTCAACCTCGCCCTTCAGGTCGCCCATGGACAGGGCGTTGCGGATCGAGACGATGATCCGTTCGGGCGCCGCCGGCTTGATGAAGAAGTCGCAGGCGCCGGCCTGCATGGCCTTGACCACGGTGTCGATGCCGCCGGTCGCGGTGACCACGATCACCGGCTGGGAAAAGCCGCGGGTGCGGATTTCCTTGAGCGTGTCCTGGCCCGACAGGCCGGGCATGACCAGGTCCAGGAGGATGAGGTCACAGGCCGAGCCTGAGGTCAGCTTGTTGATCGCCTGGTCGCCGTTTTCGGCATGGGCGACGGTGAACCCTTCGCGCTCCAGGACCGCCTGGATCAGCCTGCGTTGAGTCGGGTCGTCATCGACGACGAGGACCGTTTTGGCCATATGAAGACACCCACCTGGACTGGACGCTCATCTGCCGGGATGACCCCGGGATGAGGCTCTTTATGTCGCGGATTGATACAGGTCCGGGGTAAAGGCGGGGTTTCGGAGACCTGAGTCAGGGGTTAACGGCGGCATTGAGTTCCTCCCCCGCTGGGGGA
>CAZXVO010000074.1:0-18090 GCA_964643835.1 uncultured Phenylobacterium sp. | reverse complement strand
GAAGACCTGCTGGCCCGCGCCGACGTCATCACCCTGCACACGCCGCTGACCGACAAGACCCGCAACATCCTGTCGGCCGAGGCCCTGGCCAAGACCAAGAAGGGCGTGCTGATCGTCAACTGCGCCCGCGGCGGCCTGGTGGACGAGCAGGGCCTGCGCAAGCTGCTGGACGAAGGCCATGTGGGCGGCGCCGCCTTCGACGTGTTCGTCGAGGAGCCGGCCAAGGACAACGTGCTGTTCGGGGCTGAGAACTTCATCGCCACCCCGCACCTCGGCGCCTCCACCGCCGAAGCCCAGGAGAACGTGGCCCTGCAGGTCGCCGAGCAGATGAGCGACTACCTGCTCACTGGCGCGGTCACCAACGCCCTGAACAGCCCCTCGGTCACCGCCGACGAGGCCCCCAAGCTGAAGCCCTTCGTGGCCCTGGCCGAGCGCCTGGGCGCCTTCGCCGGCCAGATGGTCGACGTCGAGGTCAAGGCCGTGGACATCGCCTATGAGGGCGAGGTCGCCAACCTCAACACCCGTCCGCTCACCGCCGCGGCCCTGGCCGGCGTGATGCGGCCGATGCTGGCGGAGATCAACATGGTCTCGGCCCCGGCCGTGGCCAAGGACCGCGGCATCACCGTCTCCGAGAGCAAGCAGGACGACAGCCCGATCTATGAAAGCCTGGTGCGGATCACCGTCACCACGGCCATGGGCAAGCGCTCCTTCGCCGGCTCGGTGATGGCGGGCACGCCGCGGATCATCGAGGTCAAGGGCATGGACCTGGACGCCCCGTTCGCCCCGGTGATGCTGTACGTGAACAACCTGGACAAGCCGGGCTTCATCGGCGCCCTGGGGGCTCTGCTGGCCGACGCCCAGGTCAACATCGCCACCTTCAACCTGGGCCGCGTGTCGGCGGGCGAGGACGCCATCGCTCTGGTCGGCGTCGACCAAGACCCGTCGGACGCCCTGGTCGCCAAGATCCGCGCCCTGCCGCACGTCAAGGAAGCGCGCACCCTGCGCTTCTAAAACCTGCGTCCACTGCATGAAGAGCCCCGCCGGTTCCGCCGGCGGGGCTTTTTCATGTCTGCGCCCTTGCGGGGCGGCTTTATGTGATCAATGATCACCTATCTTGATCTTGATCAAGGAGGCTGAACGCCCGGCCTTCAAAACTTGGCGCGAGGAAAAACCAGGAAGCCGCCCATGAGCACCCAGACCCAAGTTCGCGAGTCCGTACGTTCGCCTGGCAAGGCCGAGCATTTCGATGTCCTGATCGTGGGCGCGGGGATTTCAGGGATCGGCGGCGCCTATCACCTGCAGACCCAGACGCCCGGCAAGAGCTTCGTCATCCTGGAGCAACTGGATGGCTTCGGCGGCACCTGGTGGAGCCACCGCTATCCGGGCATCCGCTCCGATAGCGACCTCTATACCTTCGGCTACCGGTTCAAGCCCTGGACCAGCGCCCCGATCGCCTCGGCCGAGGAGATCCTGAAGTACATGGGCGAGGTGATCGAAGAGAACGATCTGGCCCGCCACATCCGCTACAACCACACCATCACCCACGCCGAATGGTCGTCCAAGGACAACCTCTGGACCCTCGAGGCGGTCCGCAAGGACACCGGCGAGACGGTCCATTTCACCTGTAATTTCCTGTGGATGTGCCAGGGCTATTACCGCCAGAACCAGGGCTACACCCCCGAATGGCCGGGCATGTCCGACTACAAGGGCAAGATCGTTCACCCGCAGGAATGGCCGGAAGACCTGGACTACAAGGGCAAGAAGGTCATCTGCATCGGCTCCGGCGCGACGGCGGCCACTGTGGTCCCGGCGATCGCCGCCGACGTGGCCCATGTGACCCTGGTCCAGCGCTCGCCGACCTTCTTCGTGCCGGGCCGCAACGCCGACGAACTGGCCGACACGCTTCGCCTGCTGCAGGTCGACGAGACCTGGATCCACGAGATCGTCCGGCGCAAGCGCCTCTATGACCAGGACCTGTTCACCCGCCGCGCGATCGAAGAGCCCGACGTCGTGAAGGAGGAGCTGCTGGCCGGGGTCCGCGCCTTCCTGCCGGAGGACGTGGTCCAGAAGCACTTCATGCCCAAGTACCGCCCCTGGCAGCAGCGCATCGCCTTCGTCCCCGACGGCGACCTGTTCCAGGGCGTGATCGCCGGCAAGGCCTCGGTGGTGACCGGCGACATCGAGCGCTTCACCGAAAAGGGTCTGAAGATGACCTCGGGCGAGGAGATCGAGGCTGACATCATCCTGACCGCCACGGGCTTCAACCTGAACGCCTTCGGCGACATCGACTTCGTGGTCGATGGCAAGCCGGTGGCGGCGTCGGACACGGTGACCTATCGCGGCATGATGTTCACCGGCATCCCCAACATGATCTGGGTGATGGGCTATTTCCGCGCCAGCTGGACCCTGCGCGCCGACCTGATCGGCGACTTCGTCTGCCGTCTGCTCCAGCACATGGACGAGAAGGGCGCGAAGAAGATCGAGGTGGTCATGGGGCCGGAGGAGGAAAAGCTTGAGCGCCTGCCCTGGATCGACCCGGATAACTTCAATCCCGGCTACCTCGCCCGCGGCATGCACCTGATGCCCCGGCGCCTGCCCAAGTGGGAGTGGCAGCACACCCAGGACTATTGGCGCGAGAAGGACGAGTTCCCGCAGATCAATCTCGACGGTTCGGAATTCAAGTACAGCTGAGGCGCAGGCCTTGGACGATCAGCGGCGCGGAGGGAGACCTCCGCGCCGTTGTCGTTTTCGCCCCTGCCTCCGGTGGGGGAACTCGCCGCAGGCCCGCCCATTGACTCTCCCGCTTCCGGGTCTAGAACAAAAGCGGAACAAGAGGTCGAGGTCATGTCTGGCGCCCGCGCCCAAGCGTTCGCCGAACTGAAGGCGAAGATCGCCGTCCTGGAGGCGGGCGGGCGGAGCCGCGCCTCTGGCCTCTCCCTGGGCGATCCGCGCCTGGACGCCTGCTTTCCCGGCGAGGCCGGCCTGCCGCTCGGCCAATGGCACGAGATCGGCGCCGAGGGCATGGAGGTCGAGACCGCCGCCGCGCCCGCCGCCTTCGCCGCCCTCTTGGCCGCGCCCCTGGCCGTCCGGGGCGAGGCGGTGTGGATCCTGCGCCGGGATGACCTCTATGCGCCGGGCCTTGTGGGGCTGGGCTTTCCGGTCGAGCGCCTGATCCAGGTCTGTGTCCGCGACGAGGCCGAGGCCCTGGCGGCGGCCGAAGATGCGCTGGCCGCCGCCGGGGTCAGCGCGGTCTTCGCCGAGGTGGAGGCCGTGGATCTGACGGCCGGCCGGCGCCTGCAACTGGCCTGCGAGAAGCGCGGCGCCACGGGCTTCATCCTGAGGCGCCGGCCTTACGGTGGTCTCAGCGCCAAGGCGGCCACCGGATCGGCCGCCGCCACCCGCTGGCGGATCGCGCCGGCGGCCAGCGATCCGGGCCCCGGGGTCTTGGGACTGGGCGCGCCGCGCTGGCGCGTGCGGCTGGATCGCTGCCGGGGCGGGCGGGACGGCGCCTGGCTGATGGAGGCGCCTGACGCCTATGAATGGGAGCAAGCCGATGGGACGCATCCTCTGCGCCTGGTCGCCGATCTGGGTGATCGCCAACTGGCGCCGGCGGAACCCCTCCGCGCCGTCGGGTGACGCTCTCCCCTTGGCCTTGGTCGAAAAGGCCCGGGGGACGCGGCGGCTGGCGGCGGTAGACCTGGCCGCGCATCGCCTGGGCCTGAGGGGCGGGCAGAAGGCGACCGACGCCCTGGCCCTGGTCCCCGACCTTGTCATCGCGCCAGCCGAGCCGGAGGCCGACGCCCGAGCGCTCAAGGCCCTGGTCGACTGGTGTGTTCGCTTCTCGCCGGCGGTGGCGGCCGATCCGCCCGATGGCCTGTTCCTGGATATCGAAGGCGTGGCCCATCTCTGGGAGGGGGAGGCGGCCCTGATGGCCGACCTGCGCGCCCGACTATCGGCTAACGGCCTGCCCTTCCGCCTGGCCCTGGCCGACACCGCCGGCGCGGCCTGGGCGCTGGCCCACTATGGCGAGGACGGCGCCATCGCCCCGCCCGGCGGCCAGGACCCGTTGCTGGCGCCCCTGCCGCCCGCGGCCCTGCGCCTGGCGCCGCAGGCGGCCGAGCAGATCGAACGCCTGGGCCTGCGCCGGATCGGCCAGTTGATGGAGCTGCCGCGCGGGCCGCTGGCCCAGCGCTTCGGCCAGGAGACCCTGGACCGCCTGGACCAGGCCCTGGGCCGGGGTCGCGAGGCCCTGGTGTTCCGCCGCCCGCCCAGTCCCTGGTTCGCTCGCCTGGCCTTCGCCGAACCGATCAGCGCGCCCGAGGACCTGGCCCGGGTCAGCCGCGATATCGCCGACGTCCTGTGCGCGCGGCTGGAGCGCGAGGGCAAGGGCGCGCGGCGGTTCGAGCTCGCCTTCCACCGCCTGGACGGGGTGGCCCAGACCCTGGAGATCGGCCTGTCCCTGGCCGGCCGGGACCCGGTACGCATCGCCCGCCTGTTCGCCCCGCGCCTGGAGACGGTTGACCCCGGCTTCGGCGTCGAGGTCGCGACCCTGACCGCCGCCCGGGTGGAGACCCTGTCGGCCCGCCAGACCCGCCTGGACCGCCTGGACGAGACCGCACCGGAGGAGGGCCTGGCGCCCCTGGTCGACCGGCTGGCCAACCGCCTGGGCGCCGACCGGGTCTGGAAGGCGGGCGTGGCCGAAAGCCACCTGCCGGAACGGGCCGTGGTTCCCCGCCCGGCCCTGGCCAAGGTCTGCGTGGGCTGGGACCCGGAACGCCCCCGGCCGCTTCGCCTGTTCCGCCGACCCGAGCCGCTCGACCAGGTCCTGGCGCTCACCCCCGACGACCCGCCCCGCCAGTTCCGCTGGCGCAAGCGCCTGCACCGGGTGGCCCGGGCCGAGGGGCCGGAGCGCCTGGCCGCGGAATGGTGGCGCCAGGAGATCGGCGAGGTCCGCACCGACGAGATCCGCGACTACTACCGGGTGGAGGACCAGGACGGCGCCCGCTTCTGGGTGTTCCGCGACGGACTCTACGGGACCGACCGCACCCCGCAATGGTGGCTGCACGGGGTGTTCGGATGACCCGCTATGCCGAGCTGCAGGCGGCCAGCAACTTCTCCTTCCTGCGCGGGGCCTCGCATCCGCACGAGCTGGTGACGACGGCGCAGGCCCTGGGCCTGGAGGCGGTGGGGCTGTGCGACCGCAATTCCCTGGCCGGTGTCGTGCGGGCCTGGTCGCAGGTCCAGAAGATGGGCGAGGCGGCGAGGGTCCGGGCGATCACCGGCTGTCGGCTGGACTTCGCCGACGGGACGCCCAGCCTGCTCTGCTACCCGTCCGACCGCGAGGCCTATGGCCGGCTGACCCGTCTGCTCACCGTGGGCCAGCGCCGGGCGATCAAGGGCGGCTGCGAGCTGTTCTGGGAGGATTTCCTGGACCACGCCGAGGGCCAGCTGGTCCTGGTGGTCCCGCCGGCCCGGCTGCAGGCGGGGTTCGAGGCCGACCTGAAGCGGATCGCGGGTGAGCTGTCCGGGTCGGTCTGGCTGGCGGCGGCGCGCGGCTACGGCGCCCGCGACCTGGAGCGGCTGTCGAAGCTGTCGGCGCTCGCGGACGGGGCCGGCGCGCCGATGGTGGCGGTCAATGACGTGCTCTATCACGGCCCGGAACGCCGGGCCCTGCAGGACGTGCTAACCTGCATCCGCGAGGGCTGCACCATGGCCGAGGCCGGCTGGCGCCTGGAGGCCAACGCCGAGCGCCACCTAAAGACCCCGGAGGAGATGGCGCGCCTGTTCGCCAAGTTCCCAGGCGTGGTGGAGCGCAGCGTCGAGATCGCCCAGCGCATCGGCTTCGACCTGTCCCAGCTGGCCTATGAATACCCCGACGAGCCGGTGCCGCCCGGCAAGACCGCCATCCAGCACTTGCGCGACCTCACCTGGGAAGGCGCGGCCTGGCGGTTCTCCAAGGGCATGGGGGAGCGCGAGCAGCGGACACTCGAACATGAACTCGCCCTGATCGAAAAGCTGAAGTTCGCCAACTACTTCCTGACCGTCCACGACATCGTCGCCTGGGCGCGTAGCCAGGGGATCCTGTGCCAGGGGCGGGGCTCGGCGGCCAACTCCCTGGTCTGTTTCTGCCTGGGCGTGACCTCGGTGGACCCGACCCGCGAGGGCCAGGAACTGCTGTTCTCGCGCTTCATCTCCGAGAAGCGGGGCGAGCCGCCGGACATCGACGTCGACTTCGAGCACGAGCGGCGCGAGGAGGTGATGCAGTATGTCTATCGCCGCTATGGCCGGCATCGCGCCGCCATCGTCGCCACCGTCATCCACTATCGGCCGCGCATGGCCATCCGCCAGGTGGGCAAGGCCCTGGGCCTGACCGAGGACGTCACCGGCGCCCTGGCCGGCACGGTCTGGGGCGGCTGGGGCGACATGGTCCCGGAGGACCACATCCGCCAGGTGGGGCTCGATCCGACGAACCCGGAGATCCTGCGCGCCACCACCCTGGCCGGCCAGCTGCTGGGCTTCCCGCGACACCTGTCCCAGCACGTCGGCGGCTATGTGCTCACCAAACGGCGGCTGGACGAGACGGTGCCCATCGGCAACGCGGCCATGCCCGACCGCACCTTCATCGAGTGGGACAAGGACGACATCGATGCGCTGGGCCTGATGAAGGTCGATGTGCTGGCCCTGGGCATGCTGACCGCCCTGAAGCGAGCCTTCGAGATGATCCCGCCGGAAGACGGCAAGAAGATCATCGAGATCGCTGACGTGCCGCAGGAGGTCCCGGCGGTCTACGCCATGCTGTCCAAGGCCGATTCCATCGGGGTGTTCCAGGTGGAGAGCCGGGCCCAGATGTCCATGCTGCCCCGCCTGAAGCCGGCCAAGTTCTATGACCTGGTGATCGAGGTGGCGATCGTCCGCCCCGGCCCGATCCAGGGCGACATGGTGCATCCCTACCTGAAGCGCCGGAACAAGCTGGAGCCGGTGACCTATCCCTCGCCGGCCCCGCCGCATGATCCCAACGAACTCAGGTCGATCCTGGGCAAGACCCTGGGGGTGCCGCTCTTCCAGGAACAGGCCATGCGCATCGCCATCGAGGGCGCCGACTTCAGTCCCGACGACGCTGACGGCCTGCGCCGGGCCATGGCCACCTTCCGCAACTACGGCCACCTGGAGGACTACGAGGAGAAGTTCATCGGCGGCATGACCGCCAAGGGCTATGAGCTGAAGTTCGCGGAAGCTTGTTTCAACCAGATCAAGGGGTTCGGCTCCTACGGCTTCCCGGAAAGCCACGCGATCAGCTTCGCCCTGCTGGTCTACGCCTCGGCCTGGGTGAAATGGCGCTGGCCGGACGCCTTCTGCGCGGCCCTGATCAACAGCCAGCCCATGGGCTTCTACCAGCCGGCCCAGCTGGTCCGCGACGCCATCGAGCATGGGGTGGAGGTGCGGGCGGCCGATGTCATGGCCTCGGACTGGGACTGCACGCTCGAGCCGATCGAGGGCGAACGCCTGCGGGCCGTGCGCCTGGGTCTGCGCCAGATCAAGGGCTTCCGTCCCGCCGACGCCGAGACCCTGATGCGGCTGCGCGGCGACGGGCCGCTTTCGGTGGAGCTGTTGGCGCGCCGCCTGCCGCGCCGGGCCATGGAGCTCTTGGCCGAGGCCGACGCCTTCCGCAGCCTGGGCCTGGATCGTCGCCAGGCCCTGTGGGCGGTGAAGGGCCTGGCCGACGCCGCCCGCATCGAGGCCGAGGCGCCGCTGCTGGCCGCCATGACCCGGCAGGAGCCGGAGGTTGACCTGCCGACGATGAGCCTGCCGATCCAGGTGACCGAGGACTATCGCACCACCCGCCTGTCCCTGAAGGCCCATCCTTGCGGCTTCTTCCGCGGCGAACTGACAGCGGCGGGCGCGGTCCCGGCCGAGGCCCTGAAGCGCATGCGCCACGGCCGGCGCACGGCGGTGGGCGGGCTGGTGTTGGTGCGCCAGCGGCCCGGCACCGCCAAGGGGGTGGTGTTCCTGACCCTGGAGGACGAGACGGGACCGGCCAACATCGTCGTCTGGCGCGACGTGTTCGAGGCCCACCGCCGGCTGGTGATGGGCGCAGCCTTCATCGTCGTCCACGGCGAGCTGCAGGTGCAGGACGGGGTGATCCACCTGGTGGCCAAGCGCTTCACCGACCTGTCCCACTTGCATGCGGCCCTGAAGCAGGAAGCGCCGGGACCGGTGGCGCAAGGGCGCATGGCCGGGCGCCTGCTGGCCAGCCGCGACTTCCACTGAGGCTTGACCTCAGGGCCTGCCCGCTCAAGGGTTCGCGCCGACCTAGGGGGAGGACGTCATGATCCGCAGGCTCGCCGCTGTCGCCCTGGCGCTCGCCGTTTCAGGTCCCGCCTTCGCCGATCCGATTCAGGCCAAGGTCGAGACCGGCCTCATCGCCGGCGCCCGCACCGGAGCGGTGGACGTCTATCGCAACATCCCCTTCGCCGCCCCGCCAGTGGGGGCCCTGCGCTGGGCGCCGCCGGCGCCAGCGCCAGCATGGAGCGGGGTGCGCGACGCGACCCAGAACGGCCCCTCCTGTCCGCAGATCATGCACGCCGACGGCTCGCCCAATGGCGGCGGCGCCAACGGTCCCACCAGCGAGGACTGCCTGCAGCTGAACGTCTTTGCGCCAACCGGCGCGAAGAAGGCCCCGGTCATGGTCTGGATCCATGGCGGTTCGTTCCGGACGGGCGCCGGCTGGGTCTATGACGGCTCGAATTTCGCCCGCGACGGGGTGGTGCTGGTCTCGATCAACTACCGCCTGGGGCCGCTCGGCTACTTCGCCCACCCGGCCCTGGCTGGGGAGCCAGGCGCGAAGGGCAACTACGGCCTGATGGACCAGATCGCCGCCCTGCAGTGGGTGAAGCGCAACATCGCCGCCTTCGGGGGCGACCCGGCCAAGGTCACGGTGTTCGGTGAGAGCGCCGGGGGGATGAGCACCCTGGCGATCCTGGCTGCGCCCTCGACCAAGGGGCTCTACGCGCGGGCCATCGTCCAGTCCGGCGGCGGCTGGTTCCCGCCCACCAGCCTGGCCGCCAAGGCCCAGGCCGGCGTCGCGGCCACCAAGGCCATGGGCCTGCCCGACGAGGTCACCGCCGCCGCCCTGCGCGCCGTTCCGGCCGATGATCTCGTCAACAAGCTGCCGGGTTCGGACTACGGCCCGTTCCCGGACGGGACCCTGCTGCCGCTGACCGCCAGCCAGGCCTTCGCCTCAGGGACGGCGGCCGATGTGCCGCTGATCATCGGCTCCAATTCCGGCGAGGATTCGCTGATGGGCCCCAAGGTCGCCGACCCGGCCGCGGCCTTGGCCCGTATCCCGGCCTTCGTCCAGGCGCCCTACGCCGACCAGCCCGATGACGAGACCCGACTTCGGGCCATGTTCACCGACCGCTATATGGGCGCGCCAGCCCGCTGGACCGCCGCCCAGGCGGCCAGCGGCCAACCGGCCTGGCTCTACCACTTCTCCTATGTGGGCTCGCGGTTCCGCCCGGCGATCACCCGCGCCTTCCACGCCGCCGAGATCCAGTACGTGTTCGAATACTGGGGCCGCCGCACGCCGATGAGCATGGTCTCCGACGAGGATCGCGCCATGGCCACCCTGATGCATTCCTGCTGGGTCGCCTTCGCCAAGACCGGCGTCCCGACCTGCGCCTCTGGCCCGGCCTGGCCCGCCTATGACCCCAAGGTCGACCAACTCATGGAGTTCGGGAACGGGAACGGCGTGCGCACCCACTTCCAGAAGCTCCGCCTGGACATGCAGGAAAAGGTGGGCTTGCCGACGCTTGGCCTGCCGGCGCGGTAGGACGCTCAGTCCGGGCCTAGGCCTTGCGCCGCCTGGCGGCGGATCGCCTCGGACAGGGGCCTTTCGGCCTGGTCATAGCCGGCCCAGGCCGTTGAGGCCGCCAGCAGGCCGGGCGCGGTGCGCACCGTGTAGCGGCGCGGGTCCAGCCCGGCTTTCACCTCATCCCAGGCCAGGGGCATGGAGACGCACGCGCCGTCGCGGGCGCGGGGCGACAGGGGCGCGACGGCCGTGGCCGTCCGGTCATTGCGCAGATAGTCCAGGAAGATCCGCCCACCCCGCGCGGCCTTGGACATCTTGATCAGGTAACGGTCCGGAGCCTTTGCGGCGAGATCGGCGCAGACCCTGCGGGCGAAGGCCTTGGCCATGGACCAGCTGATCCGGGGCTCGGGCGCCAGGGGGACGACCACGTGCAGGCCCTTGCCGCCGGTGGTCTTGCAGAAGGGCGCGAGGCCCACCGCCGTCAGCCGTTCCGCGATCGCATGGGCGGCCACGACCACGGCGTCAAAGGCGACCTCGGGGCCGGGGTCCAGGTCGAACACCAGCCGGCCCGGCGTCTCAGGATCGCCTGGCCGACAGTTCCAGGGATGCAGCTCGATCGCGCCCAGCTGGGCGCCGGCCACCAGGGCCTCAGGGTCGTCGATCTGCAGGTAGGGGGCCTCATCGCCTTTGATCCTGACCTGGCTGAACCGGCCGGAGGTTCCGGCCCCGGCATGGCGCTGGAAGAAGGTCTCCCCGCCAACGCCATCCGGCGCCCTCAGCAGGGAGCAGGGCCGCCCCTGGAGGTGCGGCAGCATCCAGCCGCCGACCGCCTCGAAATAGAGGGCGAGGTCCAGCTTGGTGATCGGGGCGTCCAGGTCCGCGGAGCCGGGCCACAGGACCTTGTCGGGATGGGACAGGGCGACCCCCATCACCTCCGCAGGCTGCTCGCCCGCACCTTCGCGGCGTCTGGACATGATCTCCTAGTCTCGCCCTTTTACCGGGTGCGCAGGTTCACCCTCGCCCTAAGACCGCGCCTTGAGTTTGAGCAAATGCCGCCGCGGTGGACCGGCCGCCCGGGGCTGACGGAAGTTCGTCTCCTCTCGAGGCTCCCTCGTTCGCGAAAGGCCGCGCATCGACCGGCAGCGGTCGGGCCTGTTCGCCATAGGGACCCTCCGGCGCAGGCGTCTCCTGGGCGGCGGACAGGGCGGCGACAAAGGCGTCGCGCCACGCTGTGACGTCCTCGGTGACGATGTTGTCGTACAGCACCTTCCAACGCGCGATCCGCTCGTCGCGATCCATGGACAGGGCGCGCTTCAGGGCCTCGGCGATGTCCTCGGGGCTGTTGGGATTGACGATCAGGGCCTGGCGCAGCTGGTCCGCGGCCCCGGCGAAGCGGGACAGGATCAGCACGCCGGGGTCCTCAGGGTCCTGGGCGGCGACGAACTCCTTGGCGACCAGATTCATGCCGTCGCGCATTGGCGTCACCAGCCCCACCTGGGCGGCGCGATAGAGGCCCGCCAGCTGGTCGCGGCGATAGGTCTTGTTCACATAGCGGACCGGGTTCCAGTCGATGTCGGCGTACTCGCCGTTGATGCGGCCTGAAAGGGCGTCGAGCCGGGCGCGGATCTCCTGGTAGGCCTCCACCGAGTCACGGGACAGGGGCGCGATCTGCAGCATCAGCACTTCGCGGCGTAGGTCCGGATTGTCGGCCATGAACCGCTCAAAGCCGGCGAAACGCTCCTCCAGGCCCTTGGAATAGTCCAGCCGGTCGACGCCGACGATCAGCTTCCGAAAGGCGGTGTGGGCTTTCATGACGTCGAAGGTGCGCCGGGCCGCCTCGCTGTGGGTGAGCTGGGCGAAGTCATCGGCGTCGACGCCGATGGGGAAGGCGCCGATGCGGGCCGTGCGGCCAAAGGCGCGCATGCCGCCGTCCTCCAGGCGCGTACCGCCCGCCTCGGACAGCACATATTCCTCGAAGGCCTGGACGTGCTCCTGGGTCTGGAAGCCGATCAGGTCGTAGTCGAACAGGGCCTGCACCAGGTCCTTGTGGCCGGGCAGGGTGACCATCAGCTGGTGGGCGGGCCAGGGGATGTGCAGAAAGAAGCCGATCCGGTTCTTCACGCCCAGGGTGCGCAGCTCCCGCGCCAGGGGGATCAGGTGATAGTCGTGGATCCAGACCAGGTCGTCGGCCTCGATCAGGGGGGCCAGGGTCTCGGCGAAGCGGCGGTTGACCCGCGCATAGCCCTCGCCGAACGAGCGGTCATAGGCCGTCAGGTCCTGGCGATAGTGGAAAAGGGGCCACAGGGTCTTGTTGGCGTAGCCGTTGTAATACTCCTGCAGGTCGGCCTCCTCGAGGTCGACGGTGGCCAGGGTCACGCCCTCGGCCCGCTGGACGGTGAGCTGGCCGGTGAACTCCGGCGTCGTGCGGCCGCTCCACCCGAACCACAGGCCGGAATACTCGCGAAGGGCGGCGGCCAGGGCCATGGCCAGGCCGCCGACGCTCTCGCCGCCGGCGCCGGTCGGGGCGGTGACGCGGTTGGAGACGACGATGAGCCGGGTCACGACAGGGCCTCCAGCCAGGCCAGCGTCGCGTCCACGTCGTCCAGGCGGTGGGCGGCGGCGCTGGGCCGCTGCGGCCCCACCAGAACGCCGAACCCGCCCAGGTCGCGGGCGGCGCGGAAGCCGTCCTCGTCGGTCAGGTCGTCGCCCACGAACACCGGCCTGAACCCGCGGAAGGGCGGCTCGGCCATGAAGGCGGCCAGGGCCTCCCCCTTGCGCGGGCCAGGCGTGCGCAGCTCCAGCACACAGTCGCCGGGCTGCAGGGTGAGGCCGGTCTCGCGGGCCAGGGCCTCAGCCTGGAATCGGGCGCGCTCGGCCAGGGCCGGGGCCAGGCGATAGTGCAGGGCGATGCTCAGGCCCTTGTCCTCGACCAGGGCGCCGGCGTGCGCAAAGGCGAACCGGCGCAGCTCCTCGGCGGCGTGGGCCAGGCCCGGATGCGGCGGGGTGCGCACCACCTGGCCGTCGGCGGAGCGCCAGACCAGCCCGTGTACGGCGGCCACCGCGGTCGCCCGACCCTCAAGGATGCGGTCCAGGTCTTCCAGGCTGCGGCCGCTGATGATCGCCAACCGGCCCTGAAGCCGCGCGGCCAGCCGCTCCAGCAGGCGGGTGCGGCGCGGGTCGGGCCCCACCATCTCCGGCCGGTCCATGATCGGCGCCAAGGTGCCGTCCAGGTCCAGGAACAGGGCGGTCTCCGCCGCCTTCAGCCGCGGCGCGGCGGCGCTCAGGGTCAACTCTTCGGTACGCATGCTCTTCCCGCCCAGTCCCCGGGGTTCAGCGGCCTCAACGCGCGGACGCCCTGGGTTGATCCCCGAAGGGCGCGCACGTTGAAGTGAACGGGCCGCCGGGGGTTGACGTTTCCCGGGCGAACCCCGCTATGCGGGACCTGGATCCTCCGCTGCCCCTAGGTGAACCCGTGGCCGACCTGCCCAAGTCCGATGTGATCGTTCTGTTCGGGGGCACCGGCGACCTGGCGCAGCGTATGTTGTTCCCCTCGCTCTACTTCCTCGACGCTGATGGCTTCCTGCCCGAGGGCTTCCGGATCATCGCCACCGCGCGCGCCGACATGGACGCCGAGGACTTCCGCGCCCAGGTGCATGACGCCGTGGCGCGGCGGGCGGGCGGACACCCTGACCGGGCGGTCTGGAACCGGTTCGCCGCCCGGCTCACCTATGTGGGCGCCGACGCTACCACCAAGGCCGGCGCCGCCGAGCTGAAGGCCGCGGTGGGCGATGCGACGGCCCCGATGTTCTTCCTGGCCCTGTCCCCCAGCCTGTTTGGCCGGGTCTGTAAGGCCCTGGGGGATTCAGGGCTCGCCACCCCCGACAGCCGCATCGTGCTGGAAAAGCCGGTGGGCCGGGACCTGGCGTCGTCGCGGGCGATCAACGAGGAGGTGGCCGAGGTCTTCAGCGAAGACCGCGTGTTCCGCATCGACCACTATCTGGGCAAGGAGACGGTCCAGAACCTGATCGCCCTGCGCTTCGCCAACACCCTATTCGAACCGCTCTGGAACAACCTGACCATCGACCACGTGCAGATCACCGTGGCCGAGACCGAAGGGGTGGGCGACCGCTGGCCCTATTACGACGAGTACGGCGCCCTGCGGGACATGCTGCAGAACCACATGCTGCAGCTCCTGTGCCTGGTGGCCATGGAGCCGCCGGCCGACATGGACCCGGATTCGGTGCGCAACGAGAAGGTCAAGGTGCTGCGCTCCCTGCGCCCTTTCACCCGCGCCGATGTGGCGGCCAACAGCGTGCGCGGCCAGTACACGCCGGGCGTCGTCGGCGGCAAGGAAGTGTCCGGCTATGAGGCCGAGCGCGGCCAGAAGAGCGATACCGAGACCTTCGCCGCCCTGCGGGTGGATATCGACAACTGGCGCTGGGCGGGCGTGCCCTTCTTCCTGCGCACCGGCAAGCGCCTGCCCGAGCGGCGGACCCAGATCGTCATCCAGTTCAAGGGCGTGCCGCACTCGATCTTCGGCGCCACCGCCCAGGCCGACATGGTCGCTAACCAGCTGATCATCGACCTGCAGCCGGACGAGGACATCGAGCTGGTCCTGATGAACAAGGCCCCGGGCATCAGCCAGGAGGGTATGCGGCTGCAGTCCCTGCCGCTCTCCCTGTCGCTGCTGAAGGCCTATTCGGGGCCGGGCGCGCGGCGGCGCATCGCCTATGAGCGGCTGTTCCTGGACGTGATCAGCGGCAACTCCACCCTGTTCGTCCGCCGCGATGAGGTGGAGCAGGCCTGGACCTGGGTCGACGGCGTCGCCGCCGCCTGGGCTGAGAGCGGCATGGCGCCCAAGCCCTACGCCGCCGGCAGCTGGGGACCGGCGGGCGCCTTCGCCCTCATCGAGCGGTCGGAGCGGGCCTGGAAGGACTGATCAGCGCACGCTCGTCCACGGCCGGCTCAGCATGTTGGCGCAGTTGATCAGGCCGACCAGGGAATAGGTCTGGGGATAGTTGCCCCAGAGCTCGGCGCCGTCGAGGGCGATGTCTTCGGACAGGAGCCCCGCGGCGGTACGGCGACCCAGCATCTCCTCGAACAGGCCGCGCGCCTCCTCCGTGCGGCCCGACAGGTGCAGGACTTCGATGAGCCAGAAGGTGCAGATGTTGAAGGCGGTCTTGGGCTCGCCGAAGTCGTCCGGCGTCGCATAGCGCATCATGTAGGGGCCGCGCCGCAGGCCCTGCTCCACCGCCGCCAAGGTGGCGACCATGCGCGGATCATCGGGGGCGGCGAACCGCACGTCGACCAGCTGCAGCAGACAGGCGTCGAGGCCCTGGCCCTCGAAGTCAGCGGCGAAGCGGCCAAGCTCGGGGTTGTAGGCGCGGGCCTCGATGACCTCGCGGATCCGCGCGGCGCGGGCGTTCCAGAAGTCGGCCCGCTCGCGCAGGCCCAGCTGGGTCGCGGCATTGCCCAGGCGATCGCAGGCGGCCCAGCACATCATCGAGGAATAGGTGTGTACCGCCTCTCGGCCGCGGAACTCCCAAAGCCCGGCGTCCGGCTGGTCGTGCAGCAGGAAGGCGCGCTCGCCCACGGCCTCCAGGGCGTGGAAGTCGTCGACGGTCGCGGGCCGCAGCAGCCGTTCGTCAAAGAAGGCCTGGACGGTGGAGAGCACGATCTGGCCGTAGACGTCGTGCTGCAGGTGCTCGTGCGCCTGGTTGCCCACCCGGACCGGCCCCATGCCGCGATAGCCGGGCAGGTCGGGGGCGAAGGTCTCCGGCAACTCGGCCTCCAGGCCCACGCCATAGAGCGGCTGGATGTGGCCGCCCTTGGCCCGGTCGATCAGGTTGCGCAGGAAGCCGAGATAGTTCTCCAACATGTCCGCCGCGCCCAGCCGGTTCAGGGCCTGGACCACATAGTAGGCGTCGCGCAGCCAGCAGTAGCGGTAGTCCCAGTTCCGCTGCGACCCCTCATGCTCGGGGATCGAGGTGGTGAGCGCGGCGACAATGGCGCCGGTCTCCTCGTGGGCGCAGAGCTTCAGGGTGATGGCGGCGCGGATCACCGCCTCCTGCCATTCAAGCGGGATCGACAGGGTCCGCACCCAGCCGCGCCAATAGGCTGTGGTCTCGTGCAGCATCCGCTCGGCGGTGGCGGCCAGGTCGGCCTCGATCCCCTCGTCGGGACCTAAGAACATCACCAGCGGTTCTTCCAGGCGGAACAGCCGCTCGCTGGCGATGTGCGAGACCGACGCGTCGGTGGTGAGCCGCAGGGTCATTTCGCCGCCCACATAGCGCAGGTGGTTGGAGCCGGTGGTGACCGTCATCTCGGCCGACCCCCAGCGTCCCGTCGGGCGCATGCGGATGCGGATGCGCGGGGTCCCGCTGATCGGCCGCACGATCCGGATGAAGGACATGGGGCGATAGATGCGGCCGAACTGGCGATAGCGCGGGGCGAAGTCGATGACCTGGAACACCGCGCCAGAGACGTCGGTCACCTCGGTGGACAGGATCGGCGTATTGCGCAGATAGGCCTGGCGGATGCTGGCGGCCTCCTCCGCCTCCACCGCCCAGAAGCCGCGCTCGGCCTGGGTGTCGCCGCCCAAGAGGGCCGAGAAGGCCGGGTCGCCATCCAGCCGCGGGAAGCAGCTCCAGACGAAACGGCCGGCCCGGTCGATCAGGGCGCTGGCGGCGCAATTGCCGACCGGGAACAGGTCCAGGCTCTGCGACATCGGCTGGGGATTCCCCGGCTGGGCGGATCGGTCCATGAATAGGCTCCCTGGTGATGGCCGAGGCAGGAACGTCTCTTGATAAGCTTGGATGCCCGACGCGTAACCTTGCCCGTCTCCATGGCCGCAAAGGGGCGCGCATGACCCTGATCCGTCCCCGCCACGCCCGCATCGTCGCCACCCTGGGGCCCGCCAGCCGCGAGGTGGCCAAGGTCCGCGCCCTGGCCGAGGCCGGGGCCGACGTGTTCCGCGTCAACTTCAGCCACGGCGGTCACAAGGACCACGCCCGGACCATCGCCAATGTGCGCGAGGCCGAGCAGCTGGTGGGCCGCCACCTGGCGGTTCTGGCTGACCTGCAGGGGCCGAAGCTGCGTCTGGGTGAATTCGCCGATGGGCGGGTGCGACTGAAGTCCGGCCAGGATTTCCGCCTGGACCGGGATCCGACGCCCGGCGACGCCTCGCGGATCTGCGTGCCGCATGTGGAGATCTTCCAGGCCCTGAAGCCCGAGGCCGACATCCTGCTGGATGACGGCAAGGTGCGACTGAAGGTCCGCAAATGCGGCGCCGACTTCGCCGAGTGCGTGGTGACCAGCGGCGAAGCCCTGTCCGACCACAAGGGCCTGAACCTGCCGGGCCTGGCCATCCCCATCCCGGCCCTGACGCCCAAGGACCGCGAGGACCTGAACTTCGCCCTGGCCGAGGGGGTCGACTGGGTGGCCCTGTCCTTCGTCCAGCGCGCCGCCGACATGGCCGAGCTGCGCCAGATCGTTCAAGGCCGGGCTGGCGTCCTGGCCAAGATCGAAAAGCCCGCGGCCCTGGACGCCCTGGATGAGATCCTCGACCTCTGCGAGGCGGTGATGGTCGCCCGCGGCGACCTGGGGGTCGAGCTGAACCCCGAGGACGTGCCGGTGGTCCAGAAGACCCTGGTGCGCGCCGCCCGCAACCGCGGCATCCCGGTGATCGTCGCGACCCAGATGCTGGAGAGCATGATCCACGCGCCCACGCCGACGCGCGCCGAGGCCTCCGACGTGGCCAATGCGGTCTATGAGGGCGCCGACGCGGTGATGCTGTCGGCGGAGACGGCGGCCGGCGACTATCCGGTCGAAGCGGTCTCGATCATGGACCGCATCCTGACCCGCGTGGAGCAGGACCCCCGCTGGCCCGAGCTGATGGCCGCCGAGCATCCGGTCGATGACGAGGACGCCGACGCCCTGGTCGCCGCCGCCCGGCGCGCCGCCGAGGCCGCCTCCACCGCCTGCCTGGTGGCCTTCACCACCACCGGCCAGACGGCCCTGCGCCTGGCCCGGGAACGGCCGGTCCAGCCGATCCTGGCCCTGACCACCCGGCTGGCCTCGGCCCGGCGGCTGGCGCTCGCCTGGGGCGTCGAGGCCCGGGTGATCGGCGAGATCACCGATCCCGAGGAAATGGCCCGCACGGCGGTGGAAAAGGCCGTGGAGTTCAACCTGGCCCCGCCCGGCCAGCGGGTGTTGATCCTGGCCGGCCTGCCCATGGGCTCGCCCGGCGCAGCAAATATCCTGCGGTTGGCCCATACGCCCAT
>CAZXVO010000073.1:18095-18447 GCA_964643835.1 uncultured Phenylobacterium sp. | reverse complement strand
GGATAAATGCCCCAACCCGGATGGTCCCGGCGTTGTCACCTACCCACACCACCGCCGGCTCCAGCAGGCTCTTCTCGACCCGGGAGTACTCCCCGAGGTGGAACACCAGGTCCGGAGTCTCGGGCACGTGGGTCGCGATGTCCTTGGTGTGGCCCTCGCGATAGTCGACGCCGGCGACGTGGGCGTCCTTGGTGCCGGCGAAGTAGTTGTCCAGCGAGATCACCTTGTGACCGTCGGCCACGAGGCGCGCGCACAGCGACGAACCGATGAACCCGGCGCCGCCGGTGACGAGAATGAGCTTGGCCATGGAAACAGAATGCCGCGTCAGGCTTTAAGGTCGCCCTAAAGCTTG
>CAZXVO010000073.1:0-18085 GCA_964643835.1 uncultured Phenylobacterium sp. | reverse complement strand
AGTCCCCTCCACCCCTTCGGGGTCCCCCTCCCCCAATGGGGGAGGAACTTCAGCGCAAGATCACGTTGCGCGGAACAAAATATGAACTACTCTGCCGCCAATCCGCTCTTTCTCAAGTCAGATCAAACCCTTGCCCCGCCGGGAAATTTTCCGGGCCGAGGGTCTCAAGACAACTTCATCAAGTGGCAAAAACCAGGCTTGCCGCCTGCCGCAAACCCCTTCGTCCATGTTGACGTCAAAGCTTGACGCCGCCCTCGACGATCCGGGCGTAGGCGGCCTTGGTCAGTTTCACATAGCCCTTGGCCGGGTCCTTGTAGAACAGCGGCGTCTTGACCTTGGCCGGATCGAAGCCGTCGTTCACCAGGTCGATCTTGCGCAGCTTGAAGGTGCCGGTGGTCTCCAGGGCCGGCAGCAGGCGGATGAACACCGGCTGGGCGAAGGTCGGCAGTTCGGCGGCCACATAGGCCCCGAAGGCGGCGATATCGAAGTCCGGTTCGGCGACGATCCCGGCCATGCCAGCGCGGCCGTCGGCGCCGGGGACGCTCACCCCGTAGACATTGGCCTCGATCACGCCAGGCGCCGCGGACAGCTGCTGGGCCACCTCGCCGGTGGAGACGTTCTCGCCCTTCCAGCGGAACGTGTCGCCGATCCGGTCGACGAAATAGAAGTAGCCGTCGGCGTCGATCCGCATCAGGTCGCCGGTGCGGAACCAGGCGTCGCCCTTTTCGAACACGTCGCGCAGGATCTTCTTGTCCGAAGCGGCCTTGTCCACATAGCCGGTGAACTCGCTGCGGGCGTCCAGGCCGATCTGGCCGATGCACTCGCCGATCTGGCCCGGCCCGGCCTCGATGCAGAAGCCGCTGGGCGAGCGGATCGGCGCCTCGGCCTCGACGTCGAACTGGACCAGCCGGATGTTGAACCGCTTGCGCAGGTACTTGGGCGCGCGGCCGATGGCGCCCACCTGGCCGTCGAAGTTGAACATCGACACATTGCCTTCGGTGGAGCCGTAGAACTCCAGCACGTCGGGAATGGCGAAACGGGTCTTCAGCTCGGCCCAGACATCGCCGCGCAGGCCGTTGCCGAAGGCCAGGCGGATCTTGTGGGCGGTGTCGAAGTCGCCCGGTTCCTGGTTCACGAGATAGCGGCCCAGCTCGCCGATATAGACGAACATGGTGCAGGCCTCTTCCGTCACCTCCCGCCAGAAGTGGCTGGCCGAGAACTTCTTGCGGATCACCACCGAGCCGCCGTTCATCAGCGCCGCGCCCAGGCCGCAGAGCCCGCCGGTGGCGTGGTAGAGCGGCAGGGCGACATAGATGCGGTCGGCCTCGGTCGCGCCGGTCGCGCCAGCGAAACCGCGCATATAGAGCTGGGCCCGCACATGGGTGATCCGCGCCGCCTTGGGCAAGCCGGTGGTGCCCGAAGTGTAGATGAAGAGCGCGGTGTCGCGCCCGGTCATGTCCTCCCGCGCTGAACGGTCCGGCGGCAGCTGGCTGCAGCTCTTGAGCGCCTGGACCAGGTCGCGCTGGTCGCCGTGGGCTGGGCCAAGCACCCACTGCTGGAAGTGTTTCTCGGTCTGGGTCCGCACGCCCTCGAACACCGGCGAGGTCTCGGAATCCACGATCACGTGGCTGGCGCCGGAGATGTTTAGGCAATGCACCAAGGGCGCGCCGGCCAGGTTGTTGTTGATCAGGGCGGTGACCACCCCGACCTTCGACAGACCGTACCAGATCGGGAAGTATTCCAGCCGGTTGGGCATGAACAGCGCCACCGTCTGGCCGCGGCGCAGGTTCAGGCTCTTGGCCCAGTGCGCATAGCGGTTGGCGATGGCGTCCATCTCGCCATAGGTGACCGTGCGGCCTTCGAAGGTGATCGCCGGCCGGTCGCGGTGCTTGGCCACCGCGGCCTCCAGGTCGTCGCACAACAGGTTGGGGCTGTCCGGCGCGATGGACTTCACACGGGTCAGCGTGCGGTTCAGCCCCTTTAAGAACTTCCACTCACGCTCGAACCGGGCCTTCAGACGCATGCAACCCCTCCGCCGACACACCTTGAGGGGCGAGTTGTTCGCCGGTCAAGCGACGCCGTAACACTGCCCGGATTTGCGTGACCCAAACACCGCACCGCCCGACTCAAGGGCGGCCCTGATAGACTGGGAACATGACCGCTTCACCTCGCGCCATCCTTTTCGATCTCGACGAGACCATCATCGGCTTCGGCTCCCGCCGCCTGATCCTGCAGGAGGTGATCGAGATGTATCCGGACGCCTTCGAAGGTCTGGAGCCGGCGCAGGCGGCCGGGGTAATGGAAGGCGCGTTCCGCGACTTCTGGGCCGATGAGGCGCGGGCGGCGATCTGGCGCCAGAACCTGTCGCAGGGCCGGGTGCTGGCGGTCCGCGAAGGCTTCGCCCGGCTGGCGGCCCCGACCTTGACCGAGGCCTTCGCCAGCGCCTTCGGCGAGCGCTTCCACGCCCACCGCGAGGACCAGGCCAAGTTTTTCCCCGGCGCTGTCGAAACCATCCGCGCCTTCCGCGACCAGGGCGTGCGCCTGGCCCTGGTCACCAACGGCGCGGCCGCGCCACAGCGGGCCAAGGTCGAGCGGTTCGGCCTCGCCCTGCTGTTCGACCACGTCCAGATCGAAGGCGAGGCCGGCTTCGGCAAGCCTGACGCCCGCGCCTATGTCCACGCCATGCAGACCCTGGACGTGGCCCCGCACGAGACCTGGATGGTTGGCGACAATCTGGAATGGGAGGTGGCGGCGCCCCAGCGGCTCGGCCTCTACGCCATCTGGCACGATCACCTGGGCGAGGGCCTGCCGCCCGGTTCGGACATCCGGCCCGACCGGATCATCCGCAGCATCGCCGAGCTGAAACCTCAAGCGTGACCACAATTGCGGCGAGATCTTGGTGAAGATCCGCGAGGTCTTTCGACAAGTATGCTGGAACGCGAGCCTGGGATGGTCGTTGAACTCTTCGACACCACTCAGGAGGGTCTGAACATGACCGCTGAATACACTGGCTTTGGTAGCCCCAAGTTTACCTCCGCCGACTTCGCCCGGGACGAACCCGAGTTGGAGACCACGGCCTTCAATCCCACCCCGATCTACGCCCGCGAACGGCAGGCCAAGCGCGGGCCGAACCCGCTGATCCTGGCCATCGTTCCGGCCGTGCTGGTCGCCGGCGGTGTTCTCACCTGGGCGATGATGGACAGCCCCAAGGACGAGCTGATGACCTCGACCGCGCCCCCGCCGGCCGCCATCTCGACCCCGGCCCCAACGGCCCAGGCTGAGCCCCCGCCGATGATGGCCCCGGAAGCGCCCGCTGTGACGCCGACCCCGGCCAAGGTCGCGACCCCGGCGCCAGCCCGTCCGGCCGCCAAGGCCCGTGTCGCCCGCGCCGCGCCCAGCGCCACGGAGAGCGCAGCGGACGCCAGCGCGACCATCCCGGTCGCCCCTGTCCCCTACTCCCCCAGCGCCCAGACCTCGGCCCCCGCGCCGACCCCGCTCTTGACCACTCCGCCGCCGGTGGCGACGCCGGACCCCGCGCCCGCGGTGGTCACGCCTGAACCGACGCCTCAGCCCGAGGTTCCGCCGCAAGGCTAAGGCCTAGCCCTCGGGCCGGGTCTCTCCCTCTCCCCGACCCGCACCTGGAAAGCCGCCCCTCATCCCCGGGGGCGGCTTTCTTCGTGCGCGTCATGCCGCATGGCGCGCGGCGCCCAATCCGGGCACAGGAAGCGCCATGCCCACCCGCCGCGACCTCGCCCATTGGGGCTCAGCCATCCTGGTCTTCGCTGTCAGCCTGCTGGCCGGACGCTACGCCGCCGAAGGCATGACCCTGCTGCAGGCGACCGGCGCCGCAACGGCGGTGCTGGGCTCGATCACGGTGGCGGTGGCGGTGCGGGTCTGGCGCCCCGAAGAGGCCTGATCGCGGGCGCCCTTGCGCGGCGTTGCGCCGCAGGAGGACGCCGCGAACCCTCTGTTCATCCCATATGGCGAGAATGCTGGCGGGGTGAATAACAAGGAGGGCAATGGGAAACCCATGCTCCGCAAGCTTTTCTCACAGAAGACCGCCGAGTGGGGGACCACCGCCCTCGTGCTCGCATCCGCCGGCCTCGCCGGTCACCAGGCTGCGCTGGGCATGACCCAGGCTCAGGTCATGGGCGCCGCGACCGCCATCTTCGGATCAGTGATGGCCGCCGTCATGGTCCGCATCTGGCCGATGCCGGAAAAGGCCCCGGTCCGCGTCCGCAAGGACGACTGATCCAGCCTACTTGATGTTGATGAAGGGCGTCGCCGCACCCGTGACCGTGGGCAGGCGACCGTCCCACTTCTCGATCGCCCGCAGCTGAACCACGGCCGGATTGGTCGAGATCGACTGCGCCAGCAGGCGGTTGGACTCCGCCTGGCCGCGAGCCTCCTCGACCTTGGCGTCGGCTTCGGCCTTGGCCACGGCGACCCGCGCCTGGGCGGCCAGAGTGTCGGCGTCGGCCTTGGTCTTGGCCTGGATCGAGTCCAGGATCACCTGCGGGTAGCGGATGTTCCCGATCCAATCGAGCTGGCTGATGGCCACCCCTTGCGGGCCCCACTTGCGCTGGACGCGGGCCAGGGCCTTCTGGATCACGGTCTGGCGGCCGCCCTTGTAGAGGAACTCCACCGGCACCAACTCGGTCTCCGCGGCGATGGCCGAGCGCACATCATTGCGGATTGGCCCTTCGAACAGCTGATCGAAGCTGAGGCGATAGCGAGTATAGAGCGCCGGCGCCGACTGCGGGTCCACGCGCAGCACGATCTGCACATCAGCGGTCATCGGCAGGGCGTTGTTGTCGCTGAACGAGATCTCCTCGTTCTCCGGCCCCCGGCCGTCGGACTCGCGGGTGTAGGTGTAGGTCCGCTGGATGGCCGGATACTGGATGATGCGCTCGCCGATCCCCACCAGGTACCAGCGCGCCGGCATCGGCACGGGATCTACCCCAGCGCTGGCGCCCAGGGTGCGGATCTTCACCCCCACATTGCCGGGCTGAACCGTCGTCGAACAATTCGACAGGGTCAGGGTCACGCCGATCAGCAACAGGGCGATGACGACGATCGGCAGGACGCGACGTCCGTTCAACGTGCCCATGCGAGGCGGCTCCGGGAGGCTCCAGGTCATGGTTAAAGCCTAGCCTGACTCGCGCCTCGCGGATATCAGGTCGCGCTGACCTCGACGCCCATGGCCGTCAGCAGGGCGACCTGCTGGTCCAGGGTGATGCGCAGGCCCTCGATGGACCCCAGGGCCTTCAGGTCCAGGCCGCTAACCTCGGCCCTGCGCAGGTCGGCCCGCGCCAGCTTCAGCCCATAGGTGGTCGCCTGGAACAGGTCGGCCTCGCGCAGGTCCGCGCCTTCCAGATCGGCGTTGGCCAGGTCTGCTTCGCGGAACGAGCAGCGGCTGAAATCGCCACCGGGCAGCCGCAGCTCGGAGAGGTCCGCAAGCTCCAGATTGCTGCCGGCGAAGCCGCCGGCCGTGCGCACGACGCTGCGGCCCAGGGCCTTGGCGAAGTCGGCCTTGATGAAACTGGAGCCCCGCAGATTGCAGGCCTCGAAACTGACCCCATAAAGCCCGGTCCGGTCGAACCGGGCGAAGGACAGGTCGCAGCGGACGAACACCGCCTCGTCCAGCCGCGAGAAGGCGAAGGCCACGCCCTGCTGGGCTTCCGAGAACACGCAGTCCTCGAACCGCGCCTCGCGAAACTCGGCATGCGCAATCCGGCAGCGTACGAACCGACAGGCCTTGAACCGCGCGCCCTCAAACCCCGCGCCCGAGATCTGCACGTCCTCGAACCGGCAGTCTTCGAACACCGCCTCGGTCAGGTCCGCGTCGGTGAAATCCCGGTCGGAGAGATCGAGGCCCTTGAAGATCGAGCCAGGTGTGAGCGGTTGCATATTGTTCCCTTTTTGTTCTATTCTCTCACATCCGCTCATCCCCGCGAAAGCGGGGACCCAGGCTTTTTTGTTCGATGAGTTTCTACACCTATATCGTCGCCAGTCAGAGGAACGGGACCCTCTACATCGGGTCGACCGACAATCTTGCGCACCGCGCCTGGGAGCATCGCGAAAAGGCGCGCCAAGGCTTCACGGCCAAGTACGGGGTGTCGATGCTGGTCTGGTATGAGGTTTTCGAGACCCGCGCGGCCGCCTTCGCACGCGAGCGGATGATGAAGAAGTGGCGCAGGGCTTGGAAGCTGGAGCTGATCGAGAGGTTCAACCCGCGATGGGAGGACCTCTCGACCGAACTGAACTGAACAAAAAAAAGCTGGGTCCCCGCTTTCGCGGGGATGAGCGGATTTATTGTTTCACATAGATCTCGCCACCGCCATCGCGGAACTTGCCGGCCATTTCGGCCAGGCCGGTGGCGACGTCGTTCTGTTTGGCGGCGGTGTCGCGGATTTCCTGGCTGATCTTCATGGAGCAGAATTTCGGCCCGCACATGGAGCAGAAGTGCGCGGTCTTGAAGGCCTCCTTGGGCAGGCTTTCGTCGTGGTACTCGCGGGCCGTTTCGGGATCGAAGCCCAGGTTGAACTGGTCCTCCCAGCGGAACTCGAACCGGGCGCGAGACAGGGCGTCGTCCCAGGCGCGGGCTGTGGGATGGCCCTTGGCCAGATCGGCGGCGTGAGCGGCGATCTTGTAGGCGATCACCCCCTGCTTCACGTCCTCGCGGTCGGGCAGGCCCAGGTGCTCCTTGGGCGTCACGTAGCAAAGCATGGCGGTGCCGAACCAGCCGATCATCGCTGCGCCGATGGCCGAGACGATGTGATCGTAGCCAGGCGCCACGTCGGTGACCAACGGGCCGAGGGTGTAGAAGGGCGCCTCGCCGCAGACCTCGAGCTGCTTTTCGACATTGTGCTTGATCTTGTGCATCGGCACGTGGCCGGGGCCTTCGATCATCACCTGCACGCCATGCTTCCAGGCCACCTTGGTCAGCTCGCCCAGGGTCTCCAGCTCGGCGAACTGGGCTGCGTCATTGGCGTCGGCGATGGAGCCGGGCCGCAGGCCATCACCCAGGCTGAACGACACGTCGTAGGCCCGCATGATCTCGCAGATGTCTTCGAAGTGCTCGTAGAGGAAGTTCTCGCGGTGATGCGCCAGGCACCACTTGGCCATGATCGAGCCGCCGCGCGAGACGATGCCGGTGACCCGCTTGGCGGTCAGCGGGATGTAGGGCAGCCGCACGCCGGCGTGGATGGTGAAATAGTCCACCCCCTGCTCGGCCTGTTCGATCAGGGTGTCGCGGAACACTTCCCAGTTCAGGTCCTCGGCGATCCCGTTGACCTTCTCCAGAGCCTGGTAGATCGGCACCGTGCCGATCGGCACCGGCGAGTTGCGGATCACCCAGTCGCGGATGTTGTGGATGTTGCGACCGGTGGACAGGTCCATGACCGTGTCGGCGCCCCAGCGGATGGCCCAGACCATCTTGTCCACCTCGTCGGCCACGGTGGACAGCACCGCCGAGTTGCCGATGTTGGCGTTGATCTTGACCAGGAAGTTGCGGCCGATGGCCATCGGCTCAAGTTCGGTGTGGTTGATGTTGGCCGGGATGATCGCCCGGCCACGGGCTATCTCGTCACGGACAAACTCCGGAGTCACGAAGTCCGGGATCGAAGCGCCGAAGTCCTCGCCGTCGCGGATCGCCCCATCGTTGGCCTGACGGCGCAGGTTCTCGCGGATGGCGACATATTCCATTTCCGGCGTGACGATCCCGCGCCGGGCGTATTCCAGCTGGGTGACGGCGGCGGCGCCCTTGGCGCGATAGACGCGGCGGGGCGCGGTGAACTGGGGCGCCAGGTGCTCGCCCTTGGCATGGCCGTTGTCCTCCGGCTTCACCTCGCGCGGATTTTCCACGAGCTCCACGTCACCGCGGGACACGACCCAGGGCTCGCGGGTGCGCGACAGGCCCTGCTCGATGTCGATCTTGGCGGTCGGGTCGGTATAGGGGCCGGACGGGTCATAGATGGTCACCGGCGGCTCGTTGGCCGAGGGGTGCACCGCCACCTCGCGGAACGGCACGCGGATGTCGGGCCACAGCACGCCGGGCTGATAGACCTTGCGCGAACCGGGGCGTTCGCCCGTGGGAATGGCGTTGGCGATCGGGGTCTGGATGTTCACCGCGGGGCGTCCTCTCGTTCGAGGGTCCTTCGGCTAAGGAAAGGCGGTGCGGGGCGCGGCCGGCATCCTTCCCTTCGCCGGCATGACCCGGATCAGGTTCGACGGGTCGCGGGCTTACCCGCCTCTCAGCCGCTTGCGCGCGGCCCCCCGAGGATAGGACCCAAGACTAGGCCCGATCGGGCGTCGGGGGAAGGCATGTTGACGTGCCGATTTACAAGTGTAGTGTGAAATAGAACTACAGGTGTAAACCAATGGAGGAAACCGCTATGTCCCGTAAGTCGCTTCTTCTTGCGCTCTGCGCCTGCGCCCTGGGCGGCAGCGCCTGGGCCGCCGACCCCGGCCTGGCCTCAACCCGGCTCAGCGGCGCGATGGTCGTCACCCACGCGACTCCGGTCGTTCAGGCGATCATGGCGCTCCTCATCCTGAGCATCTTCGCCGCGGCGGCGCTGTGGGCGATGCAGGCCGCTCAGGGTGACCGGGCCGATCCCGCCCGCCGCGCCCGGCGGCTGGCCATGCTCTCGGCCATCGCGGTCTCCGCCCCGCTTTTCGGCCTTACCGCCGCCGCCTACACCCTGCTCAACTGCTTCATCGGCATAGCCAATGTCCGGCCGACCCCTGACCTGGCGACGTTGGCGCCCGGCCTAGCGGAAGCGACGATGTCGGTGATGCTGGGACTGCTGGCCGCCGCCCTGGCGGCCGGAGCCCGGCGCGTGCTCGACGCTCCCCCGCGGCCACAGGCCGGACACGGGGTCCAAGCCGCCGCGCCCCACCGCGCCTGACGCGGCAGGGGGCGGGCGTCCAGGGATCGTGCAAATTGCCAGCCTGGTCGCCCTGGCGTACTTGTTTCCAGGCCCAGATTTTCAGGCCCAGATGCGTTCCGGAGACCGGCCATGACGCTTCGCCCCCTGTTGCTCACCCTATTCGCCCTGGCCCTCGCCGGCCCCGCCGCCGCCCAGAGCGGGACCTGTTTCCGCCTGTCGGACATGGGCAATCACCGGGCCGCCGATAGCCAGACCCTCTATGTCGCCATGGGCCGCAAGGAGGTCTGGCGCTTCGACATGAACGGGGCCTGCCTGTCCGGCGTCGGCTTCGGCGATCCCCTGGTCGTGACGCCCACCGGGGGCGCCAGCCTGATCTGCAAGCCGCTCGACCTGGACATCAAGGTCTCACACATGGGCATGCTGAGCCCGTGCATGCTGAAGGCGATGACCAAGCTCAGCCCGGCCGAGGTCGAGGCATTGCCCAAGAAACTCAAGCCGTAAGGCGCCGTCGCGTCACGGTTGCGCCCCGCGCGGCGCAGGCCCATCGTGGCCCCTTCCACAACGCCTGGGAGGGGCGACAATGACGGTTGAACTGACAATGGCGGCCTGGGTCCTGGTCCTGGCCTTTGTGCAGATCCTGCTTTTCGACTTCGCCCGCACCAGCCAGTACGGGATGAAGTGGAACACCAGCGCCCGGGACGGCCAGATGCCGGCCCTGTCGGCCGGGGCCGAACGCCTGCAGAGGGCCCAGGCCAACCTGTTCGAGACCCTGCCCCTGTTCCTGGGCGCGGTGCTGATCGCCCACCTGGCCGACATCCACACCCCTATGACCGCCCTGGGGGCTCAGATCTACCTCGGCGCGCGGGTGCTCTATGTGCCGCTCTACGCCTTCGGCGTGCCGCAGATCCGCTCGCTGGTCTGGATGGCGGGCATTGTCGGCCTGGGCATGGTGGCCACGCCGGTGCTGATGGCCTCAACGCCCTTCGCCTAGGGCTGCAATCCGCGCGGGGATGGTGGTAGGGACGAGGTCTCTGAGGAGTAGACCATGCATCTCGCCCGCTTTCCCCGCGCTCGCTTCGCCCACCTGCCGACCCCGCTGGAGGCCGCGCCCCGGCTGGGCGAGGCCCTGGGCGGGCTGAACCTGTTCATCAAGCGCGACGACTGCACGGGCCTGGCCGGCGGCGGCAACAAGACCCGCAAGCTGGAGTTCCTGGTCGGCGCGGCCCTGGCTGCGGGCGCCGACACCCTGGTCACCCAGGGCGCGGTCCAGTCGAACCATGTGCGCCAGACCATCGCGGCGGCCGCGAAGTTCGGCCTGGCCTGCGAGGTCATCTTGGAAGAGCGCGTGGCCACCAACGCCATCGACTACCAGGGCTCGGGCAACGTCCTGCTCGACCACCTGCTGGGCGGCAAGTCGCGCCGGGTTCCGGCCGGCTCGGACATGAACGCGGCCCTGGAGCAGGTGGCCGAGGAGATCCGCGCCAAGGGCGGCAAGCCCTATGTGATCCCTGGCGGCGGCTCCAACACCATCGGCGCCCTCGGCTATGTGGACTGCGCCCTGGAGCTGGTGCGCCAGGCGGACGCGCAAGGATTGAAGATCGACCGCATCGTCACCGCCACCGGCAGCGCCGGCACCCATGCGGGCCTGGTGGCCGGCCTGGCCCTGGCCGGCGCCGACATCCCAGTGCTGGGGATCGGGGTGCGCGCGCCGAAGGAAACGCAGGAAGCCAATGTCCACAAGCTGGCCGTCGCCACCGCCGAGATGCTGGGCCATGGCGACCGGGTGAGCCGCGAGATGACCGTGGCCGACTGCGACTATGTCGGCGAGGGCTATGGCCTGGTGGACGAGGCGGTGATCGAGGCCCTGAAGCTGGCCGCCCGCACCGAGGGGCTGCTGCTCGACCCCGTCTATAGCGGCAAGGCGATGAAGGGCCTGATGGCCCTGGCCAAGCAGGGGATGTTCAAGGGCGAGACCGTCGTCTTCCTGCACACCGGCGGAGCCCAGGGCCTGTTCGGCTATCACTCGGTGCTGGAGGGCCACCTGTAATGAGCAAGACCAAGGTTCTCGGCGTGCTGGGCGGCATGGGCCCGGCGGCGACCCTCGACTTCCTGACCAAGGTCCAGGCCTATACCCCGGCCAAGACCGACCAGGATCACCTGCGAGTGCTGGTGGACATCAACCCCCAGGTGCCGGACCGTAACGATGTGTTCGCCAAGCCGGGTCCGGTCCTGGCTGAGATGGCGCTCGGCCTGCGCAACTCCGGCGCCCAGGTGCTGGCCATCGCCTGCAACACGGCCCACGCCTATGGCGACCTGGTCAGCCGGGCCTCCGGCCTGCCGCTGATCGACATGATAGGCACGGCGACGACGGCGGCGCGGGACACCGGCGCCAAGCGGGCCGGCGTGCTGGGCACCAAGCAGGCCATCAAGCTCTATCGCGAATACATCGCCGCCCAGGGCATGAGCCTGGTCACCCTGCCCTCCGAACAGCAGGAGGCCTTCATGGCGCTGCTGTACCGGATCAAGGGCGGCGACACCGGCCCCGAGGCCCGCGCCGCCATGGCGGAGCTGGCCCAGGTGCTGGTCGCCGAGGGCGCGGAGGCCGTCATCGCCGGCTGCACTGAGGTGCCGCTCGTGCTGGCCAAGGACGATGTCCGCAGGCCGCTACTGGACGCCGGCGACCTGCTGGCCCGGCGCTGCGTCAATGTCTGCCTGGGCCTGGAGCCGGCGCCGGCGGTGGACGCCTAGGCGTGGACACGCTCACCGGCCGGGCCTCCGCTGTTCCGGGCGCCGTGGCGGTGAAGGCCGCGGCGGGAGATGTCCTGTTCCGGCCGGGAGACCCCTGCCGCGGCTTCCTCGCGGTCCGCAGCGGTTCTGTGAAGGTGGGCCTGACGGCCGCAAACGGCCGGGAGATCGTGCTCTATCGCGTGCGTCCCGGGGAAATATGCCTGCAGACCTTTTCCTGTCTCGTGGTGGGCGCCTCCTATGCGGCGGAGGGTGTGGCTGAGGATCTGGTTGAGGCGATCCTGATCCCGCCTGGCGCCTTTGACCGGCTGATGGCGGAGGACGAGATCTTCCGCGCCGCGGTCCTGGCCTCGGTCGCCGGCCGGTTCGGAGACTTTGAACACGTCGTGCAGGCCCTGGCCTTCACCGGGCTGGAGACCCGCATCGCCGCCGCGCTCCTGCGACTGGCGGACGCCTCCGAGGAGGTGCGCGCGACCCATGCGGACCTGGCGGCCGAGATTGGTTCAGCCCGGGAGGCGGTGAGCCGCCAGCTCGGCCTGATGGCCCGGGCCGGCGTGGTCGACCTGGCGCGAGGGCGGATCCGATTGCTCCGCCCCGCCGCTCTGCGGCGGCTGGCCGAGGATGTGAGCTGAAATCAGCTGGGAACGTGACTTGGTCACAGACGGCGCGGTCGCCAGGGCGCAGCTTGTCGCCATCGACGCGGGGGAACGCCCCGCACATGAGATGGAGGTTCGCATGCCCAAGAACGAAGGCGGTCTCGACCGCGTGCTCCGCGTGATCGCCGGCCTGGCGGTGCTGTCCCTGGCCTTCGTTGGGCCGAAGACTCCCTGGGCCTATCTGGGCCTTGTGCCACTGCTCACCGGCGCCCTGGGCTTTTGCCCGCTCTACAGCCTGTTGGGCGTCAACACCTGCCCGGTGAAGAAGGCCTAGAGGCGTGAAGCGTTGAAGGTGTCGCAGGCGCCGAGATCACCGCTCTCGGCGCCGGTCCTGAACCAGCGCATGCGCTGGGCGCTGGTCCCGTGGGTGAAGCTGTCCGGCACAACCTGGCCCTGGGCCTGGCGCTGCAGCGTGTCGTCACCCACGGCCGCGGCTGCGCCAAGTCCGTCCTCGACATCCTGAGAGGTCAAACTTACCGCCCCGCCTGAAGCCTCGGCGGCGTGGGCGACCCAGACGCCGGCGTAACAGTCGGCTTGCAGCTCCAGCCGCACGGAGCCGGAGTCGGCGCCGCGCGCGCCCATCCGCTCGGCGCGGTCGGTCTGGCCGGTCAGCTTCTGGACGTGATGGCCGATCTCATGGGCGATGACATAGGCCCGCGCCGCCTCGCCCTGGGCCCCGAACCGGCCCGACAGCTCCTGCCAGAAGCTCAAGTCCAGATAGACCTTCTCATCGGCCGGACAATAGAACGGCCCCATGGCCGACTGCCCAAGCCCGCAGCCCGTGCCGGTGGACTGGTCATAGAGCACCACGGCCGCCGGCCGCTGGTAGGCGCGGCCACGGGCTTTGAACTCTGCGCTCCAGACATCGGTGGTCGACTGTTCGATCACGTCGACGAACTGGGCGTCGCGATCCTGCGGCGTGCCGCGGAAGCCTTCCTGGCTCTGTTCCTGGCCGGCGCCGGTCTGCTGCAAGGCGCCCAGGGTGTCGGACGGCGAGATGCCGAACACGAAATAGCCGATGGCGGCCAGCACCAGGCCGCCGATCCCGACACCGCCCGCCGCGACGGGACCCATCCCGCGCCGATCCTCGATATTACCGCCCCGCTTGCCGCCATCCCAGCGCATGGTCGCTCCCCTTCAGGTTCCGGGCTGAACGCCGAACCAGGGCGCAGGATGCGTCGGAACGGCGCGGCTGTCAGCGCCGCTCGGCGAGGATCGCCTCGATCCGGGCGCGGGAGGCCGCCAGCGCCGCCTCCGGGATGGAAGGCCAGACCGGCTGGGTCAGGGGCGGAAGCGGCGGGATCACGTTCGGCGCCTCGGGCGAGGGAGGCAGGCGCGGCGGCTGGGATTGGGCCTGCAGGGCCGCGAGATTCTGTTCGCTACGCAGGCGGGCGTCCAGGGCGTTGAGCTCGGCTTCGAGGCCGAGCTGGCGCGGTCGATCCATCACGCGTTCCGCCCAGCTGGTGTCAGGCGGCGGGGGTTGAGCCTGGGCGAAAGCGGCGCTCGCGCAGGCCCAGGCGGCGACGATGAGGGCGGCGGTTCGGACCATGCTTCATGTCCCTTCCCCCTCGATGTGGGGATCGCGACAGACGGTTTAAGCCCCCCGGCGAAAACCCCGGGTCTCGCGGAACAGGATGTAGACCCCGCTGCCGGCCACCACCAGGGCGCCGATCAGGGTGGTCAGCTGGGGCGTCTCGCTCCAGACGAAGAAGCCGATCAGGCTGGCCCAGACCAGCTGGCTGTAGTCGAAGGGCGCGACCACCGCGACGGGGGCGTTGCGCAGGGACTCGGTGAGTAATAGCTGGCCCACCCCGCCGATCAGGCCGGCGGTGATCAGCAGCAGCAGGGTCTGTGTGTCCGGCATGATCCAGCCGAACGGCGCGCCCGCCAGGCCCAGCACCATGCCGGCCAGGGTGAAATAGAAGACGATGGTCGGGCCGGGCTCGGTGCGGCTGATCTCGCGGATGGTGATCATGGCGCCGGCCGCGCCCATGGCGCCGACAATGGCCAGGATCGTTCCGGTGAAAGCCATGTGGGCAGGGTCCGGATGGACCATGATCAGCACGCCCAGAAAGCCCACCCCCACGGCGGCCCAACGGTGCACGCCCACCGGTTCCTTCAGGATCAGGGCCGACAGGGCGGTCATGAACAGGGGCGAGGAGAAGGAGATCGCCGTCGACTGTGTGAGCGGCAGCCGGGCCACCGCCATGAAGCCGCAGACCATCCCTGTCAGGCCTACGGTCGCGCGCATCAGGTGACCAAGCGGCCGCTTGGTCTTCAGCACCGAGAAGCTGGAAGTCCTGGAGATGTAGATGATGACGGGGATGAAGGCGAAAGCGTTGCGGAAGAAGATCACTTCCAGCACCGGCACGCCCTTGGCCGAGCACCACTTCACCAGGGCCGCCAGGGTCGCCATGCAGGCCATGGCCGCGACCCGCAGGGCGATGCCGACACCATTGCGATCCAGGGCGGTGGTCTGATCGTTCAAGGCGTGGGCTCCGAGAGCCCTTTCCGATCTGACTAAACCCGTCAGATCGGATAAAAAGGGCTCTAATTCAAAAGTTTAGAGCATTTTTCGATCCGATAACCGTTTCACACTTATCGGAAAATGCTCTAGGTGCGGGCCCGCCATAAGCCGCCCGACGCCGCCTGGCCATGGCGCAGACCGCGCGCGACCCGAAATACAACTTCCGCGTTTGTCGCGCCCGCCCAGGTCTTGCGACATAAGGTCGCCCAAAATGGGGGGAGGAGTTTCTTAACCATGGCGAAACGGCTGCGGACCAGGGTTTGCCGCATCTGCCAATCAGCCGGGCGTGTCATGAACCTGCAGTCCCTCAAGGGTCGGATCAATCTAGCCGGACTTCTCATACTCGTGTTGGGTGTGGCCAGCGCCGGCATTGGTCTCGGGGTCACCTTCGGCCTGACCCGCGCCCTGGAGAACAGCACGCTCGCGGCGACCATCCTGCGCAACCACATGCAAGCGGACATGATGCACGACGCCCTGCACTCGGATGTGCTGGCGGCGATCATGTCGGGCGACCCCTCCAACGGCGTCTCTATCGCCGAGGTGAAGGCCGATGTCGCCCAGCACGCTCAGTTGTTCGAGGACAGCCTGGCGGCGAACGACAAGCTGGTCACGCGGCCGGAGGAACGGGCCCTGCTGGAGGACCTGAAGACCCCGCTCGCCGACTATATCGCGTCGGCCCAGCGTATCGTGGACCTGGCGGCTACCGACCCGGCGGCGGCCAAGACCGCCCTCCCCGATTTCAAGGCCAGGTTCGACGCTCTGGAAGACGGCATGGCCAAGGCCGGGGATGCGATAGAGGCCAATTCGGTCAAGGCCAGCGGCCAGGCGGTCAAGCAGGACAAGAACGCCCGCAGCCTGATGTTCGTGGTGCTGGCCGCCGGGATCGCCCTCGCCGTGGCCCTGAACGTCCTGGCCAACCGTGTTCTGGTGAAGCCCATCACTGATGTAACCGCCGCGACTGAGCGCCTGGCCCAGGGCGACCTGACCATCGTGCCGCCGCACGCTGGCCGCAGCGACGAGATCGGCGCCATGGCCCGGGCCCTCGGCGCCTTCAAGGAGGCCATGGCCGGCCGCCAGAGCGAGACCGAGGCCGCCGAGCAGCGCCGCCAGATCGAGGCCGAGCGCCGCTACGCTGAAGAGATCCGCGCCAAGGCGGAAGCCGAGCAGAAGGCCGCCATGACCGCCGTCAGCCAAGCCCTGGAGCGCCTGGCTCAAGGCGACCTGACCCACCGGATCGACGACAACATCCCGGCCTCGTACCGGAAGCTGAAAGAGGACTTCAACCAGGCCATCCGCCAGTTTGAGGAGACCATGGTGGTGATCCTGGAGCACGCCGAGGCCATCAAGTCCGGGGCCGGCGAGATCAGCCACGCCTCGGACGACCTGTCGCGGCGCACCGAGCGCCAGGCGGCGACCCTGGAGCAGACCGCCGCGGCGGTCGAGGAGATCACCACCACGGTCCGCCAGTCAGCCGATGGCGCCCGCGCCGCCGACGCCGCCGTGACCGAGGCCGCGACCGACGCCGAACGCGGCGGCCAGGTGGCGACTCAGGCCATTGCGGCCATGAGCGAGATTGAAGCCTCGTCCAGCCAGATCGGCCAGATCATCGGCGTCATCGACGAGATCGCCTTCCAGACCAACCTGCTGGCCCTGAACGCCGGGGTCGAGGCCGCGAGGGCTGGCGACGCCGGCAAGGGCTTCGCCGTCGTCGCCTCGGAAGTCCGAGCCCTGGCCCAGCGCTCCGCCCATGCGGCGCAGGAGATCAAGGACCTGGTTGAGGTATCCGGACGCAACGTGTCCACCGGCGTCGGCCTGGTGGGCCAAACCGGCGAGGCCCTGTCACTGATCGTGGGCAAGGTGGGCGAGATCAACACCCTGGTGCGCCAGATCGCGGCGTCGTCACAAGATCAGGCCTCGGCCCTGGGCGAGGTCAACCTGGCGGTCAACGAGATGGACCAGGTGACCCAGCAGAACGCCGCCATGGTCGAGGAATCCACCGCCGCCAGCCATGCGCTCGCCCGCGACGCTGTGGACCTGTCGAACCTGGTGGGCCGGTTCCGGATCGGCCAAGCCCCGGCCCATCGGCGCGCGGCCTGAGGCTTTAGCCGAAACTCAGGGCTGGCGCGGCACCACGCCCTGGTCCGCTGGGGGCACGCCGATCTCGGACAGGCGCAGGAGATAGGCGTAGGTGGAGCCCGCGAACTGCAGGGCGGCCTGCAGAAGCTCCGGACGCGCCAGCACCTCCGCCGGCAGGATCAGGCCTCCGTCGGCCTTGCGCTCCAGCCAGCCCTCCTTGGTCAGGCGCCGAGCGTATCGGCGGGTGGTCTCGTAGGGCAGGCCCAGCCCCTTTGACACCGCATAGACACTCACCGGGCGGCGCACAGCGTCCGGCGGGATCGCGTCGATCCCCGCATAGGTCTCGGCGGTCTCACGGTCCTGGGCGAAGTGTTGCATGTTGCCCCGCGCCACGGCCATGCCGATCAACAGGCTCAGCGCGTCCAGTTCCACGATGCGCGCCATCTCGGTCAGGCTGTCGAGGAAGTAGTCGATAGACAGCCGAACCGTGCGCCGGCTGACGTCAGGCCCGACCAGCGCGGGCTCGGTCCCCGGGATCGCCCCAACCGTGATGGCGTCGCGCAGGAAGCGCCGGGCGACCTCCCAGTTTTCCGCCAAGCCGGACATCAGCCCCGGCGAGAGGTGGACCCGATTGGGAATCCAGATCCCGCCCGGCCCGGCCTCGGCCATGCCGGCCTCGCGCAGCTTGGTGACATGCCGACGCACGGTCTCATAGGGCAGGCGCAGGTCCTTGGCGACGGCGTAGACACTGACCGGTCGGCGCATCTCCTCCGGCGGCACATTGTCCGCAGCGGCGAAGGTCGCGTCCTGGACCGGATCCTCCTGCAGGGGACGCACATTGGCCCGGGTGACGCCCAGAAAGACCAGGGCGGTCAGCAGATCCTCGTCGATCGCGCGGGTGACCAGCGTGGCGGTCTGCAGGAAGTAGTAGCCGGCCACCCGAATAGCCATGCGCCGACGGTCGGCGGAGATGGCCATCTGGACAGGCTGGAACATCTTCAAGGCGACCTTTCGCGAGCGTTTTCCGATAGGTGCGAAACGGCTATCGGATCAAAAAATGCTCTAAGCATTTAAACTAGAGCAGCGGCGAGGTCCGCGGCCGAGCATCGACTCAGGCGCGGACTTGGGCTCAATTGACTTGACGCCGCCACCCGGCGCCATCCCCATATTTTGGGAGCAACCTACAAGGC
>CAZXVO010000072.1:0-18533 GCA_964643835.1 uncultured Phenylobacterium sp. | reverse complement strand
CGTACACGGCGGCGGGCGCATTGCGGGTGAGATATTCGATGGCGTCCTGGTCGCCCAGCCAGTCCGACCCCTTGACGGTGTCGTACATGTGCCAGCGCCAGTCGTCCTCGCCCATATTGCCCAGGCTGGCCGAGATGCCGCCCTGGGCGGCCACGGTGTGCGAGCGGGTCGGGAAGACCTTGGTGATGCAGGCCGTCTTCAGGCCGGCCTGGGCGCAGCCCAGGGCGGCGCGCAGGCCGGAGCCGCCGGCGCCGACGACCACCACATCGAACTTGTGATCGGTGAATTGATACGTCGCCATGGGATCAGAGAGCGCCTCCCAGCGCGACCTTGAGGATGGAGAAGATGGCGAGACCGCCCGCGAGGACGGCGATGAACATGTTGGCCAGCAGCAGCGCCGTCTTGGTCAGCATCTTGTGGATGTAGTCCTCGATGATGACCCGGACGCCGGTGGCCATGTGCCAGAAGGCCACGGCGATCAGCAGGACCAGCAGCACGGCGTTCAGCGGTTGGCCGACCCAGTCGACGGCGACGCCATAGTCGCCGGCCGCCAGGCGGATCACGCCGAAGACGGCCCAGAGGACCAGGGGCACCAGGGCGATGGCGCTGACGCGCTCGGCGACCCAGTGGGTGGCGCCGTGCTTGGCGGAGCCCAGGCCGCGGGCGCGGGAAAGAGGTGTGCGGAATTCGGCGGACATTAGCTCAGCGCTCCGGTCATGGCGGCGATGCCCCAGACTGCGACGGTGGCCGCGATGGCGAAGGCGATGGCCGAGACGGCGGTGAAGTTGGCGGACTTGATGTCCAGGCCGGCGCCGGCGTCCCACATCAGGTGACGCACGCCGTTGGCCAGGTGGTAGAAGACCGAGATCGTCAGGCCGAAGAACACCAGCTTGCCGAGCGGCGAGCCCAGGATCGTCATATAGGCCAGATAGGCGTCCGGCCCCGAGGCGAGCGCCACGCACCAGCCGGCGAGGATGAGCGCGCCGACATACAGCGCGACCCCCGTGGCCCGGTGGGCGATCGAGGTGAACATGGTGATGTGCCACCGCCAGACCTGAAGGTGCGGCGACAGCGGACGTTGGCGGGGCGCGCCGGAGGCGTCGGTCATGATGGCGTTCCGAATGGAGACGAGGCGGCTCCGCTTTTAAGCCGCGTCCCCGGGGTGTCAACGAAGGGCTTGCAGGCGCCGCTACGGAGACCGCAACGGGCCAGACTTCGCCCCAGACGAAACCTGCCCCCTGGAAAACGCCATGACAATGCGCATTTCCTGTATGGTCCCTTCGCGAGAGACGAAGATGCGCTTTGACCTGACCGATTTGCGCCTGTTCAGCGACGTGGTGGAGGCCGGCTCCATCACCCATGGCGCCGAGCGCAGCCGCCTGGCCCTGGCCGCGGCGTCGGCTCGCATCCGCGGCATGGAGGAAGAGATCGGCTCCGCCCTGCTGGTCCGCAGCCGCGGCGGCGTCACGCCCACCGCCGCTGGCCGCACCCTGGTCAAGCACGCCCGGGCCATGCTGGAGCAGGCCGCCCGCCTGCGCGAGGACCTGGACGCCTACACCAAGGGCGTCTCCGGCGAGGTGCGGATCCTGGCCAACACCAACGCCTCCACCGAGTTCCTGCCCGAGGCCCTGTCCGGGTTTCTCGCCGAGCATCCCAATGTCCGCATCGACCTGGAAGAACGCCTGAGCGACGAGATCGTCGGCCTGATCGCCGAAGGCGTGGCCGATATCGGCATCGTCGCTGGCACCGTCGATGTGGGGCCGCTGGAGACCTATCCCTTCCGCTCCGACCGCTTCGTGGTGGTCACCCCGCCGGGCCATCCGCTCGCCGGGCGCGGCCCGGTGGACTTCGCCGAGGTGCTGGCCTTCGACTTCGTGGGCCTGGACCGCTCCAGCGCCCTGCAGCGTTTCCTCGCCGCCAAGGCCGCGCGGCTTGGCCGCAGCCTGATCCTGCGGGTGCAACTGCGCAGCTTCGATGCGGTCTGCCGGCTGGTGGAGGCCGGGGTGGGCGTCGGCGTCGTGCCCCACACCACCGCCCAGCGGGTCGCCGGCACCGTGGGTCTGTCCGTGGTCGAGCTCACCGACGACTGGGCGGTCCGCGACCTGACCCTGGTGGTGCGCAACCTGGACGCCCTGCGCCCCTTCGCCCGCGACCTCGTGGAAAGCCTCAGAGCGCCTTAGCAGGCGCCTTAGCGGCTTCCTGCGCGACCACCGCCTCATAGGCGGCCTGCAGCTTGGCGAAGCCCGACGTCTTCGGCGAAGGCGCGCCCAGGTGGATCGCCCGCAGTTCGTCCATCAGCTCAGCCCACAGCTTCGGCCCGCCCTCGTCCAGCAGCTGGGCGCGGATCGACAGCTCCGGCGTCACGGGCAGCCAGCGCCGCCCCCAGGCGCCCATCTGGGCCAGGACCGGCAACAGCTGGATCGCCTCCTCGGTCAGGCTGTAGAGCGCCTTCTGCTTGTGGCTGGGATCATCGACCTTGGTCAGCAGCCCCTTGGCGGTCAGCCGCTTCAGCCGGTCCGCCAGGATGTTCGAGGCGATCTTCTCTTCCGACTGGGTCAGAAGGGTGCGGAAATGCCGGCGATTGCCGAACATCATGTCGCGGATGAGGATCAGGCTCCAACGGTCGCCCACCACCTCCAGGGTCAGATTGATCGGACAGCCCGACCGGTGCGCCTCATCCATCCTGCCGACTCGCCAACAACCAGTTGCAATTTAGGATCGGGCCGATAGGGTCACAACCGATTGCAAAACAGGATCAGTCAGATGTCCCTCACCCTCTATGGCCATCCCTTCTCGTCCTACACCTGGAAGGTGCTGATCCCGCTCTACGAGAACGCCACCCCCTTCACCCTGGCCAATGTCGATCCGTCCAATCCGGGGGTCTATGAGCGGCTGGCGGAGATGTGGCCCGTGGCCCGCTTCCCCCTGCTGGTCGACGGCGACAAACAGGTGATGGAGAGCTCGACGATCATCGAGCACCTGCAGAACCGCTATCCAGGCCCCTTCACCCCGATCCCCGCCGATCCCGACGCGGCCCTGGAAGTCCGCATGATGGACCGCATCTTCGACAACCAGGTCATGGGCCAGATGCAGCGGGTGGTGAATGACGCCCTGCGCCCGCCCGAGCGCCGCGACGCCGTCGAGGTGGCCGAGGCCAAGGCCATGCTGGACAAGATCTATGGCTGGCTGGACCAGTGGATGGCCGGCCGCGAATGGGCCGCCGCCGGTCAGTTCAGCCTTGCGGACTGCGCCGCCGCGCCGTCCCTGTTCTACGCCGACTGGACTCATGAGATCCCGGCCGGGTTCGCCAACCTGCGGGCCTACCGCGCCCGCCTGTTGGCCCGGCCCTCCATGGCCCGCGCCGTCGACGAGGCCCGCCCCTATCGGGCCTACTTCCCCCTGGGCGCGCCTGACCGGGACTAAGGCCCTCATTGAGGCGGAGCGGGCAGACGTCTAGGCTCCGCTTACCGCCGAGACCGGCCATGGGGATCAGATGGCCTTTCTCGGCAACCGCACCGTCAACCTGCTCAATCTGCACTATGGCCTGCACTCCCTGGCCATGGCGCTCGGCGGCGTCTTCTTCGGCGTCTTCCTGCTGAAGGCGGGGCTGAGCCTGCCCGAGGTGCTGCTGGCCCTGGCCGGCATCCTGGTGGGCCGCTTCCTGGTCCGCCCCCTGGTCCTGCCGCTCGGCAAGCGAATCGGCCTGCGCGGCGTGCTGATCGCCGGCAGCCTGGCCTCGGCGGTCCAATATCCCATGCTGGCCATGGTGTCGGGCATGGGGCCGATGCTGGTCGCCACCCTGGCCGTTTCGTCCCTGGGCGAGACCCTCTACTGGACCAGCTATCACGCCTATTTCGCCCAAGCCGGCGACGCCGAGCACCGGGGCAAGCACGTCAGCGTCCGCGAGGCCGCCGCCCAGATCGTCGGCATCCTCGGCCCGGTGGTCGGGGGATGGGCGCTGGCGACGCTCGGCCCCATGTGGGCCTTCGGCTTCGCCGGCCTCGCCCAGGCCGGCGCGGCCCTGCCCCTGTTTGGCACGCCCAAGGTCGAGGTCCCGGCTAAAGTCGAGGGCGGATTCGCCGCCGTCCGGGCCGGCGTCATGTTCTTCGCCGCCGACGGCTTCCTCGCCTCGGGCTTCTACTGGGCCTGGCAGTTCGCCCTGTTCCAGGGCCTGGGCAGCAGCTTCACCGCCTATGGCGGAGCGCTCGCCCTGGCGGCGGTGGCCGGCGCGATCATCGGCCTGTTCCACGGCCACAGCATCGATGCGGGCGACGGCCGCCGCGCCGTCCCCCTCGCCTTCGCCGCCATCGCCGGGACGACGGCGATCCGAGCCCTGGCCGCCACGCCGGGCGCCCACCCGGCCATCTACCTGGCCGCCAATGCCCTGGGCGCGCTGGTGGCCGGGCTCTACACGCCGACCCTGATGACCGCGGTCTACAACCTCTCCCAGGCCGCACCCTGCCAACTGCGATTCCACATCGCCTCCGAAGGCGGCTTCGACATCGGTTGCGCCGCAGGCCTGATCCTGGCCGCAGGCCTGCTGACCTTCGGCGCGCCGATCTCGTTGACGGTGCTGCAGGGGGTTCTGGGCGCGGTGGGGACGGGGCTGCTGATGCGGCGGTACTACGCCCGCGCCTGACCGCACCCCAATTGAACGTCATCCTCCGGGCGCCCGAAGGGCGATCCGGGGCGTGCCCGCACCCAAATTTAAGGTCTTCGGCGGGGGGCCGTATGGGCGATCGGGGGGACCCACCACCTGACCGTCATGGCCGGGCTTGTCCCGGCCACCCATACGCGCCTGATCGATGAGGTTGGGGTGCGGCGGCCCTGCCAGCGGAACGGCGGCGCATACGGAGTTCATGGGTGGCCGGGACAAGCCCGGCCATGACGGCAAGGAAGGAGGTGTTACCCCTCCGCCAACCAGTCCGCCGACCGCATCTGCTGCAACCGGCTCGCCGTGCGCTCGAACTCGAACGCCCCATCCCCTTCCGGATAGAGCAGGGTCGGCTCGGCCTCGGCCAGGACGATCAGCTTGGTCTTGGCCTCGTAGAGGGCGTCGATCAGGGTCACGAGCCGGCGCGCCTCTTCCCGCCGTGAGGCGTTCAGCTTCGGCAGGTCCTCCAGGAACACGGTGTGGAAGCGCTCGGCCAGAGCGATGTAGTCGTTCGGCCCCAGGGCCACGGCGCACAGGCTGGAGAAGCTCGCCCGCACCATGCCGCCGAAGGCGTGGGGCAGGTGGATCTTGCGGCCCAGCACCTCCACCGTTTCGCCGACCTCGGCCTCGTCGCCCAGCATGTCGCGCCACAGGGCAGCGAAGCTGCGCTGGTTATCGGGATCGTTGGGCGAGAACCAGGTCCCCGCCGCCCGCAGGCGATCCAGCCGGTAGTCGTGAACGCCGGCTACGCTGACCACGTCCATCCGCGCCTTTAGGGTCTCGATGAAGGGGACGAACAGCTGGCGATTGATGCCGTTCTTATAGAGGGCGTCCGGAACCCGGTTCGAAGTCGCCACCAGAGTCAGGCCGCGGGCGAACAGGGCCTCGAACAGCCGGCCCAGGATCATGGCGTCGGCGATGTCGGTGACCTGGAACTCATCGAAGCAGAGCAGCCGGCTTTGCGCGATCACCACATCGGCCACCGGCGGGATCGGATCGTCACCCTTGTGCTGGCCAAAGCGGGCCTTGCGCGCGGCTGCGTCGCCCTTGCGCCAGGCGTCGATCAGCCGGTGGATCTCGCCCATGAAGACATGGAAGTGGACCCGGCGTTTCTTCTCCACCGGGGCGGTCTCGAAGAACAGGTCCATGATCATGGACTTGCCCCGGCCCACCGGCCCCCAGAGATAGACCCCGCGCTGGCTCTCGGGCTTCTTGAACAGGGCCGTCAGGCCGCCGGGCTTTGCGCCCTCAAGGTCGGCTTCAAGCCGGGCGAGCGCCTTCAGGCCATCAGCCTGGGCCGGGTCGGGACGGATCACGCCCGCGGCCAGTCGGGCGTCGTAGGCGGCGAGCAGGGAGGAGGCCATGGCCCCGCCCTACCTCGCCCGGCCTGATTTCTCAATCGGCCTGCGCCGCGCGCCCCTTGCTCCGAAGCGGCCGCGAAGGGCATGTTGCCCCCATGACGTCCGCTCCCGAAGTCCAGCTGCGCCTCCCCGATGAGGCGGCGACGCAAGACCTGGGCGCAGCCCTGGCGTCGCGGCTGCGCCGTGGCGAGGCCATCTGCCTGACCGGCCCGCTGGGGGCCGGCAAGTCGACCCTGGCCCGAGCCCTGGTGCGGGCCCTGACCACCCCGGACGCGGACGTCCCCAGCCCGACCTTCACCCTGGTCCAGTTCTATGACGGGCCGGACTTTCCCCTGGCCCACTTCGACCTCTACCGGCTGACCAGCCCGGACGAAGCCTATGAGATCGGCCTGGACGAGGCGCTGGAGGACGGCGCCGCCCTCATTGAGTGGCCGGAGCGCCTGGAGGGTCATCTGCCCCCCGACCGGCTCGACATCACCATCAGCCCGCAGGGCGACGGCCGGCAGGCCCATCTCGTCCCGCACGGCGCCTGGAGGACCCGCGACCTTGAGTTCTGACCGCGACGCCCTGAAGGCCGAGTTCCTGGCCCGCCACAGCCTGGCCGACGCCCGCCGCCAGCCCCTGGCCGGCGACGCCTCCACCCGCGCCTATGAGCGGATCTATCCGGCCAGCGGCGGCAGCCTGATCTTCATGGACCAGCCGCCCAGCGCCGAGACCGCCCCTTGCGATCCCGCCTGGGGTCCGGCCGAGCGGGGCGCCGCCGGCTATAATGCGCTCGCCCGCCTGGCCGCCGGCCGGGTGGAGGCCTTCGTCACCGTCGCCGCCTGGCTGAAGGCCCAGGGCCTTTCGGGCCCCGCCGTCCTCGCCCACGACGCCGGCGCCGGCCTGGCCGTGCTGGAAGACCTGGGCGATGGCCTGTTCGCGAACCTGATCCTGGACGGCCAGGACGAGGCCCCGCTCTATGACGCCGCCATCCAGGCCCTGGCTCAGCTGCATGCCGCCAGCCCGCCGCCGGTGCTGGAGCACGAGGGTCTGGCCTGGCCGTTCCTCGACTATGACGCCGTGGCCCTGAAGACCGCCGGCGACCTGTTGCCGGAATGGCTGCCGCGCCTGAAGCCGGAACTGGACTTCACGCCTGAGGCCGTCGCCGCCTGGGACGCCATCTGGGCGCCGATCATTGAACGCGGCGCGGCCGGGGCCAGCGTCTTCTGTCATCGGGACTATCACGCCGAGAACCTGATCTGGCTGCCCGACCGCGATGGCGCGGCCAGGGTCGGTATGCTGGATTTCCAGGACGCCGTGCGCGCCCACCCGGCCTGGGACCTGTCCATGCTGCTGCACGACGCCCGCCGGGATGTGTCGCCGGACCGGGAGGCTGCGGCGCTCGACCGCTACTTCGCCCTGCGCCCCGACCTGGACCGCCCGGCCTTCCTGGCCGACTACCATGCGCTGGGCGCCCTCAATATCAGCCGGATCCTCGGCATCTTCGCCCGGCTGGTGACCCGCGACGGCAAGCCCCGCTATGCGGCCTTCATGCCCCGGCTCTGGGGCTATCTGGACCTGTGCCTCGCCAATCCGTCCCTGGCTGACCTCAAGGCCTGGTTCGACGCCCATGTGCCGGCGGGGTCGCGGGCATGACCCGGATCAAGACCGCCATGGTGCTGGCCGCCGGGATCGGCAGCCGCATGCGCCCCCTGACCAATGACCGGCCCAAGGCCCTGGTCGAGGTCGGCGGCAAGGCCCTGATCGACCATGTGCTGGACCGTCTGGCCGACGCCGGGATCGAGACCGCCATCGTCAACGTCCACCACTTCGCCGACATGATGGAGGACCATCTGGCGAAGCGGACCACCGCGCCCAGGATCATCATCTCCGACGAGCGGCCGGCCCTGCTGGACTCCGGCGGCGGCATCAAGGCCGCCCGCCACCTGCTGGGCGAGGACCCGATCCTGGTCGCCAATATCGACAGCCTCTGGGTCGGCGGCGAGACCCCGCCGCTGGAGGCCATGAAGGCCGCCTGGGACGGCGAGGCCATGGACCTGCTGGTTCTGCTGGTGCCGCGCGAGCGGGGGATCGGCCTGGAAGGGCCGCGCGGCTTCCGCATGGACGAGGCCGGCCGCATCACCCACATGGCCGACGACGCCAACCCCGCGCCCCTGGCCAATATCGGCTTCCAGATCATGAAGCCCCAGCTCCTGGACGACCAGCCGGACGGCGCCTTCTCCATCTTGCCGCTGTGGTGGCGGCTGCAGGACGAGGGCCGGATCTTCGGCGTCGTCATGGACGCCTTCTGGCTCCACGTCGGCGACCCCGCCGCGCGGGAGGCCGCCGAAGCCTACCTCCAGTGAGCCCCCTGCTCTCAGGCCCCGCCCCGCGCTGGTTCTCGATTCCCGCGCACCGGCCCTTCGTCCAGGACCTGGCGCGAGGCCTGTACGACGCGCTCACCCCCCTGGGGCCGGAGGCCCTGTCCCAGGCCGTGGTGCTCACCCCCACCCGCCGGGGCGCCCGCAGCCTGGCCGACGCCTTTGTCGCCGCCGGCGGCGGTCGCGCGGTCCTGCCGCCGCAGATCCGGCCCCTGGGTGACCTGGACGAGGGCGAACCGCCCTTCGAGCCCGGCGACCTGGCCGTCGACCTGCCCGCCGCCATCGGATCCCTGCAGCGCCGCTTCGAGCTGGTGGCCCTGGTCAAGGCGCACGAGAAGGCGCTGAACCGCGACCTCGACGCCCCCGCCGCCCTGGAGCTGGCCGACGCCCTGGGCGGCTTCCTCGACAGTCTGCAGATCGAGGAAGTTTCCCCCGACAAGGGCCTCGCCGAACTGGTCGAGGCCGACCTCGCAGAGCACTGGAAGGTGTCGCGCGAGTTCCTGGAAATGGCGCTGGACGCCTGGCCCCGGCGGCTGCGCGAACTGGGCCTGGTGGATGTCAGCCAACGCCGGGTGGCGCTGCTGAAATCCCTGGCCGACAAGTGGCGGATCGACCCGCCCAAGGGCGTGCTGATCGCCGCCGGCTCCACCGGCACCGCGCCGGCCACCGCCGAGCTCTTGAAGGTCATCGCCGAGGCGCCTCAGGGCGCGGTGGTGCTGCCGGGCCTGGATGAAGCCCTGGCCGACAAGGCTTGGGCCGAGGTCGACGAACAGCATCCGCAGGGCGCCATGAAGCGCCTGCTGACCCGCGCCGGCCTGACCCGCGCCCAGGTGACGCCCTGGCCGGGCTCCAAGCTCTACGAATCCCAGGGCCGCTGGCGTCGGCGGGTGATCAATGAGGCCCTGCGTCCCGCCAAGGCCACCGCCGACTGGCTGGACGCCATCGAGACCCTGCGCGCCGAGGGCAAGGCGGATGGCGTTGATCCCATCGCCGAGGGCCTGAGCGGCCTGTCCCTGGTCACCGCCCGCACCGAGGACGAGGCCGCCGCCGTCGCCGCCCTCCTGCTGCGGGAGGCGTTGGAGGTGCCCGGCCGCACCGCCGCCCTCGTCGCCCCCGAACAGTCCCTGGCCCGCCGGGTGCAAGCCAAGCTGGCCCGCTGGGACGTCTGCGCCGACTCCTCGGCCGGCTATCCCCTGGGCGGCGCCCCGCCCGGCGTGCTGGCCGGCCTGCTCGCCCGCCTGCTGGTCGATCCCTTAGATCCCGTCGCCTTGCTGGCGGTGCTCAAGCATCCCTTCGTCCGCCTCGGCCTCGAGGCGGACAGCCTCGCCGCCGACCGCATCGGGCTGGAGGCCAAGGCCCTGCGCGGCGCCCGCCGGCGCAGTTGGGCCGCGCTTGAGGGTCTGTGCGAGCCCCCTGCGCTGGCCCTGCTCCAGCGGCTGCAGGCGGCGCTCGCCCCCCTGCTGGCCGTGGGCCATGGCCGCCCCGCCGCCACCGCGCGGGCCCTGACCGAAACCCTTGAGGCTCTCTGCGCCCGCCCCGAAGGCGGAACCGGCCCGCTCTGGTCTGGCCACGAAGGCGAGTGCCTGGCCCGCCTGTTGGCCGGGCTGATCGAGGAGTCCGAGGGCCTGCCGGACACCAGCCCCCGCGCCTTCGCCGAACTGTTCCAGCGGCTGATGGATGGCGAGACCGTGCGGGCCGGCGGCGCCACCCATCCCCGCCTGCGCATCCTGGGCGCCATCGAGGCCCGCCTGACCCGCGCCGACATCCTGATCGTCGCCGGTCTGGAAGAGGGCGTCTGGCCCAAGGGCGCGCCCATCGATCCGTTCCTGTCCCGGCCCATGCGCGCCAAGATCGGCCTGCCGCCACCGGTACGCCGGGTGGGCCTGGCCGCCCACGACTTCGCCCAGGCCGCCTGTGCGCCTGAGGTCGTGCTGCTGCACACCGAGCGTCGCGAGGGCGCCCCGGCCATCAAGTCCCGCTGGCTCTGGCGGCTGGAGACCCTGGCCAAGGGCGCCGGCGTCGCCATTCCCGGCCGCCCCGACGTGCTGGCCTGGGCCCGCGCCCTGGACGCCGCCGGAACCTACCGGCCCGCCGAACGCCCACGTCCGGTCCCGCCCCTGGAGCACCGCCCGCGCAAGATGGCGGTGACCCGCGTCGAGGCCCTGACCCGCGATCCCTACGCCGTCTGGGCCCGCGACATCCTAAAGCTCTATCCGCTGCAGCGCCCGGACGAGGCCATCGACGCCCGCGCCCGCGGGACGGCGATCCACGCCGCCTTCGAGACCTTCGCCAAGGACCACCCCCGCGAGGTCCCCGACGACGGCGCGGCGATCTTCGAGGCCCTCTACCTCGCCGCCCTGCGCGCCGAGGGCATGCCCGAGGAGGCCCTGGCCCGCGAGAGCGCCCTGGCCCGCGAGGCCGCCGAATGGGTCATGGACCTGGAGCGGGAGCGCCGCGCCGACGGCCGCACCCTGTTCGTCGAGGTCTATGGCGAGCACACCCTGAAGGTCGGCGACCGCACCTTCACCGTCACCGCCAAGGCCGACCGCATCGAGCGCGACCCCGCCGGCTTCGGCCATATCCTGGACTACAAGACCGGCGCCGCGCCGTCGAAGAAGCAGGTGGAGACCGGCTTCTCGCCCCAGCTGACCCTCACCGCCGCCATCCTGGCCAAGGGCGGATTCAAGGATGTCGGCCCCGCCAATCCCGGCGACCTCACCTATGTGGAAGTGACCGGCCGCCGTCCGGCCGGCCGGGTTGAGGTCCGCGCCGCCGCCGGGCCTGAGAGCGAGGACGCCGCCTTCAAGGCCCTCGAAGGCCTGGCCGAGCTGGTCGCCCGCTATGACGATCCGGCCCAGCCCTACCGCTCGCGCACCGCGCCCCAGTTCGTGAAATCCTACGTCAGCGACTACGACCACCTGGCCCGGGTGTTCGAGTGGCGCGCCTCCGGCGAGGATGGAGACGGCGAATGAGCGATCCCCAGCGCGTCGCCGCCGATCCTGGCCTGTCGGTCTTCGTCACCGCCAACGCCGGCTCGGGCAAGACCAAGACCCTGATCGACCGGGTCGCCCGCCTGCTGCTGGCCGGCGCCGAGCCCGAGACCATCCTGTGCGTCACCTACACCAAGGCCGCCGCCGCCGAGATGCAGCGCCGCCTGTTCGGCCTGCTGGGCAAGTGGTCGGTGCTCGATGACACGCGGCTCGCCAAGGAACTGGCCGACCTTGAGGGCGACGGCGCCTATGACACCGCCCGGCTGTCCGCCGCCCGCGCCCTGTTCGCCCGCGCCCTGGAGACCCCCGGCGGCCTGAAGATCCAGACCATCCACGCCTTCTGCGAAAAGCTGCTCCGCCGGTTCCCGCTGGAAGCCGGGGTCTCGCCGGGGTTCCGGGTGATGGACGACGCCGCGGCCGCCGCCGTCGCCGACGCCGCCCGCAAGGCCGTGGCCCGCCTGGCCCTGGCAGGTCACCCCGGTGTGGCCGACGCCTATGCGAGGTTCTCGGTCGCCCTCGACTTCCGCGCCTTCCACGCCATGTTCGCCGCCTTCGAGACCTCGCGCGGCAAGCTTAAGGCCCACCTCGACGCCGTCGGCGGGCTGGAGAGCGCGATCGCCCACGCCTGGCGCACCTGCGGCTTTGCAGAGCCCGTCGACCCCGAGAGCCTGCTCGCCGAGGCCGCCGCCCACCTCGACACCAGCCTCTTGCGCGAAGCCGCTGGCGTCCTGACGGGCGGCTCAGCCACCGACCAGAAGAACGCCGCCAGGCTCGCCGCCCTGGCCGCCGCCCCCAGCTTCGAGGCCGCCTGGGAGGCCCTATTCACCAAGGCCGGGACGGCCGCCACCTGGACCGGAAAGGCCGCCGTGCTGAAGGCCCGGCCGCACCTGTCCGAGGGCCTGATCGCCGCCCAGGACGCCCTGCTCGCCGCCCGAGAGACCGCCGCCAGCGCCGAGACCGCCCAGGACACCGCCCACGCCCTGGTCCTGGCCGCCGCCTACCTGACGGCCTACGAGATCGAGAAGCAGGCCGTGGGCGGCCTCGACTTCGCCGACCTGATCGAGAAGACCCGCGAGCTCACCGCCGACGCCCCCCAGGCCGCCTGGGTGCTCTACAAGCTGGACGGCGGCGTCGCTCACATGCTGGTGGACGAGGCCCAGGACACCGCCCCCGACCAGTGGGCCATCGTCCGCGCCCTGGCCGGGGAGTTCTTCTCGGGCGAGGGCCTGCCCACCAAGGGCGGCCTGACCCGCAACATGTTCGTGGTCGGCGACGAGAAGCAGTCGATCTACTCCTTCCAGGGCGCCGCCCCGGAAATCCTGATCCAGGAGTTCGAGCACCATCGCGTCCGCGCGGAGGGCGCCGGCCAGCGCTTCGAGCGGGTCGACCTGCTGGCCTCCTGGCGCTCGACGCCCGAAGTGCTCAGCTTCGTCGACGCCGCCTTCGCCGCGCCGGAGCGGGCCGCCGCCATCCTGCCGCGCACGGCCGGCGCGGAGCCCGAGCCCATCCGTCACGAGGCCAAGCGGACCGACCAGGGCTGCATCGATCTCTGGCCCCTAGAGGTCGAGGTCCCCGGCGATGAGCGCACCGCCTGGGACGCGCCCCTCGACGAGGCCACCGAGGCCTCAGCCAATCGCCGCCTGGCCGAGCGGATCGCGGGCGAGATCGCGGCCCTGATCGCCCGCGGCGACGCCGTGCTCGACAAGGAGACCGGCAAGCCCCGCGCCGCCACCGCCGGCGACGTGCTGATCCTGGTCCGCCGCCGGGGCGCCCTGTTCGAGGAGATCCTGCGGGCCCTGAAACGCAACGGCATCCCGGTGGCCGGCGCCGACCGCCTGGCCCTGTCCGAGCACATCCTGTTCGACGACCTCCTGGCCCTGGCCCGCTTCGTCCAGTTCCCCAATGACGACCTGACGCTCGCGGCCCTGCTCAAGAGCCCGTTCTGCGATCTCGACGACGACAGCCTCTACACCCTGGCCCACGGCCGGGACCGCGAGCCCCTGTGGAGCCGGCTGGGCGTCCGCGCCGACGACCGACCGGAATGGCGTGACGCCCTGGCCTTTCTGCAGCTCGCCCTGGACGAGGCGCGGCGCCGGCCCTTTGAGTTCTATTCCCACCTGCTGGGCGCCCGCGACGCCGAGGGGACCAGCCAGAAGGCCCGCCTGCTGCGCCGCCTTGGGGCGGAGGCCGAGGACGCCCTGGACGAGTTCCTGGCCCAGACCCTGGCCGCCGAAGCCCGCGGGGTGCAGGACCTCGAAAGCCTCGCCGCCGCCCTGGTCAGCCTGGACATCACCGTCAAGCGCGAGCTGGAGGCCGGCCGCGACGAGGTGCGGGTGATGACCGCCCACGGCTCCAAGGGGCTCGAGGCGCCCATCGTCTTCCTCCCCGAGACCACCCTGATGCGCGGCGCCCGCGGCTCGCCCCTGGTGGAGACGGAGCAAGGCGGGTTCCTGTGGGCGCGGTCCTCCACGGCCTGCGGCCCCGCAGCCGCGGCCGCCTGGGGCCGGCGCCAGCAGAAGGAGGACGAGGAGTCCCTGCGCCTGCTCTATGTGGCCCTGACCCGCGCCCGCGACCGGCTGGTGCTGTGCGGCCGCATCAACGCCCGCACCAAGCCGGAGAACCTGCAGGGCTGGTGGCGGGCGCTGAATGACGCCTTCGCCGACCCTGCCGTCGCCCCCAACGTCCGCCTGGTGAACCAGGTCGGCTTTGAGTTCCAGCGCTATGGGCCCGACCCAACCCGGACCCTGCGGGTGATCGAGGGCGGCGGCGCCGAGACCGCCCCGCCCGCCTGGAGCCGGGAAGCCGCCCGCCCCGACGCCTTCGCCCGCTACGCCTCGCCCTCCGACCTGGGCGAGGGCGCCGTCGCCCCCACCGCCTCGCCCCTGGCCCGCACCCGTGGGCTGGGCCGGTTCCGGCGCGGCGAGCTGATCCACCGGCTGCTGCAGGTGCTGCCCGACCTGGAGCCGAGCGTCCGCGAGGCCTCAGCCCGGCGCATGCTGGCCCGCGAACCGGACCTCACCGCCGACCAGGCCGCCGAAATGATTGAGGCCGCCTTTGGGGTGCTGAACGACGCCCAGTTCGCCGACGTGTTCGGCCCCGGCTCGCGGCCCGAGGTGGCCATCGCCGGCGGCGCGAGCCGCCTGCCGCCCGGCCTGTCCATCTCCGGCCGGCTCGACCGGCTGGTGGTGCTGCCCGACCGGGTGCTGGTGGCCGACTTCAAGACCAACCGGCCCTCTCCCAATCGGATCGAGGACGCCGATCCCGCCTATCTGCGCCAGATGGCGCTCTACGCCGCGGTCCTGGCCGAGGTCTTCCCCGACCGGCCGGTCGAGGCGGCCCTGGTCTGGACCGATGGCCCCAAGCTGATGCCGATCCCAGAATTACTCCTGGCGCAATCCCTTGCCAGCCTCGCCAAGTCCGGTTGATAGGATGACCAAGCCCGCCCATATGGCGGAAGACGATTCTTCGCCGCCCGCGCCTGTCGCGGCGGCCATCAGGAGCTTTCCATGAGCACTGTCGCGATCACCGACGAGTCCTTCGACAAGGACGTCCTGCAATCCAGCAAGCCCGTGCTGGTCGACTTCTGGGCCGAATGGTGCGGCCCCTGCAAGCAGATCGCCCCCGCCCTCGAACAGATCGCCGCCGAACTCGGCGACAAGGTCACCGTGGCCAAGCTGAACATCGAGGACAGCCCCACCACCCCGTCGCGCTACGGCGTGCGCGGCATCCCGACCATGATGCTGTTCAAGGACGGCCAGATGGCCTCCATGAAGGTCGGCGCCATGCCGAAGCAGAAGATCGTGGAATGGCTGAACGAGGCGGGTCTGTAACCAGACCCGCTGATCCCCGCCTGCACCGTCACCCCAAGACTTGTTCTTGCGGTCCCTGCCTCCGCTCGCAGTGAGCTTGGAGGAGGACTAGCGAGACAGGCGGCGCGTCTACTCAACCTGCCCTGCCAGCCGACAGAGGGACCGCAAGAACAAGTCTTGGGGTGACGGGCTGGAGGCTTAGGTCGGCCAGGTCTCCGGGCTCAGGGCCAGGACCTCGCCGGCGAAGTGCAGGCCGCCGCAGATCAGCACCCGGGGCGCAGGCCCTGGGGCGCTGAGCGCCAGCCGCACCGCTTCCGTCACATCCGAAACTTCTTCCGCCGCCAGACCCGCCGTCCGCGCGGCCTGGGCGATCTCGGTCGCGCTCGCCGCATTGGGCGAGTGGAAGCTGGTGGTGAGCACGCGGGGGCCGAGTTCGGCGAAGGGCGCGAAGAAGCCCACCGCGTCCTTGCGGCCATACATGGCGACAATCAGGGTCAGGGGCCGGCCGTCACGCAGCCCCATCTTGGCGCAGGTCTCAGCCAGGGCCCGGCCCGCATGCGGATTGTGCCCGCCGTCCAGCCACAGGTCCGCGCCAGCCCTGGCCGCCATCTCGCCCAGCGGGCCGGCAGTCAGGCGCTGGAACCGCGCCGGCCATTCCGCAGAGGCCACGCCCCTGGCCAGCGCGTCCTCGGTGATACCCGGATCGCCCAGGGTGATCGCCGCCATCACCGACACCGCGGCGTTGGCGAACTGGTGGGCGCCGAACAGGGCCGGCGCCGGCAGGTCCATCAGCCGGTCCGTGGTCTGGATCAGCAGGCGGCCGTTCTCCTCCCAGGCGTCGAAGTCGCGGCCCATCAGGGTCATGGGGGCGGCCAGCATCTCGGCCTCGCGCTCGATGACCTCCAGCGCCTCCTCCATCTGGCGGGCGACCACGACGGGGCGGCCGGCCTTGATGATCCCGGCCTTCTCCCAGGCGATCTTGGACAGTTCCGGCCCCAGCATCTCCAGGTGGTCATAGTCCACCGGCGTGATGACGCTCACCGCCGGCTGGGGGAACACATTGGTGGAATCGAACCGGCCGCCCAAGCCCACCTCGATCACCGCCAGGTCGGCGGGGACGCCGGCGAAGGCCTCGATGGCCATGGCGGTCAGCATCTCATTGAAGCTGATGGCGTCGTCGCCGTTCACCGCGATCATCCGCTCGATCAGCACCCGCAGCTCGGCCTCGGACACCAGCTCGCCGGCCAGGCGGATGCGCTCGGCGAACCGCACCAGGTGCGGCGAGGTCAGGACGTGGACCTTCAGGCCGGCGGCCTCGGCGATGGCCCGCAGATAGGCGGTGGTGGAGCCCTTGCCGTTGGTGCCCGCGACATGGATCACCGGCGGCAGCCGGTCCTGGGGCCGGCCCAGCTTCTCCAGCAGGCCCTCGATGCGCCCCGTGCTCAGGTCGATGAGGCTGGGGTAGCGGTCGCGCAACTCCGCGACCAGCGCGTCCAGGGCGCGGATCTCATCATACATCGAAGGTACCGGGGGCCGGAGAGGACGGCTGGAAGGTCAGGCCGCCTTGCGCTTCATGGTCAGGGTCTGAAGGATCGACCCGAGCGTCTTGGGGAGGTCCGAACGGGCCACCACCATGTCCACCATGCCGCGCTCCATCAGGAACTCGGCGCGCTGGAAGCCGGGGGGCAGCACCTCGCGCAGGGTCTGTTCGATCACCCGGCGGCCGGAGAACGCGATCATCGCGTTCGGCTCGGCGATATGGATGTCGCCCAGCATGGCGTAGGAGGCCGAGACCCCGCCCGTGGTCGGGTCGGTCATCACCACGATATAGGGCAGGCCAGCGTCCTTGACCTCGTTCAGGGCCAGGGTCGTGCGGGCCATCTGCATCAGGGACAGGGTTCCTTCCTGCATGCGCGCGCCGCCCGAGGCCGTGAAGATCACGAACGGCAGCTTGCGCTTCACCGCTTCCTTGGCCGCGGCGATGAAGATCTCGCCGGCGCCCATGCCCAGCGAACCGCCCATGAAGTTGAAGTCCTGGACCACCACCACGGCCGACTGGCCCTGGATCTTGCCGACCCCGATGGCCATGGCGTCCTGCTCGCCGCTCGACTTCCGGGCGGCCTTCAGGCGGTCGATATAGGGCTTGTCGTCCGGGAACTTGAGCGGATCGTCCACCACGGTCGGGGCGGAGATCTTCTCGTACTTGCCGTCATCGAAGGTGACGCGCAGGCGCTGGGCCGCGCCGATCCGCATGTGGTGGCCGGACGGGGTCACCCACAGGGCGCTCTCCAGGTCCGGGCGATAGATCATCTCCCCGGTGTCGGGACACTTGACCCAGAGGTTCTCCGGCGTCTCGCGCTTGGCGACCAGATTGCGCACGCCGGGTGCGATCTTGGCCAACCAGCCGCCGCGCTCGCGCGGGGTCTGGGGCGTGGAGCCCTTGCCGGACTTGTCGTTTCGCTGTTCAGCCATCGCCATGGTCTTACACCGTGAGGCTTTCGACTCGCGCAGAACGCACAGCCTGGGCCAAGGATTGAACTTTGGAAAGCACCTGGTCGGTCACGCTTTCGTTGGCGGCCAGGGCGTCAGCCACCGTGTCCACCAGGGCCGAGCCCACCACGGCGGCGTCAGCCACCCGGGCGATGGCCGCGGCGCGTTCCGGGGTCTTGATGCCGAAGCCGACGGCCACCGGCAGGCCGGAGACCTTGCGCACCCGCTCCACATTGGGGGCGACGGCGGCGGCGTCGGCCTCCTTCACGCCGGTCACCCCAGCGACGGAGACGTAATAGACAAAGCCCGAGGTCCGGCGCGCGATCACCTTCAGGCGCTCGTCGTCCGAGGTCGGGGTCGCCAGGCGGATCAGGGACAAGCCGTTGGCGTCAAGCGCATCGGCCAGGGGATCGGCTTCCTCCGGCGGGATGTCGACCACGATCAGGCCGTCGACCCCCCCCCCCGCCGCGTCCCGGCCGCAGGCCACATAGCCCCCGGTCCCCAGCGGATAGGCCTACCCCATGAGGATGATCGGGGTCTCCTGGTCGCCTTTCCGGAATTCGGAAATCAGCTCCAGGGTTCCTGCAAGGGTCATGCCCTTGGCCAAAGCCCGCTGGGCGGCGCGCTGGATCGGGGGGCCCTCGGCCATCGGATCAGAGAAGGGAAAGCCCACCTCGATCAGGTCGGCGCCCGCGCCCGGCAGGCCGTTGAGGATCGCCAGCGCGGTCTCGCGGTCCGGGTCGCCGGCCATCACATAGGAGACGAAGGCCGCGCGGCCCTCTGCCTTCAGGGCGGCGAACCGCGCGTCGATACGAGCCTTGGTCAAATCGTCCGTCCGAGATGGGCGGCCACGGTGGCGACATCCT
>CAZXVO010000071.1:0-18606 GCA_964643835.1 uncultured Phenylobacterium sp. | reverse complement strand
GGACGGTTGGTGGAGGCGATGACGATGATGGCTTCGTTCGGATCGAAGCCGTCCATCTCCACCAGCAGCTGGTTCAGGGTCTGCTCGCGCTCGTCATTGCCGCCGCCCAGGCCCGCGCCACGATGGCGGCCGACGGCGTCGATTTCGTCGATGAAGATGATGCAGGGGCTGTTCTTCTTGGCCTGCTCGAACATGTCGCGCACGCGGCTGGCGCCGACGCCCACGAACATCTCCACGAAGTCGGAGCCCGAGATGTAGAAGAACGGCACGCCCGCCTCGCCGGCGACGGCGCGGCCCAGCAGGGTCTTGCCGGTGCCAGGCGGGCCGACCATCAGAGCGCCCTTGGGAATCTTGCCGCCCAGGCGCTGGAACTTCTGCGGGTCCTTCAGGAAGTCGACGATTTCCGTCAGCTCTTCCTTGGCCTCGTCGACGCCGGCGACGTCGTCAAAGGTCACCCGGTTCTTGTTCTCGGTCAGCATGCGGGCCTTGGACTTGCCGAAGCCCATGGCGCCGCGGGCGCCGCCCTGCATCTGGCGCATGAAGAAGATCCAGACGCCGATCAGCAGCAGGATCGGCAGGGCCTGGACGAAGAAGCCCACCAGGGGCGAGCCGCCGGGCGGCTTGACCTTGATGTCGGCGCCCTTGGCCTCGAGCCGCTTGACCAGCTCGTCCTGGTTGTTGGGGGTGGTGGTGGCGAAGATCTTACCGCCGCCGTCCGTGATCTCGACGCGCGAGCCGGCGATCTCAGCCTTCTTCACGTCGCCGTTCCCCACCTTGTTCAGGAGCTGGGAATAGCTGATCTCGCTGACGCCGGCCGTGCGGCTGCCGCCGGCCACCATGCTGTAGAGGCCGAGGGCGACGACGACGACGACGCCCCAGATGGCGAGATTTCTCAGGTTCATTACCGTTCAGACCGTCTCGGGATGTGTCCGCTCCGGCCTAAGATAGGGGGCCGAGAGCAAAGCAAAAAGGCCGCGCGTGCCCGCGCGGCCTTTTCGATACTTGAACGAGGAGCCCCGGCTCAGCGCGCGGGCTTCTTCGGCGCGGCGATCAGGCCTTCGCGCTGGGCGCGCTTGCGGGCCAGCTTGCGGGCGCGACGGACAGCCTCGGCCTTTTGACGGGCGCGCTTTTCCGAGGGCTTTTCATAGTGGACGTGCCGCTTCATTTCGCGGAACGAGCCCTCGCGCTGCATCTTCTTCTTCAGCGCCTTCAGGGCCTGGTCGACGTTGTTGTCGCGGACGAAAATCTGAACCAGAGGTCTCTCTCCTGTCACCCGTTCCCGCTCGGCCTCCCCCCGCAGGGGCGCGGCGGCGAACGGACAATAGTCTTTGCTGCCCGAAGGAAGCCCTTCGAGACGAGGGCGCGCAGATAGCAGATGCTTAAGCCCATGTCCACGGCGGACAGATGGCTCGGGAGGGTATAAATTCACGATATGACCGACGCGCCCGCCCTCGACCGCCCCGCTCCTTCCGGCCAAGCTTCCGACTGGGCCGGCGATATGGAGCAGGCCCTGCTCGACCAGGCCAGGGTGCTCGCCCCCACCCAGGGCTGGACCTGGCCCATGGCGCGGGCGGCCGGCCGGGCCTGCGGCCTGAGCGCCGCCGAGACCGAACTTCTGCTGCCGCATGGGCCCCGCGACCTCGCCGCCCTGCTGGCGCGCCGACACGACGCCCAGGCCCTGGCCGCCCTGCCCGATCCCGCGGACCTGAAGATCCGGGCGCGCATCCGCGCCGCGGTGCTGGCCCGCACCGAGGCCGCGGTCGCCGATGGCGAGGCCCTGCGCCGCTGGGCCGGGTTCCTGGCTCTACCGCTCAACCTGCCGCTCGCCATGCGCCTGCTGTGGGACTCGGCCGACACCCTGTGGCGCTGGGCCGGCGACACCGCCACCGACGAGAACCACTATTCCAAGCGCGCCATCCTGTCGGGCATCCTGGCCGGAACCCTGGCCCTTCGCCTGCACGCCAGCCCGGCGGAGGCCGAGGCCTTCCTTGACGCCCGCATCGACAACGTCATGGCGTTTGAGAAGTGGAAGGCCGGTCTCGGCGCCCAGGACGTCCTGTCCGAAGTGGCCAGAGCGCTGGCCAAGCTGCGGTATCGCTAGGGGGCCTTCCCTTTCCCCCCGTCAGGAGCGGATGATGTCCCCAACACCAAAAAGGGGAGATCCGCCATGAGCGCCGCCGACCACGCCTGGACCTGTTTCAACGTCACCATTGAAGACCACGTCGCCCACATCCAGCTGAAGCGGCCCGAGGCCATGAACTCGATGACCCGCGAGTTCTGGAACGAGCTGCCGGTGATCGTCCGCGACATCAATGACAACGCCCGCGCCCGGGCCATCGTCATCTCCTCCACCGGCAAGCACTTCTCCGCCGGCATGGACCTGGCGGTGTTCGGGGGCGGCGGTTCGACCTCCGCCAACCAGGCCACCGACCGCTGGATCAACGCCGAGCAGCAACGCCACCACATCCATTGGCTCCAGAACTGCTTCTCCTGCCTGGACGAGGCCCGCATGCCGGTGATCGCCGCCATCCAGGGCGGCTGCATCGGCGGCGCTGTGGATATGACCAGCGCCTGCGACATCCGCTACGCCAGCGCCGACGCCTTCTTCTGCATCCAGGAGATCAATATCGGCATGACCGCCGACGTCGGCACCTTCCCGCGGCTGTGCAAGCTGATCCCCGAGGGCTGGGTGCGGGAGATGGCCTATACCGGCCGCCGCATGCCCGCCCTGAAGGCCAAGGAGATCGGCTGGGTCAACGAGGTGCTGTCGAGCCACGAGGAATGCGTGGCCCATGCCCTGGCCACCGCCCGCGAGATCGCCTCCAAGGCGCCCCTGGCCGTCACCGGCTCGAAGGTGATGATCAACTACGCCCGCGATCACACCCTGAAGGATGGCCTGGACTATATCGCTGTCTGGCAGACCGGCATGTTCGCCGGCCCGCACATGGGCGAGGCCTTCAAGGCCCGGGCCGAGAAGCGTGAGCCGGACTTCCCCGACCTGCAGCCGCTCAAGCACGGCATGTAGGCCCCAACTCCTGGATTCAGAGCCAGCCTCGGCGCCGGAACCACCAGACCGGGCCGAGGCCGGACACCAGCATTAAGAGCAGTGCGAAGGGATAGCCCAGCTTCCAGGACAGCTCCGGCATGTGGGCGAAGTTCATGCCGTAGATGGCGCCCACCAGGGTCGGCGGCATCAGGATCACCGTCGCCAGCGAGAACACCTTCATGATGCTGTTCTGCTCGATATTGATCAGCCCGAGCGCCGCATCCAGCAGGAAGGCGATGTGGGTCGCAAGATGGCCTGAGTGCTCGGTCAGGGACTGAAGGTCATGCTGCACCGAGGCCAGGTGCGCCACCCGGGCCGGCTCCTCGGACACCTCGTGGGCCAGGGTCGCGAAGCTCGCCAGCCGGCCCAGGCTGATCAGGCTGGCCTGGCCGAGCGCATTGATCGACTGGGTGCGGGCCAGGCTCGTGAGCAGAGGCTCGAAGGCCGCGCCGCGCGGCCGATCGAAGATCGCATTGGAGCTTTCCTGCACCCGCTGGGAGCACCGCTCCAGCACCTCGGCCAGCCGCTCCACCACCGCATCCATCAGGCCCATGAAGGCCTCGGCCCCGCAGGTCGGCGCCTGGGCCTGGACGCCGCTCTGGGCGAAGATCGAGAACGCTTTCAGCGGCGCATAGCGCATGGTGATCAACAGGCCGCCGTGGAGGACGAAAGTGGCCGGCGTCCCTGACGGATGCTCGCCATCGCTGCGGGCCAGGAGAGTGGCGGTCATGAAGGTCGAGCCGTTCTCCTGGTAGAGCCGGCTGGACGGCTCCAGCTGGGCCATCTCGTCCAGGGACGGCAGGTCTAGGCCCAGGGCCTGCTCGACGTGAACCTCCTCATCGCGGGAGGGGCAGTCCAGGTCCAGCCACACCATGTCGGCGGGCGGACGCCAGTCGGGGGTCAGGACCACCGTCTCAGGATGGGGCGCGCCGCGGCGCAGCAGATGCAGCATGAGGTCCTCCGCGCCCCCTCAATGGGCGGCGCGGACGCGACGGTCAACGACGGCGAAGCGCTTACTTCTGGTCGGAAGACGGCTGGGACAGGGCGGCCTGGATCAGGGCGGCGATCCGGTCGGTGGAGTCGGCGGCCTGGCCCAGCATGGCCAGCGGGCCGGCGCCCGGACGAACGGTGGACACAACCTGGCTGGCCGCGCTCTGGGCCATGGCGATGGCGGCGTTCTGGGCGGCGTTGAAGCCCGAATTGGCCACGCGGATCGCCTGGGCGTCCTGATAGATGAAGCCGTAGGTCGGATAGGTGGTCGAGCCGAGGTCGCGGACCGGGTCGTACCAGACCTTCACGGTCGACCAGTCGCCCTTGGGCGAGACGTCGATGACCGTGACGTCCTTTTCGATCTGCCCGCGGGTCCCGCCGATGCGCGACCAGTTGGCGTGGGTGATCTGGATGACGCGGTCGGTGAGCACCTGGCTGACCACGGCCACGTGGCCCAGGGTCATCTTGCCGGTGGGCTTGAAGCACAGCACCGCGCCGGTCTTGGGCGAGAAGCCGGTCTCATACTTGCCGGGCGCCTGCTTCCACCAGGTGTAGGCGTCACCAAAGATCTGGATGCCGGAAATCAGGCGCGCGAAGGGCACGCACTGCCAGTAGGTGTCAGCAATCGCGCCGATAGGCGCGAGAGTCATAACCGCCGCGGCGGCCAGGGAACCGATAACGGTCCTCGTCCGTTTAAGCATGTTAGAGGGTGCTCCCCGACGCGAACTGGGCGAAGGGATACTCATCCCAGAAGCGAATGAAAAGACCCTTTATGCGGTTGCGGCCGAAGGTCGCCGAGTCGCCCACGCTTCAGCCATGAGCTTCATGCGGTTTCGGGCCGGCTTCTCCACAAGATGATAGGAGAGCGCCGCAAGAGGAACCACGCTTGCGACAAAAACTAACCACAACCCCAGGGGCAACTGATCATTGTTAAGCTCAACCACCCTGGTGACGAGATTCGGGAATACAATTCTCCAGGGGATGCAGATCATATAGACCGAGTAGCTAATCTCGCCGAGATAGACCAGGGGCGCGGCGCTCAAGAGCTCGGAGCCGGTTTCGGCGAGCCGCGCCAAGAAGAAGATGATCGCCCCCAGGCCCACCACGATAAGCGTATCCGGGGCGCCGGCTGCGGCCGCCATGAGCACGCCGGCGCCTGAAAAAGCGGCGCCAAGCAGGGCTTGGCCGCGAGAATCAGCCGGACGCGCCCGCCACAGGGCGTGCAGGGCGCAGCCATAGGCGAAGCACGGGACGATGCGCAGCGCGCCCCAGCGGATGGTGGCGTGGGTGAGCGAGAAGCCGGCCAGGGCCTGGAAGGCCGCGTAGAGCCCGGTCATGAACAGGATCGCCAGGCCGACGGCGACCAGCGGCCGGGCCTTCAGCCTCAGCGCCGCCCAGGCGAAGACCGGAAAGGTCAGGTAGGCGAACCACTCGGCCGAGATCGACCAGGAGGGATGGTTCCAGCCGGCCACGGGGGACAGCCCCCAGGCCTGGGTCAGGGTCAGGTTGGCCGGCAGGGCCTCCCAGGCCGACAGGTTCGGGTCGACCGCGATCCCGGCCATGGAGGCCGCGCCGGCCATCAGCCCGACGCCGACCAGGGTGGCGATATGCAGCGGATAGACCCGCGCCAGCCGCGCCCACAGGAAGGAGCCATAGCGGAACCGCCCGGTCTCAACACTGGTCCGATAGACGTGGCTGAGGATGAAACCCGACAGGACGAAGAACAGCTCGACGCCCAGATAGCCCTTGGCCACCAGGTTCGGCAGGGCCACGCCGGCGCCCACGAGGTTCGGCCAATAGTCGTAGAGCACCACCCACAGGGCGGCGAAGAACCGCAGCGAGGTGAGTGGGCGGATATTCTGGCCGTCGGTCATTGATGCGTCCCGTCACCGGGGGCTTGAGGGCCGCCCGAGCGGGCATCATGGCCGCAGAACTCTCACCGTCCGGTTAGCGCAGGCCGCCAATCTGACAGGAGTTTTGGCCTGAGGGACTGGGCGCGGGCGAAAGCGTCACTACATAACACCGGTTCGCAGTCGCAGAGGACCCGCATGACGCTCCTGGAGCTCGCCGCCGACCCCGCCGCTTGGGCGGCCCTGATCACCCTCATCGTCATGGAGGTGGTGCTTGGTATCGACAACCTCGTCTTCATCTCGATCCTGACCAACAAGCTGCCCGAGGAACAACGCACCAAGGCCCGTCGGATCGGGATCAGCCTGGCGCTGATCATGCGCCTGGCGCTGCTGTCGACCCTGGCCTTCCTGGCCGGCCTGACCGCCACGGTCTTCCAACTGCCCTTCACGCCGCCTGTGGACGCCGACGGCCACGCGCCCTTCGACCTGGCCTTCTCCTGGCGGGACCTGATCCTGATCGCCGGCGGCCTGTTCCTGGTCTGGAAGGCCACCACCGAGATCCACCATTCGGTGGACCCGCGCCCCAGCGACGACCTTCTCGACAAGAAGGCGCCGGTGGCCATGAACTTCGGCGCAGCGATCTTCCAGATCCTGCTGATCGACCTGGTGTTCTCGGTGGACTCGATCCTCACCGCCGTGGGCATGACCGATCACCTGCCGATCATGATCATCGCCGTGGTCACCGCCGTGACTGTGATGTTGGTGGCCTCCGAGCCGCTGGCCAACTTCATCAACAACAATCCCACCGTCGTCATGCTGGCCCTGGGCTTCCTGCTGATGATCGGCGCCGTCCTGATCGCCGAGGGCTTCGGGGTGCATGTGCCCAAGGGCTACATCTACGGAGCCATGGCGTTCTCGGCCCTGGTGGAGGGGCTCAACATGGCCTCCCGCAACGCGGCCAGGAAACGAGAGGGCCAATAGGTCCAGGCCCCGCGCCGCCCCTCGGCTTGCCCGGGGCGGCGCGGGTTCCTAACCTGACGGCGCGCGATTCGCGTCCGTCTGACCGCACGCCAGGGGGAGACCGACATGCCGATCTCCTACCTGTCCGCCGCCCAGATCGCCGCCCTGTCGGTGAGCACGGTCGAGCGGTTGACCACCACCCAGATGGCCGGCCTGCGCTCCACCCAGGTCGCCGCCCTCAGCACCGCCGGGATCGAGTCGCTCAGCGCCTCCCAGGTGGCCGCCCTGGGCTCCACCCAGATCAAGGGCCTGACCACCACCCAGCTGCCGCACCTGGCGGAGAACTTGACCCTCTCCACCGACCAGCTGCTGGCCCTGAACGGCGGACAGCTCAGCGCGCTGACCGACAACCAGTTCGCAGCCTATGCCGGTAACCGGCTCTCCAGCCTCTATTCCACCCAGCTCGGCGGCCTGTCCGTGACCCGCCTCTCCAGCCTGACCGCCACCCAGGTGGCAGGGCTGAGCTCCACCCAGATCCGGGGGCTCACCGCCACCCAGATCCGCGGCCTGACCGACGCTGACCTGGCCGAGTTCACCACCACCCAGATCGCCCAGTTGGGGACCACCCAGCTGGGCGCCCTCTACACCACCCAGATGGCGCAGCTGTCGGGGCCCCAGGCCGCGGCCCTCACAGCGGTCCAGATCAAGGCCCTCACCCCGGCCCAGGCGCTCTATCTGTCGCCCACGGCCATCACCGCGCTCAGCTCGACCCAGGTGGCGGCGCTCACCGTCACCCAGGTCTCGACCCTGGCCACCACCCAGACGGCCCAGCTGTCCGCCACCCAGGTGGCTCAGCTTTCCGCCACCCAGCTGGGCAATGTCTCGCCCACCGCCCTCGCCAAGCTGTCCATCGCGACCATTCAGGCCCTGACCCCGACCCAACTCCAGGGCCTGACCACCACCCAGGCCGCCGCCCTGTCGACCACCGACTTCGCGCGCCTGACCACCACCCAGATGTCCGGCCTCAGCGGCGCCCAGCTGGGCGCCCTGACCACCACCAATCTCCAGGGCCTGGACGCCACCACAGTGCGGGCCCTGTCGGTCACCCAGGTCCAGGGCCTGACCGCCGCCCAGATCTCCAGCCTGGGAACCAGCGACTTCGCCGAGTTCTCAGCCACACAGGTCGCGGCGTTCACGCCCGCACAGCTGGGCGCGCTCAGCACCACCAACCTGGCCACCTTCACCGCCACCCAGGTCGCGGCCCTGTCGACCACCCAGGTCCGAGGCCTGTCGCCGGCCCAGGTCAGCGCCTTCAGCGCCACGGAGTTCGCGCGGCTGACCGACACCCAGCTGGGGGCCTTCACCTCCACCCAGCTAGGCGCCCTGTCGGTGACCAACCTGCAGGCCCTCAGCGCCGACGTGGTCGGCGGCCTGTCGACCCAGCAGATCCAGGGCCTGTCGGCCTTCCAGATCCGCAACCTGACCGCCACGGACCTCGGCGAGTTGACCACCACCCAGGTCGCCGCCCTGACGCCCAACCAGATCGGCGCGCTGACGGCCACCAGCCTGAACACCATCGCCGGAGAGCAGTTCGGCGCGCTTACCTCATCCCAGGTCGCGGCCCTGTCGCCCACCACCCTGTCGGGGCTCAACGACCTGCGGATGACCTGGCTGTCCACCACCCAGGTGCGGGGCCTGACCACCACCCAGATCGCCAGCCTATCGACCACCGACTTCAACCGCCTGACCCTGGAGCAGGTGGACAGCTTCGTCTCGACCCAGCTCGGCGCCTTGTCGACGGACAACCTGGCCCTGTTCGACACCACCCGCATGCAGGACCTGGCCACCACCCAGGTCCAGGGCCTGACCGCCACCCAGCTTGGCGCCCTGCAGGCCGGCGAGGTGAAGCGGTTCAACTATATCCAGGTCCACGCCATGACCCCGGCCCAGGTCAACGGCATGTCGGATACGGCCCTGGGCGAGCTCTCCGGCGCCCTGCTCAGCGCGCTCACCTCGACCCAGATCGCCGGGCTCTCCACCACCAAGTTCTCGGCCCTGACTTCCACCCAGGTCGCGGCCTTGACCCCGACCCAGCTCCAGGGCCTGACCGTGGTGCAGCTGCGCAGCCTGGCGGCCGAGGACTTCACCGAGCTCACCGCCACCCAGCTGTCGGGCCTGACCGCGTCCCAGCTGTCCGCGGTCTCCACCACCAACCTGCTGGCCCTGGACACCACCCAGGTGGGCGGCCTGTCCGCCACCAACCTGCCCGGCCTGACCGCGACCCAGCTGGGCGCGCTCAGCCCTGCAGCCTTCGCCAAGTTCACGGCCAGCCAGGTGGCGGCGCTGACCGCCGTTCAGATCTCCAAGCTGGACCCCGGCGTGATCGGCGGCCTGACCACCACCCAGGTCGGCTGGCTCACCCCCACCCAGATCCCGGGCCTGGTCACCTCACAGCTGACCGCCCTGTCGAGCACCCAGCTGGCCGCCATGACGCCTGGCCAGCTCAACGCCTTCTCAGCCGCCCAGGTGCAGAACCTCAGCTTCTAGAGGAAGCTGTACGGATCAATATCGATCGCCAGCCTGATGGCGCCCGGCGGCCGCACCCGGGCGCGCCAGGCCGCCATATAGGCCGACAGGTCGACGCTGCGGGTGGCCTGGACCAGGAACCGCTTCCGACGCCGGCCGCGGACCAGGGACAGGGGCGCATCGGCCGGGCCGTAGATCTTCACGCCCTCGGTGTTGGGCGCCGCCTCGGCCATGGTGCGGGCGAAGGCCTCCAGGGCCGCAGGATCAGGCCCCGACAGCACCACCGCCGCCAGCCGCCCGAACGGCGGCAGGCCGGCCAGCTCGCGCTCGTTGAGCTCGGCCTCGGTGAAGGCGTCACGGTCCTGGGCCTTCAGGGCCTGCATCACCGCGTGGTCTGGAGCGTAGGTCTGCAACAGCGCCCGGCCCGGCCGATCCTTGCGCCCTGCCCGCCCCGTGGCCTGGGCCAGCAGCTGATAGGTCCGTTCCGCCGCGCGCAGATCGCCGCCGCGCAGGCCTAAGTCCGCGTCCACCACCCCTACCAGGGTCAGGTTGGGGAAGTTGTGGCCCTTGGCGGCCGCCTGGGTGGCCACCAGGATGTCGATCTCGCCGGTCTCCATGGCCTCGACCAGCCGCTTGGCCTCGCGGGCGTCCCACATGGTGTCGGAAGAGAACACCGCCACCCGCGCCTCCGGGAACAGGGCACGGGCCTCCTCTTCCACCCGCTCCACGCCGGGGCCGATGGAGACCAGGCTGTCCTTGGCGCCGCAGTGCGGACAGGCCTCGGGCTTCTTCATGGAAAAGCCGGTCAGGTGACAGACCAGCCGCCCGGAATAGCGGTGCTCCACCAGCCAGGAATCGGTGTCCGGCGCCGTCAGCCGCTCGCCGCAGGCCTTGCACAGCACCAGCGGCGCATAGCCCCGACGGTTCAGGAACAGCAGGGTCTGCTCGCCGGCGGCCAGGGTCTGGCCCATCGCCTCCACCAGGGGCGGGGACAGCCAATGCTCCTTCTCCGGCGGGGTCTCGCGCAGGTCGATCAGCGAGATGTCGGGCAGGCGCGCGGTTCCGTGGCGAGCGGTCAGCCGCAGCCAGCGATAGCGGCCGGTCTCGGCGTTGCGCAAACTCTCCAGCGACGGCGTCGCCGAGGCCAGCACCACGCCGGCCCCCTCGATCTTGCCCCGCGCCACCGCCAGGTCGCGCGCCTGGTAGATGAAGCCCTCCTCCTGCTTGAAGGAGCCGTCGTGCTCCTCGTCGACCACGATCAGGGCCAGCTTGCGGAAGGGCAGGAACAGGGCCGAGCGGGCGCCGCCCACGATCCGGCAATCGCCGCGGGCGACGCCTTCCCAGACCGCCCGGCGCTGGGGCGGGGCGATGTCGGAGTGCCATTCGCCAGGCGCCGCGCCGAACCGGGCCGCGACGCGCCCGATCACCGCCTGGGTGAGCGCGATCTCGGGCAGCAGGATCAGCACCTGGGCCTCTGGATCGGCGGCCAGCGCCGCATGCGCCGCCTCCAGATAGACCTCGGTCTTGCCCGAGCCGGTCACTCCGTCCAGCAGGGCGACATTGAAGCCGCCCTCGGCCAGCATGGCCTTCAGGGCGTCGGCCGCCGCGGCCTGGCTGGGATTGAGCGGATTGCCGGCGCGCGCCAGGTCCGGGGCCTCGAACCGCGCCTGGGGAATCACCAACTCCAGCGCCAGCACGCCCTCGTCAACCAGGCCCTTTATCACGCCGGACGAGACCTCGGCCGCGCGGGCGAGGTCTGCGGGGGCCATGCGACCGGCCCCCAGGGTCTCCAGCACCTTGGTCCGCGCCGCGGTCGGCCGGGCCGGCGCCTGGCCTGTAGCCGAGACCACGCGCTCGGGCTTGGGCTTGGGGACGCGCGCGCCACGCAGGGCGATGGCCAGCGGAGCGCCTGGCGCATCCACCGAATAGCGGGCGGCCCACTGAACGAACTCCAGGGTTCCCGGCGGCAGGGGCGGGTCGTCGAACCTGGCGTCCACCGGTTTCAGCGGCCGGTTGCCGCCGGCGGCCTCGCGCAGGGCGGTGACCACCCCGCGGATCATGCGCGGCCCGAGCGGCGCGGCCACCTGGTCGCCCACCTGCAAGCCCATCCCTTCGGGCTCGGCATAGTCGAAGGCCTCGGGCAGGGGCATGGGCAGAAGCACCGACGCGATCCGGCTCATGACGCGCCTGCTTTGAGCTTGTCGCGATCAGACGCTAGAAGGAGCGTCCTTACGAACCCGGAAGCCAACGCCATGCAGCTCTTTCTCGACACCACCGACGTCGCCGTCCTGAAGGATCTGGCCGCCACCGGCCTGGTGGACGGGGTTACGACCAACCCCACCCTGATCGCCAAGTCCGGACGTCCCATGCTGGAGGTCATCGCCGAGATTTGCGATCTCGTCGAGGGGCCGGTGAGCGCCGAAGTGGCCGCCACCGAGGTTGGCGGCATGCTGGCCGAGGGCAAGAAGCTCGCCGCCATCGCCCCCAATGTCGTGGTCAAGCTGCCCCTGACCCGCGACGGCCTGATCGCCACCGCCGAGTTCGCGGTCCACGGCATCCAGACCAATGTCACCCTGTGCTTCTCCGCCGCCCAGGCCCTGTTGGCCGCCAAGGCCGGCGCCACCTACATCTCGCCCTTCATCGGCCGGCTGGACGACTATGGCGCGGTGGGCATGGACCTGATCGCCGAGATCCGGGCCATCTATGACAACTACGATTTCGACACCGAAATCCTGGCCGCCTCGATCCGCAACCCGGTCCATGTGACCCAGGCGGCCCTGGCCGGCGCCGACTGCGCGACCATTCCGCCCAGCGTCTTCTCCGACCTCTTCAAGCACCCGTTAACCGAGAAGGGTCTTGATCAGTTCATGAAGGACTGGGCCGCGACGGGTCAGTCGATCCTGTAAAACGCGGGGGACTACCGATGGAAACGGGCGCCAAGCCGAAAGATCTTCAACTGGCGCCCGATGTGGTCCGACGCATCCTCCTCGACAATCCCGAGCTGCTGACCGGCGACGCCGAGCTGCTGGCCGAGCTGGGCCTCAAGGTCCAGCCGGCCAATGTGGTCGAGTTCACGCCGGCCGCGCTCGCCCGCGTGCACGAGGCGCACAAGCGCGAGTCCAAGGCCCGCAAGTATCTCGAGGCCACGGCCCGCGCCAACTTCGCCGCCCAGGCTCAGACCCATGGCGCGGTCGTCGACCTGCTCGACAGCCGCAACCACGCCGACCTGGCCCGCCGGGTGGATGATCTCGCCCAGCTGCGCTTCGGCCTGGCCGGCGGCCTGATCGCCCTGGAGGGGCCTGAGCGCACGCCCGCCGGCTGGCGGGTCCTGGCCGAGGGCCAGATCGACCAGGTGATCGGCCACCAGCAGGTGGCCCGCATGGGCTTCCAGCCCGTAGCCCTGCCCCTGTTCGGCGAACGCGCCGGCCAGATCCGCTCCATGGCCATGGTCCGCCTGGCCATCTGGGAGCCGGCCCGCACCGGCCTCTTGGCCTTCGGCTCCGCCGACCCCAAGGGCTTCACCGAGGACATGGGCGGCGAACTCGTCGCCTTCCTGGCCCGGGTGGTGGAGCGCACGGCCGAACGATGGCCGGTCCTGTAGGCTCAGCCCGCGAGGCGCTAGGCCTCTGGCTGGAGCATCTGGCCAAGGAGCGCCGCGCCTCGCCCCGCACGGTGGAGGCCTACGCCCACGCCGGGAACCGCTATCTCGGCTTCATGGAGCGCCACCGCGGCGAGAGCCTGGCCCTGGCCGACATGGCCGGAATCAGCGCCGGCGAGCTGCGCGCCTGGCTGGCCCACCTGCGCAGCGGCGAGACCCCGCTGTCGCCCCGTTCCATGTCCCAGGCCCTGTCGGCGGTGCGCACCTTCCACCGCTTCCTCGACCGGCGGCTGGACACGCCCAACCCGCACCTGGCCATCGTCCGCGGCCCGCGCGTGAAGCCCTCGGCGCCGCGCCCCGTCACCGAGGACCAGGCCCGCGGCCTGCTGATCGAACCGACCCTCGACCCGGACCGCGAAGACTGGGAGGCGGCCCGCGACCAGGCGGTCCTGACCCTGCTCTATGGCTGCGGTCTGCGGATCTCCGAGGCCCTGTCCCTGACCCGCGCCGACGCGCCGTTGCCCACCTCGCTGCGCATCACCGGCAAGGGCTCGAAGACCCGGATCGTCCCGGTCCTGCCCGCCGTCCAGCAGGCCGTCGCCGACTATGTGGCCGAACTGCCCTTCGCGCTGTCGCCTGACGAACCCCTGTTCCGGGCCAAGCGCGGCGGCCCTCTAAGCCCCCGCCACGTCCAGGCCACGGTGCAGACCTTGCGCGGACGCCTCGGCCTGCCCAAGAGCGCCACGCCACATGCGCTCCGCCACTCCTTCGCCACCCACCTGCTGGGCGCCGGGGCCGACCTGCGCTCGATCCAGGAACTGCTGGGCCACGCCTCCCTGTCCACCACCCAGCGCTACGCCGACGTCGACGCCGAGGGCCTGCTCAGCGCCTACGCCGCCGCCCATCCGCACGCCTGATCAGCCGCAAGGCTTGATGTCGTACCAGGCCAGGCCGAGCGCGCCGGGGCGCAGCTGCGGGCAGACAGCGTCGCCGACCTTCACGTCCCAATAGACGGCCTTGGTCACGTTGACGGCCTGGCCCCCAGGCATCGGCCCCCAGGCGGTCAGCCTGAGCCTGTGGCCGCTGCGCTTCATCGGCATCCAGCGTTCGGTGACCACCGCCCGATAGGTGGTGGGCGTCGCCGTGTCCGCCCGGACATTGAGGTCGAGGATCAGGCCCCCCGCGCTGCAGGAGAGACAGAAGATCAGGAAGGCCAGGAGACCGAGATCCTCGGCCGTCCGACGATCGGCCAGCCAGAAGAGCCCGGTGAGCACCAGGCCGCCGCCGAGCCCCGCGGCGATGACCAGGGGAAGCGAGACTGGATTGAGGTCCTGGGCGGCCCGGAAGGCCAGCATGGCCGGCAGCACCCCCAAAAGGAAGGCCGAAGCCCGGTCAGGGTCAGCGACCCCGGAAAGGCTGACCGCCCCCTTGGAACGCCAAGCCAGGACGATGGCGGCGACCGGAGCGAGGGCCAAGACGCCCGGCAAGAGGAATGGCGGATACCGCCAGAATAACAGCAGGACTGCGGGCGCGCTGAACGCGACAAGCGCGACCTTGGTCGCGAGACGCCAGCTGGGATCAGTTTCCCCCAAAACGCCCTCCCCGGCTCTCAGTCAGGCGTTCATCCTGGCCCAGGCCCGGGCGTCGGACCAGGGCTCATCAGCACCCACGGCACGCCCAGCGGTCCGGGATCGACGCCGCGCGCCCGGATCACCCAGCCCTCGTGCTGGTAGAAGGCGATGGCCGCCGCATTGGCGGCCTGGCACTTGAGCGTCACCCCGCCGCGGGAGACCCGCAGCACATGGGCCAACAGGGCCTTGCCGACGCCCTGGCCTCGCTCCGCCACATAGAGCGAATGCAGGAAGTCGCCGGGGCGGTGATAAGCGGCGAGACCGAGGATGCGGCCCTCGGCCACCGCCACGAAGACCTCCTCGGTCCGCGCGTCGTTCAGGAAGGCCTGGGCGTTGTGCCGCCAGGCTGGCAGCCAGGTGAAGGTCTCGCGCAGCACCCGCTGATAGAGGGCCGCGCAGATCGGCAGCTCCTCCAAGCGGGCGCGGCGGACGATCAGGACAGCCGCTCCCCGATCCAGGCGCCGCCCTGCGCGATAGCCCGGCGTCCGGCGCCCAGCATCATGTAGAAGGCGTGCCAGACGTGGATCATCTCCGGCCAGATCTCCAGCCGCACGCCGACACCCGCCAGGCCCGCCTGCTGGGCCACGGCGACCGAGTCCGACATCAGCACCTCTTCCGACCCCACATGGATCAGGATCGGCGGCAGACCGGTGAAGTCGGCCCGCGCCGGCGAGGCCAGGACGTCATCGGGCTTGCCGGCCAGATAGACAGCCGCCGAGTCCACCATGCCAGCAGCGGCGATCATCGGGTCCTTGCCGTCCTTGACGGCGTAGGAGGCGCCGGAGGTGGTCATGTTGGCCCAGGGGCTGATCAGGAACAGGCCCGCCGCGGCCGGCAGGCCGGCGTCCCGCGCCGCCAGGGCCGTGGCCAGGGTCAGGCCGCCGCCGGCCGAGTCCCCCGCCATCACGATGCGGCCGGGCGCGACGCCCTGGTCCAGCAGGGCCTTGTACGCGGCCAGACCGTCCTCCACCGCCGCCGGATAGGGATGCTCAGGCGCCAGCCGGTAGTCCGACGTATAGGCGGTGGCCCCGGCGCCCGCGGCCAGGTGGGCGGCGAGGCCCCGGTGGCTCTTGGGGCTGCCCAGGGAATAGGCCCCGCCGTGGAAGTAGAGCAGTACCTTGTCGGCGGCCGCGCCCTTGGGCGTCAGCTTCTCGGCCGGGCGACCGCCCAGGGTGACGGCCTCCACCGTGCAGCCTTCCGGCGGCGGGCTCATGTCGCCAAAGGCGTCCATGCCGGCCCGGCGGGTTGGATAGTCGATGGGGCCGGCCAGGCCGTCCCCGCCCATGCCGGCCAGCAGCTCGCGCACGGCGCCGATCTCGGGATCCTTGAAGGTCACGTCGTCTCACTCCCCAGGTCTTTATTCTTGGGCGACAGACTACCGGCTTTGCCGAACCCGCAAAGAAAAAGCGGCGCCCCGGTGGGAGCGCCGCTGATCTTGTCCGCCAAGTGTGGCGATCAGGCCTGCATGGTCCAGCCTTCCACGCCCATGGCGGCCTGGCGGCCGGCCTCCGAGCGGGTCGGGTGGGGGTGGCAGACCCGGGCCACGTCTTCCGACGCGGCCTTGAAGGCCATGGCCACGCAGTATTCGCCGATCATCTCGCCGACCTGGGGCCCGATCATGTGGACGCCCAGGATCTCGTCGGTCTTGGCGTCGGCCAGGACCTTCACGAAGCCATCGGTCTCGTGGTTGATCTTGGCCCGGCTGTTGGCGGTGAAGGGGAACTTGCCGGCCTTGTAGGCCACGCCGGCTTCCTTCAGCTGCTCCTCGGTCTTGCCGACCCAGGCGACTTCCGGCGCCGTGTAGACCACGCTGGGGACCAGATCATAGTCCACGTGGGCGTACTTGCCGGCGATCATCTCGATCACCGCCACAGCGTCTTCCTCGGCCTTGTGGGCCAGCATCGGCCCCAGGATCGCGTCGCCGATGGCCCAGACGCCCGGCGCCGAGGTCTTGAAGTGGTCGGTGGGGATGAAGCCGCGCTTGTCGAGCTCGACGCCCACGGTCTCCAGGCCCAGGCCAAAGGTGTAGGGCCGCCGGCCGATGGCCAGCAGCACATAGTCGGCCTGCAGGGTCTCGGCTTCGCCCCCGGCCGCCGGCTCGACGGTCAGGGTGACGCCGGTCTTGGCGCTCTTAGCGCCGGTGACCTTGGAGCCCAGCTTGAACTTCATGCCCTGCTTGGTCAGGGAGCGCTGGAAGGTCTTGGCGGTCTCGGCGTCCATGCCAGGCGTGATGCGGTCGAGATATTCGATCACCGTCACCTCGGCGCCCAGGCGGCGCCACACCGAACCCAGCTCCAGGCCGATGATGCCCGCGCCGATGACGATCAGCGACTTCGGCACTTCCGGCAGGGACAGGGCGCCGGTGGAATCCACGATGCGCTTGTTGTCCACCACCACACCGGGCAGGCCCGAGGGCTCCGAGCCGGTGGCGATGACGACGTTCTTGGCTTCCAGCAGGGTGGTCGAGCCGTCCTCGGCGGTCACCTCGACCTTGCCAGGGCCGGTGAGCTTGCCCATGCCCTTCACCCAGTCGACCTTGTTCTTCTTGAACAGGAACTCGATGCCCTTGGTCAGTTGGGATACGGACTCGGCCTTCTGGGCCATCATCTGGACCAGGTTCAGGGTCGGCTTCACCTCGATGCCGAGGGTGGCGAAGTCCTTGCCCGCCGCGGCCTCATAGAGCTCGGAGGCGTGCAGCAGGGCCTTGGACGGCATGCAGCCGACGTTCAGGCAGGTGCCGCCCAGCGTGCCGCGCTTCTCGACCACCGCGGCCTTCAGGCCCAGCTGGCCGGCGCGGATGCCGGCGTTGTAGCCGGCGGGACCGCCGCCGATGATGATGACGTCGTATTGGGCCATGGGAGTACCGGGTGATCCTCGTGGGTGCGGATGGAGTTTAGCCGTTCGGCTCTGAGTCGGGGTCTTCGTCGTGCAAGGGACGGCGGCGGCGGAAAATAGGGACCATGAGCCCAATGATGTCGAAGCCGGCCAGCCACAAGCAGGTCGCTGCGACAGCCTGGACAGTTCCGCCCTGGATGTGGGCTGGCCTGGGCGGAATGCTCTTCAGGAAGGCGCGCGCGTCCTTCGCGTCCTCCTCGGGGACCATGATCCGAAAGCAGCCGCTAGCCTGTTGCAGGTGGGGCATCATGGAACCCCAGACCTCGCTCTGGATGTGCACCAACATGCCCGACGACCGCAGGGCCGAAGCCGCCACCTGCGCCGCCGGAAGATCGGAGAACGCCGCGACGGCCACCAGGCCCATGCCCCCTCCCGGTCTTACAGGTCCAGCAGCAGGCGTTGCGGGTCTTCGATGGCTTCCTTGACCTTGACCAGGAAGGTCACGGCGCCCTGGCCATCGACGATCCGGTGGTCGTAGCTGAGCGCCAGGTACATCATCGGCCGCGCGACGATCTGGCCGTTCACCACCATCGGCCGCTCCTGGATCTTGTGCATGCCCAGGATGCCCGACTGCGGCGGGTTCAGGATCGGGGTCGACATCAGCGAGCCATAGACCCCGCCGTTCGAGATCGTGAAGGTGCCGCCCTGCAGGTCGTCCATGGACAGCTGGCCGTCACGGGCCTTCTTGCCCAGGGCGCCGATGGCCTTTTCGATGTCGGCCAGGCTCATGGCGTCGGCGTCGCGGACCACCGGAGTGACCAGGCCCTTCTCGGTGCCGACGGCGACCGAGATGTCGTAGTGGTTCTTGTAGATGATGTCCGTGCCGTCGATCTCGGCGTTGACGTCCGGCACGTGCTTCAGCGCCTGGACCACCGACTTCACGAAGAACGACATGAAGCCCAGCTTCACGCCGTGGCTCTTCTCGAACACGTCCTTGTACTGATTGCGCAGGGCCATGACGTTGGTCATGTCGACCTCGTTGAAGGTCGTCAGCATCGCCGCGGCGTTCTGGGCTTCCTTCAGGCGGCGCGCGATGGTCTGGCGCAGGCGGGTCATGCGCACGCGCTGCTCGCGCTCGCCCCGCTCGCGTTGCTCGCCGTCCCGGCCGCG
>CAZXVO010000070.1:13652-18626 GCA_964643835.1 uncultured Phenylobacterium sp. | reverse complement strand
CGTCAGGCTCATAACCTGAAGGTCACAGGTTCAAATCCTGTCCCCGCACCCAAAGTTCGCTCAGCCTTCGAATTAAGTACGGCCGCCAAGCAATTCGCTCGGCGGCCTTTTTCATGTCCGCTCGCCTGGGGCGCATGAATGTGCCAGGGACCTTGTCTGCGCGGCGCGGCGCACATGCGGATGCCTCTCATGCCCTTTCAAGATGCTCGCGGCCTTCAGCTTACGACGGCTTCAGCAGCCGCGGCGTGCGCCTATGACCAGGCGATCGCCCTGACCCTCGCAGCCTGGCCCGGCGCAGCTGACGCTCTGGATGCAGCGATCGCCGAAGATCCAGATATGGCCTTGGCCCATGCGGCGCGGGCCCGCCAATGCGCCCTGCAGGCGCAACCCCTCAAGGCGCAGGACCATATGGCCCAGGCGCAGACCTTGGCGCAGCGCTGGGGCGACGCCCGCGAGCGGTCGCACGTCGAGATCCTGGCCTGCAGCATCGCTGGGCAGTCCGCTCGCGCCCTTGAACTTGCCCTGGCCCATCTGGAGACCTGGCCCCGAGACGCCCTGATCCTGTCCCTGCCCATGGGGGCGTTCGGCCTCTATGCCTTCTCGGGCATGGCCGATCATAACGCCGCCCGCGTGGCGCTCTGCGCCCGCCACGCCTCGGCATACGAGGTGAAGGACTGGTGGTTCCAGACCACCCAGGCCTGGGCGTTGATCGAGGCGGGCGCGGTCGCTGAAGGGCTGGACCAGGTGGAACGCGCCCTGGCGCTCAACCCCAACAACGCCAACGCCATGCATGCCCTGGGGCACGGACTTCACGAGGCCGGCGCCGGGGGTGAGGCCATCGCGCGGCTGGCCGCCTGGCTGCCTGGATATGATCGTGCCGGCATCCTGCACGGCCACCTGTCCTGGCACACCGCACTGGCCCATCTGGAGGCCGGGGATCCCGGGGCCGCCATGGCGACCTATCTCGACGCGATCCAGCCGTCTGTCGCGCGCGGCGCGCCCTTGAACGTGATGACCGATGCGGCCGCCTTCCTCTGGCGCTGCGAGGCCTATGGGTTCGCCCCACCGTCGAGCCTGTGGGAAGCGGCCGGCGAGTATGGCGCGCGTACCTTCCCGAAGGCTGGCCACGCCTTCGTAGACTTTCACATGGCTATTCTGGAGTCGGCCCGTGCAGCGCCGGAGGCCGCGCTCGTTCGCGCCGAGGCGCTGGAGGCTGCGGTGCGATCCGCCGGCGTGGCGGTCGGGCCAGTGGCCCCCGGCCTTTGCCGCGCTGCTGCGGCGTTCGCGGCCGAGGACTACGCAGCCTGCGCCGACCTGCTCGCACCGCTCGCCGCCGAGGTGGTCCGGATCGGCGGCAGCGGGGCCCAGCGCGAGATGGCCGAGGAGATGCTGATCCTGGCCGAACTCAGGTCGGGCCGGAGCGCCCAGGCGCGGGGCAGGCTCGAGGCCCGCCTGGCGCGCCGCCCGTCCCGTCGGGACGCCGCTTGGCTCGCAGGCGCCTAGCGCTGCTCGGCGTAGAGCTTGATCAGCCGGTACATGAAGTCCCGCCCGTCCATCACCGATTGAACCGAGATGTGCTCGTTCAGGCCATGGATGTTGCCCGCGTCGTCGCCGCGGAACAGGGCCGAGAAGCCGTAGACCGGAACCCCCACCGCCGTCAGCCGGCCGGCGTCGGTTCCAAAGGTCTCCTGCATCGGCGTCACCGGCACGCCCGGGAACACCTTGGCCGCAACCTGCTCGATCGGCCCCATCAGCTGCGGCGTCAGGGGAGGGGCCGGGGCGCGGACGCCGCCGGTGACAGTGCGCGTGACCTTGATCTGCGGATTGTCCACGGCCTTGACCAGCGCCGCCTCGATGTCGTCCAGGGACGAGCCCGGCAGGCTGCGGCAATTGACCAGGGCCTTGGCCCTTTGCGGCTGGGCGTTCGGCGCGTGCCCGCCCTCCACCAGGGTCGGGATGCAGGTGGTGCGCAGCATGGCGTGATAGCTGACCGAGCGGTCCAAGATGGCGTTGGCCCCAGGATCCTGCGGATCGGCCAGGATCTTGCGCATGGCCGCCCCGACCTGCGGCTCTGCCTGTGGGGCCAGGGCCGTGAAGTACTTGCGGCTGTTGTCATTGAGCTCAGTCGGAAAGCTCAGGGTCTTGAAATTGGCCAGGGCCTGGCCGAGCGCGATGATCAGGTTGTCGTTGCGCGGCTTGGACGAATGCCCGCCCGGCCCGGTGATCTCCAGCGAGAAGGCGGAGAAGATCTTCTCGGCGGCCATGACGGTCACCGCCAGCCGCTTGCCGTCAGCGTCCAGATCGCCGCCGCCGCCCTCGGTCAGGCCAAGGCCCGCATCGACCAGGTCGCGCTCGTGTTCAGCCAGCCAGCTCGCCCCGTTCAGGAATCCGCCGCCTTCCTCGCCACAGGTCAGGGCCATCTTGATGGTCCGCTTCGGGTGAAAGCCCTCGGCCTTGTAGCGGATCATGTTGTCGACCCAGGTCGCGTCCTGGGATTTCATGTCCGAGACGCCCCGGCCATAGAACTGGCCGTTCTCCTCGATCAGGGTGAAGGGATCGCGCGTCCAGTCGGCCCGGAAGGCGTTGACCACGTCGATGTGGCCCAGCATCAGCACCGCCTTGGCCTTCGGGTCCTTGCCCGGGAGCCAGGCCACCAGGTTGCCGGCCTTGGGCGCGCCGTCCGGCACGATCACCCGCATGTTGGCGGCCGGGAACCCCGCCGCCTGCATCCGCGTCGCGATGCGGTTAGCCAGGAGGGTGCAGTCGCCGGTGGCCGCGCTGGTGTCGGTCTCCACCATCTCCTTGAAGATCGCCCGGAAGTTGCCCTCGTCCGCGGGCGCGGCCTGGGCGGCGAGGGGCGCGAGCCCCAGGGTCAGGGCGGCGGCGAGGGTGGCGAATCTGGGGGCGAATCTGGGGGCGGTCATGGTCGGGTCTCCGGCAGTCCGCCAGAGTGCGGTGCTGGGCGGCGCCTTCGCAAGCCGCCAGGGGCTCAGGCGCCGACCTTCCACGCCCCTTGAATGAAAAACGCGCCCTGGTGGGCTCCAGGGCGCGTCCATCATCTGAAAAAATCAGAAGGGGTCGATCAGCGCTGAACGATGCGCGTGTTCGACAGCAGGGCCACTTGCGGGTCGCCGAGCTGGGCGACCGAGGCCTTCACCGTCGCGTTCAGGCAGCGGGTATAGGCGTCCAGCATCAGGGACTCTTCAGCGGTCGCCTTGTGGCAGACGCTGCGGGCGGCCATCACGATGTCGGTGTGGACCTGTTGGGCGGACTTGCCGGCCACGGGAACCCGGATGGATTGAGCCTGGGCGCTGGAGGCCAGGGCGAGGGCGGCGAAGGCCGCCAGGGTCACGATACGCTTCATAGTTTTACTCCCGGAAAGGGGTTGAGGGTCAACCACCTCCCGACGCTCCTCCGGCGGCGGGCGCGTCCGTGCGCGTCCGCTTCGCCTGGGCTCCTTTTGCCGACCATCTGGTCGGTGATCAATGATCATATTGCGACGCGGGAGGCTGCGAGTGCGTTGCAACAATCGCGGGCGTCCGGCGTCCGGGGCGCCTACCAAGTGATCAGAGCCCAGCCTGAATCCCCCGTCGGGGCCGGACCCGGCACGGCGATTGCCCACAGGTGAGTCGCCTGGATCGAAACGAGACGCTTGTCAGAGGTTCGGGTTTACTTTTGATTAACCTTCGTAAACCCCGAGGGCCCATGTTGATCTCTGTTTTCGCGCTCGCCTCCGCCCTTGCGGCGCCCCAGGCGCCCTCGGCCTACAATGCTCTGGAGAGCGTGCCGGTCAGCGCCTTCGTCATCGACTGCCAGGTCTCGGGCCAGAGCCTCACCGACTGCAAGGTCGTCGACGGCGATCCGGACACCGACGCTCGCGCCGCCAAGGCCCTGAAGCTGGCCGCCGACATCCAGGTGCCGGAGACCCTCGCCCTGGCCAATCCCGGTCGCATCAAGATCAAGCTCAACGTCAATCCGTAGGCGACGTTAGGGCAGGGCTCGCCTAGGCCCGCATTTCGCGGCACATGGGGGTATGCCTGTTCCGCCTCCGCCGCCCGCGCCCGAAGTCGAAGTCGTCGTCGTCCACGCCCCGCGCCTGCCGCCCCTGGGGGGCGAGGCCGTGTTCGCTGTCCAGCAGCTCGACGCCGGCCAGCTGAAGACCGCCCCGCGCCTGGACGCCGCCCTGAAACAGGCGCCCGGCGTCTCCCTGTTCCGCCGCACCGGCAGCGAGGCGGCCAATCCCACCATCCAGGGCCTGTCCCTGCGCGGCATTGCGCCCTCCGGGGCCGGGCGCGCCCTGGTGACCCTGGACGGGGCGCCGGTCAACGACCCGTTCGGGGGTTGGGTGATCTGGTCCGCCTTGCCGTCCGAAGGCCTGGAAAGCGCGACCCTGGTGCGCGGCGCAGGCGCTGGTCCCTATGGCGCGGGCGCCCTGACCGGCGTCGTGGCCCTGGAGGAGCGGGCGGGACGCGAGGGGCTGCAGGCCCTGGACGTCTCGTCGGGCGAGCGGGGATCGGCCCGTGGCGTCGCCGCCTTCGGAACCCGCCAGCTGCTGGTGACCGTCGGGGCTGAGACCAGCGACGGCTATGTCCCAGTCCGGGGCGCCGCGACCGGCGCCGCCGACCAACCCACCGACCTGGAAAGCTGGACCGCCGCCGCGCGCCTGCAGGGGCGAGCCGGCCAGACGGACGCCGCCCTGCGGCTGGGCGTCTATGAAGAACGGCGCGGTGCGGGCCTGGCCGGCGCCCGGTCCACCGCCAGCGGCGCCTCTGCGACCCTGTCCCTGGCCCAGGTTCAGGACGGCGGCGGCTAGCGCGCCCAGGCCTGGGTCCGCGCCAGCGACCTCGCCCGGCAGTTCGCCAGGCTCCAGGCCAACGACTACCACCCGGTCAGCGTCGACCAGATCCTCGCCGCCCGCGCCGGCGGCCCGCCCTTGCCGCCCAACGCCATCCTGCTGAGCTTCGACGACGGATT
>CAZXVO010000070.1:4734-13642 GCA_964643835.1 uncultured Phenylobacterium sp. | reverse complement strand
CCGCCGCGGTGGCCGCCGGCCGCCGCACCACCACACCGGCCAGCGACCAGTATTCCACCCCGGCCCTGGGCTGGGGCCTCAACGCCGCCTGGCAGGGTCGGGGCGAGGCCTGGTCGTGGGAGGTGGGCGCCGACGCCCGCTTCACGGAAGGCAAGGCCCACGAGCGCTTCCGCTATCAGGGCGCCGCCTTCACCCGCGGCCGGGAGTCGGGGGGGCGGACCTCCGTGGGCGGGATCTACGCCGAACTGGTCCGCGACCAGGGCGACCTGCTGCTCACCGGCGGCGCGCGGATCGACGCCTGGCGCCAGAGCGGGGCCATCCGCCGCGAGCGCGACCTCGCCACCGGCGCCCTGACCCTCAACAATCCGTCGGCCGACAAGTCCGGCGTCACCCCCACGGCGCGCCTCGGCGCCCGGTGGACCGTGAATGACGCCGTCTGGCTGCGCGCCGCGGCCTATGCCGGCTTCCGCGCCCCGACCCTGAACGAGCTGCACCGACCCTTCCGGGTCGGCAATGACGTGACCGAAGCCAATCCGGGCCTGAAGCCTGAGACCCTCTATGGCCTCGAGGCGGGCCTGGGCGGGGCAGGGGCCGCGCGCTGGACCGCCACCCTGTTCTGGAACCGCCTGGTCGACCCGATCACCAATGTCACCGTGGGCGCAGGTCCGGGGACCTTCCCCGTGGCCGGTTTCATCCCGGCGGGCGGCACCCTTCGCCAGCGCCGTAACGCCGGCCAGATCGACGCCTATGGCCTGGAGGCGGACGCCGCCCGCGACCTCGGCGACCTGACCCTGCGCGCCGCGATATCAGCCACCCATGCCGAGGTGGACGGCGGCGCGTCCGCGCCGCAACTCACCGGCAAGCGTCCGGCCCAGACCCCGAAGGTCGCCGCCACCCTCTCAGGAACCTGGCGAGCCGCGGAGCGCTTCACCCTGGACCTGTCGGCCCGCTACGAGAGCGAACGGTTCGAGGATGACCTGAACACCCGGGTGCTGGCGCCTTCGGTCGGCCTGGACGCCCGCGCCGCCTGGGCCTTCGCCTCCGGCGCGGAGCTCTACCTGGCGGCCGAAAACCTCTCCGACGCCCGCATCGAGGTCGGCGAGACCGGCGACGGCGTCGAGAGTTTCGCAAGCCCCCGCACGGTGCGGATCGGGATCAGCATCCGCCGCTAAGTCCTTGCCAGGACGATGGGGTTCGGTCACCACCGCACCCCAAACCTACAGGAGCAGACATGGCCTCGGGTCTCGCGGCGCTACTGGATGACGTGGCCGCCATCGCAAAGGTCGCCGCCGCCTCCCTGGACGACGTCGGCGCCGCCGCCGGCAAGGCCAGCGCCAAGGCCGTGGGCGTGGTGGTCGACGACACCGCCGTCACCCCCGGCTACGCCGTAGGCTTCACCCCCGACCGCGAACTGCCCATCGTCTGGAAGATCGCGCTGGGGTCCCTGCGCAACAAGTTCCTGTTCCTGCTGCCCGGCGCCCTGGCGCTCAGCGCGTTTGCGCCCTGGCTGGTCACGCCGCTCCTGATGCTGGGCGGCGCCTACCTGTCCTATGAGGCCTCGGAGAAGATCCTCGAGGCCTTCGTCACCCACGAAGAGGTCGACCAGCCGGAGGAGTTCGCCCTCAGCTCGGCGGCGCTGGAGAAGCAGAAGGTCGCCGGCGCCATCCGCACCGACCTGATCCTGTCCGCCGAGATCATGGCCATCTCGCTCGCCTCAGTCAGCGAGGAGACCCTGCTGATCCAGGCCGCGGCCCTGGCCGTGGTCGGCTTCCTGATCACCGTCGGCGTCTATGGGGTGGTTGGCTTCATCGTGAAGATGGACGATATCGGCCTGCACCTGGCCAAGGGCGAACGGCCGGCCTTGAAGGCCCTCGGCCGGGCGATGGTCAAGGGCATGCCCAGCCTGCTGGACGGCCTGACCCTGGTCGGCACCGCCGCCATGCTGTGGGTGGGCGGCGGCATCATTGTCCACGGCCTGGAACACCTGCACATCAGCCCGATCCCGCACTGGGTGGAGGGCTTCAGCCATTGGGCCGGCCAGGTCCCGGGCGTTGGCGCCGTCACCGGCTGGCTGGCCTTCGCCGCCGGCTCCGCTGTCGTGGGCCTGGTGCTGGGCGCCGCGATCATCGCCGTGACCCATTTCATCCCGAAGAAGGGCGGCCACTAGCCGTCGCGCCAAGGCGGCGCGGGTATGCGTTCAGCCGCCCGGCGTCGGCGCGACGGCGGCCGCGGCAAGGGCTGCGATCCGCGCCAGGCTCTGGCGATAGCGCGTCGGCGGGACCGGTTCGCCCGCCTCGGACTTGGCGCCCCTCGCCGCCTCCAGGACGGACTCGACCAAGGCCTCTGCGTCATGCCCGAAGCGCGATAGGGTGATCTCGCCGCGATCCAGCGCCAGATTGCACAGCGCTGTCAGCCGCGCCGCATAGCTCGCGTCCGCCGCGCTGGCGATGTCCGCCCCCACGGTCATGCGGGTGACGCCAAGTTCGACCAGGTGCTCCGACGCGCCATAGCGTTCATGCATCCAGCCGTAGTTGGCCTCCAGCAGCCCCGCCAAGGCCTCGTGAAAGCCAAGGCCCTGGGCCTCCACCGCCGTGCAGCGACGGTTCACCTCCTCAAGGTTCCGGGTCTGCATGGCGCGGAACACCGCCGCCTTGCCGTCGAAGTAGAGATAAAGGGTGCCCTTGGCGACGCCGGCCTCGCGGGCGATGTCGTCCATCGAGGTGCGCCGATAGCCGAAGCGGGAGAACAGCTTCTCACCCGCCGCGATGATCGCTTCCGCCTTGTCCCGCTCGGTGCGCGCCTGAACCATGCCCCTTGATTGCAGCCTGCCGGCTTGACTTCAAGTCGAGACTGTCCAAACTGACCGAAATCATCAAATTGGTCATTTCGTCGGGAGGCGCACATGGAACGTCGCAAGTTGGGCAAGGCGGGGCCGGAGGTCTCGGCGATCGGTCTGGGCTGCATGACCATGAGTCCGGTCTATGGTCAGACCTTGGACGAGGCCGAGGCCCTGGCCACGCTGGGGCGCGCCCTGGACCTCGGCGTGACCTTCTGGGACACGGCCGACGTCTACGGCATGGGCCATAATGAGCAGCTGATCGGCGGCTTCCTGAAGGGTCGGCGCGACGCCGTGTTCCTGGCCACCAAGTTCGGGATCACCCGGGCGGGCGTGAACGGGGATCCGGCCTATGTGGTGCAGGCTTGCGACGCCAGCCTGCAGCGGCTGGGCGTCGAGACCATCGACCTCTTCTATCTGCACCGCGCCCAACCGGGTCGCCCCATCGAAGAGACGGTCGAGGCCATGGCCGCGCTGGTGAAGGCCGGCAAGGTCCGCCATCTGGGCCTGTCCGAGGTCTCGCCCCAGACCCTGGAGCGAGCCTGCAAGGTCCACCAGATCACCGCCGTCCAGAGCGAATACTCCCTGTGGACCCGCGATCCGGAGGCCGGCGTGCTGGAGGCCTGCGAGCGCCTGGGCGTTGGGTTCGTGCCCTACAGCCCGCTTGGCCGCGGCTTCCTCACCGGCGAGATCCGCAGTCCGGACGACTTCGAGGAAGGCGACTGGCGGCGTGGCAATCCGCGCTTTCAGGGCGAGGCCTTCGCCCGGAACCTGGGCCTGGTCGACAAGGTCCGCGCCCTGGCCGAGGCCAAGGGGGTGACGCCGTCCCAGCTGGCCCTGGCCTGGGTGATGGCGCGCAACCCGCACATCGTCCCGATCCCGGGCACGCGGCGGCGGAAGTATCTGGAAGACAACGCCGGGGCCGTGAGCGTGACGCTCAGCGCCGCGGAGCTGGCCGAGATCGACGCGGCCTTCCCGCCGGACCTCGACGCTGGTCAGCGCTATCCCGACGCCATGATGGGCGCGCTGAACGGGTAAACACGCTCCCTCTCCCCGCACGCGGGGAGAGGGAACTTGGGTTACTCCGCCTTCGGCGCCTGGCCGGTGATCATCTCGACCAGTTCGGGGCGGATGTTGTCCGTGCCCTTTTCGACCATGTGCTGGACGATCCGGGCGCCGACGGCGGCCTGCATCTGGCCGGTGAACTCGGCCTTGTTGCGCTTCACCCAGTCGATGGACGACACGCGGTTCTCGTTCAGGCCCTGGAAGCGCGGGGCCACGTGGCGGGCGAACAGCTCGTAGGACTTCTTGGTGGCCGCGAAGTCCGCCCAGTTGTGGGCCATGAACAGGAAGGCGCCGAAGCCGCCGGACTGCTCCACCAGCTGCTCGATGCGGGCGGCGGCGTCGTCCGGGGTGCCGATCACGGCCATGCCGCTTTCCACCATCCGGTCGATGGGGTCGCCGTCGCCGGCCGGGATCACCGGCAGGTTGGCGATCTCGCTGAAGTAATAGGCCCACTTTTCAAGGCCGTAACGGACGTCCTTGTAAGCCTGCTCCTTGGTCTCGGCGATGTGCATCGGCCCGACCAGGCGCCAGCCCGAACGGTCCATGGTCTTGCCGTAGGTCTTGGCCTGCTCTTCAGCGATCGCCCAGTTGGAGGCCAGCGCGTTGAAGGCGGCGGTGGAGGTCGCGCCCAGGGACAACAGGCTTGCGCCATGCTTGCCCGCCGCGCGCGCGCCGGTGGGCGAAACCTGGCTGGCCACGGCGATCTCGACGCTCGGGCGCGAATAGGGGGTCATCTGCAGGCGGGCTTCCGCCAGTTCGAACCACTCGCACTTGTAGGTGACGGTCTCGCCGTTCAGCAGCTGGACCAGCACGTCCAGGGCCTCGTCCATGCGGTCCCGCTGCTTGGAGGCCGGGATGCCCATCATGAAGGCGTCGGACACCAGGGCGCCCGGGCCGACCCCGAACATCACCCGGCCACGGGTCATGTGGTCCAGCTGGTTGATGCGGTCGGCCAGCATCAGCGGGTGATGGTAGGGCAGGGACGACACGCCGGTGCCGAGCTTGATGTGCTTGGTGCGCTCGGCGGCGGCGGCGATGAACACCTCCGGGGACGCGATCAGCTCATAGGCGCCGGAGTGGTGCTCGCCGATCCAGGCTTCATCGTAGCCCAGCTTGTCCAGCCACTCGACCAGCTCCATGTCGCGATGCAGGGCGAGGGTCGGGTTCTCGTCGATGGGATGGAAGGGGGCGATGAACGCCCCGAAACGTAGCTTTGCGCCGGCCATGATGGGGGTCCCCCTAAAGATTATAGTTGGCTCTAAGTTAGCCCGGAGACGCCGATCTGCCTAGCCCGCCGTACCCATTATTCTAATTTAGACGTCTCCGAAATCCTTGCTGCGTATGGGACGGGGAGCTTCCGCAAGGTGACCACGGGCGGACGGCTCGGGCGCGCAGCCTCCGGCATCGTCACCCCAAGACTTGTTCTTGGGGTCCCTCGTTCAGCTGCACGGCTGTGGTCCAGGTTCCACCGCCTCGCCCGCGGCGAGGCCCTATTTCAACACAAAGGGCGCAAAGGGCACAAAGACACCAAGGGCTCCAGATCCTGACAGGGGCGCGTCAGGATGAGATTGCGCGCGCCGCGCGCCTTTGTGTGCCTTGTCTTCCTTAGTGCCCTTTGTGGTCCCAAGCTGCGGCCGAACCGGGCGCTGCGGCTGGAACCGGCCCGCTCAATGCATATGGCCTCAAGCTTTGGAAAAGCCCCGGTTCATGGCAGGGAAACAGGCTCTGGCCCGGCCCGAAGGATCCACCGCTTGAACTACCGCCACGCCTTCCACGCCGGCAACTTCGCCGACCTCGTCAAGCACGCCGCCTTGCTGGACCTGCTCAAGCGCTTGATGACCGGGCGCGAGCCGCTGAGGATCATCGACACCCACGCTGGCCGCGGCCTCTACGACCTCGGCGGGACGGAGGCCAAGCGTTCGGGCGAGGCGGAGCAGGGGGTGCTGAAGCTGATGCAGGCCCCCGGCCTGCCGGCGGCGATCGCGCCCCTGCGGGCGGCCGTGCTGCGGCTGAACAAGGGCGGGGCGGCGCGGCTCTATCCCGGATCGCCGCTGCTGGCCGCGGAGGCCCTGCGGCCAGGCGACACCTATCTGGGCTGCGAACTGCGCAGCGAGGAGCACGGCGCGCTCAAGGTGGCGCTGAAGGATCGGGCCGGGGTCAGCACCCTGTGCGCTGACGGCTTCCAGACCGCCGCCGACCAGGTCCCGGCCTCCGGCCCCGCCCTGGTCCTGATCGACCCGCCCTTCGAGCGCGGCGACGACTACGACAACATCGTCCAGACCCTGGCCGCCGTGGCCCGGCGTAATCCGCGCGCCGTGGTGATGATCTGGCTGCCGCTGAAGGACCTGGAGACCTTTGACAGCTTCCTGCGCGAAGCCGAGGAGGCCGGGGCCGGCCCGCTGCTGGTGGCCGAGGCGCGCATGCGGCCCTTGACCGACCCGATGAAGATGAACGGCTGCGCCCTGGTGGTGGCCCGCGCCCCGGAGGGCTTCGCTCAGGTGCTGGACAGCCTGTGCGGCTGGACTGTGCAGACCTTGGGACAAAAGGGCCTGGCCAAGGTCTGGACGGCCCGGTAACGCGATTTTGCATGTGCGAAATGGCTGACTGGTTTATGTTGCGACGCACAATAGCCGTCTGCCAGGAGCCCGTTCGTCCATGTTGACGTCAAAGCTGTTCGAGACCCCCGATCCCGCCAAGCGCCTGAACTTCCAGGTCGGCGTCGCCTCGCCCCTGTGGGGCCTCTATGCCGGCATGGCTTCGGCTGGTGTCGCCTATTGGTGGCTGGCCCGCTGGCGCCAGGCGACCAACCTCGAGGCCTTGCTGCCGACGGCGCCCGAGGCGCTGCCAGAGCCGCAGGTTGAGGCCGCGCCCGAGCCGGTGATCGAAGCCGTTCCCGAGCCTGTCGCTGAACTGGCTCCCGAGCCGGTCCCTGAGCCCGTCCCCGAGCCCGTCCCCGAGCCGGTCCTTGAGGCCGCGCCCGAACCGGTGGTCGAGGTTGCTGCGGAACCGACGCCTGAGCCGGTGCTCGAAGCGGCGCCCGCGCCGGCGGCGCCCAGGAAGTCCAAGGCCAAGCCGCCCGCCGAGGCGTAGCCAAGCGCGGCGGCGCGCATTACTTCTCCGTCCCGAACGGGGGAGGCGGGCGTGCTGAAGCGGCTGATGGACATAGGGGGCGCGGGCCTAGGCCTGCTCATCCTGTCGCCGCTGCTGCTGCTGATCGGCCTGGCCGTGCGGCTGGAGTCGCCCGGGCCGGCCCTGCATTGGTCGCGCCGGGTCGGGCGGGACAACCGCATCTTCCGGATGCCCAAGTTCCGCAGCATGCGCACCGACGCCCCCGACGTGGCGACCCACCTGCTGCCGGATCCCGACCGCTGGATCACGCCCCTGGGCGGCCGCCTGCGCCGGACCAGCTTGGATGAACTGCCCCAGCTGTGGAGCGTGCTGGTCGGCGACATGAGCCTGGTGGGGCCTAGGCCCGCCCTGTTCAACCAGGACGACCTGGTGGCCCTGCGCACCGCGGCGGGAGTTCATGTCCTGCGGCCGGGCCTGACCGGCTGGGCCCAGGTCAATGGGCGCGACGAGATCCCCATCGCCGAGAAGGCCCGCCTGGACGCCGAGTACCTGGCCAGGCGCTCGATCTGGATGGATATCGGCATCATCCTGCGCACGGCGCGCACAGCGGTGTCCGGTCGGGGCATCCGTCACTGACCTGACGCGCTTCGGTGATTGACCTGACAGCGGCGGCGCCAGCACTCTTGCGGGCAAAGAGAATCCAAGGAGCGTCTACATGAGCCTCATCCGTCGCAATCGTCCGGCCGCCCTCGCGCTGGGCGTGGTCCTGGGGCTCGCAGTGGGCGGTGGCGCCGCCTTCGCCGCGGTCGACGCCGGCAAGGCCGTCGCCAGCCGCATCGACGGCTTCAAGAAGATGGGCGCGGCCTTCAAGGGCCTGAACGACGGCCTGAAGGCCGATGCGCCGGACGTGAAGGCGCTGCAAGCCAACGCCAAGACCGTCAACCATTACGCCAAGCAGGTCGGCAAGTGGTTCCCGACCGGCACCGGCCCGTCCAGCGGCGTCAAGACCCGCGCCAAGGCCGAGATCTGGTCGGACGCCGCCGGCTACAAGGCCGCCGTCGCCAAGCTGGAGGCCGAGGCCGCCAAGCTGGAGAGCGTCGCCAAGACCGGCAATGTCGATGCGATCAAGGACCAGGCCAAGGCCCCGGGCGGCGCCTGCGGCGGCTGCCACAAGGTCTATCGCGGTCCTGAGGCCTGAGCATGAGCGAGCCCGCCGCCGCCCCCGTCCGCCTCTGGGACGCCCCGACCCGCATCTTCCACTGGTCCCTGGTGGTGCTGATCCTGGTCTCCTGGCTGACCGCCGGGAAGCAGATGGATGTGCACCGGCTGTCGGGCTACGCGGTGATGGGCCTGGTGGTGTTCCGGCTGTGGTGGGGCGTGGCCGGGGGCTCGACGGCCCGTTTCGCCAGCTTCCTGAAAGGACCGAAGACCACCCTGGCCTATGTCCGTGGCCTGGGCGCCCGCACCTCCAGCGACATCGCCGGTCACAACCCGATGGGCGCCTGGAGCGTGGTGCTGATGATCCTGGTGCTGGCGGTGCAGGTCACGCTCGGCCTGTTCGCCGTGGACATCGACGGCATCGAGAGCGGTCCCTTGTCCGACCTGGTCGATTTCGACACCGGCCGGGCCCTGGCCGAGGCGCACGAGCTGAGCTTCCGTGTCCTGCAGGGGCTGATCGTCCTGCACCTGGCGGCCATCGCCTATTATCGGTTCTGGAAGAACGAGAACCTGGTGGCGGCCATGATCACCGGCCGTCTGCGTTTTGAAAGCGCTGTGGTTCCTCTGAAGTCGGCTCCGCTCTGGAGCCTGGCCGTCGGCGTGGCGCTCGCCGTCGCCGTGGCCTATGCGGCCGCCAAGGGCTTCCGCTTCTAGAGACATCCCGCCCCCCCAAGGCGGCGGGTGCGCAAAAGTCCATAGCCGGCCGAGCCCCGCACGCAC
>CAZXVO010000070.1:0-4724 GCA_964643835.1 uncultured Phenylobacterium sp. | reverse complement strand
GGGCTATGCCGAACGTTTCCTCAAAGGGTTCCAGGGGCGGGTGCTCAATCGTCCTTAGCCGGCGGAGCCGCGCAGGCAGGTCAGCCAGGCGTCTTCCCGGGCCTTCTCGGCGGCGCGCAGGGCGGTCTCGGCGTCGCGCACGGCGGCGTCATGCTTGCGCCATTCCAGCACCGCGCCCTCACGGGCGGCGCGGGCGCCTTCCAGGGTCTCGAAGCGGGCGAGCACGGCGCGCATGGAGTAGTTCACCGGCGGGCCCACGGTCTCGCGGTCCGGATAGACACCGGTGATGGAGTCGGCCGTCTCCTTCTCGATCAGGAAGACGTCGGCCCAGCCGGCGTGGTGACGCATAAGGGCCCAGGGGCGGGCGATCCCGTCGCTCATCGATAACTCCTCGAATCCGCATCGGCGGCGTTTGGCGCGAGCCTAGATTGCGCCGCGCCGAAGTGAAATCCGTTTCCCCCGATCAGGCGCGACAGGTCAAGGGCGTCGGCGGCCTCAGGTCGCCCGCAGATCCCGGAAAGCCAGGACCTGGCCGGCGGCGCCGACGCCGGTCCTTGGGCAATCCACCCTCAAGGCGCAGAGGTGACAGGCCGGCTCGAAGTGGTCGCAGATCGACTGGCCGTGGGTCTTCATCAGACAGTGCAGTTCCCGCAAGTCCCCGGCCGTCCAGGTCGCCGGGACCTCGGACATCAGCCGCATATGCGCGTCCTGGGCGTCGCTGCGGCCAATCAGGCCCAGCCGGCGTGCGACCCGAGCCACATGGGTGTCCACCACCAGCACCGGACGATCCAGGGTGGAGAAGTTCAGCGTCGCCGCCGCGGCCTTGGCGCCCACGCCTGGCAGGCTCATCAGCCAGGCCATTGCGACGGACACCGGCTCCTGCGCCAGGAAGTCGAGATCCAGGCCGCCCCGCTTCAGGAGCAGCACCCGGACCAGCACCGGCAACTGCCGCGCCTTGCGGTCGGCGAAGGTCACGGGGTCGATGATCTGCTCCAACTCGCCGACGTCCGCCTCGGCCAGCCGCGTCCAGTCCTCCATGGCCGCGCGCAGGCGCATGAAGGCCGCCCAACTCACCTCCTCATAGGTCCGCGCCGACAGCACGGCGTGGATCAGTTGCGACACTGGATCGAGGCGCACGGGCGCGACCTGGGGGCCGAGCAGGGCGCGCAGGCGGTCCCGCAGGGCGGGCAGATGGGAGGGGAGGGCGAGGCTGACTTGCATGCGGCCACGCTAGAACAAAAAGTGAACTTTTGTAAATCCCCGGCGACGCGTTACGAAGGGTCAAACAGGGGAGGTGGCCATGCAGCCGGTGTCGGTTTCGGACTATCGCGAAGGGGCGCGCCGTCGCCTGCCGCCCATGTTCTTCGAGTATATCGACGGCGGCTCCTACGCTGAGGTGACGCTGAAGCGGAACGTCGAGGATCTGGAAGCCATCGCGCTTCGCCAGCTGGTCATGCGCGACATGACCAAGATCAGCACCGAGGTTCAGACCCTGGGCCAGACCCTGTCCATGCCCCTGGGCCTCGCGCCCGTTGGCATGGCCGGCATGTACGGCCGGCGGGGCGAGACCCAAGCGATCCGGGCCGCGACCGGGGCGGGGATTCCCTTCTGCCTGTCGACCGTCGGCGTCTGTTCGGTGGAGGAGGTGGCGGCTACGGGCACGCCGCCCTGGTTCCAGCTCTATATGCTCAAGGACCGCGGTTACATGCGCGAGCTGCTGGGCCGGGCCAAGGCGGCCGGTTGTCCGGTTCTGGTCTTCACCGTCGATCTGCCCCTGCCGGGCGCACGTTATCGCGATGTCCGGTCGGGCTTCAGCGGCGCCACGGGGCTGTCGGGCATGCTGAACACCGGCTGGCAGGGCGCGACCCACCTGGATTGGTTCTGGGATGTCTTCGTCAACGGCAAGCCGCACACCCTGGGCAATGTCCAGAGCGCGGTCACGGAGGGGCGCCGGGTCAACGACTTCCTGGGCTGGATCGCCCGCAACTTCGACCGCTCGGTCACCTGGAAGGACATGGATTTCGTGCGCGAGATCTGGGACGGCCCGATCGTCATCAAGGGCGTGCTTGACCCGGTGGACGCCCGCGAGGCAGTGCGGGCCGGCGCGCAGGGCCTGGTGGTCTCCAACCATGGCGGCCGCCAGCTTGACGGCGTGAAGTCCTCGATCTCGGCCCTGCCCAGGATCGTCGACGCTGTCGGCGGGGACCTGGAGGTGTTCATGGACGGCGGCGTGCGCTCCGGCCTGGACGTGCTGAAGGCCCTGGCCCTGGGCGCCAAGGCCTGCTTCATCGGCCGCCCCTGGGCCTATGCTCTAGGCGCGGGCGGCGAGAAAATGATCGCCAAGATGCTCGGAACCCTGCGCAGCGAGCTGGTCACGGCCATGATCCTGACCGGCTGCGACGACGTGCGGCAGGCCAACAAAGCGTTGCTCGACGTCACGACTTAGAAAAACTTTTCAAAACCGGAGTTTCAGACCCATCGACAAGGGTCGATCTTGCCGCTAATGGCGCGCTCGACGGGCGTCTGACGGCCGGGGTCCTCGGCCGTCTTTAGGCGTGCCAGGAACCCACGCCCTGGCCCATAGTGAGAGACGAACTGAGGGGACGTTGATGGGAGCTCCGGAACGGCAAGGTCTTTACGACCCGCGCAACGAACATGATGCGTGCGGTGTGGGGTTTGTGGCCAATATCAAAGGCCGCAAATCGCATGAAGTCGTGTCTTGCGGCCTGGAGATTCTGATCAATCTCGACCACCGCGGCGCGGTGGGCGCGGACCCGTTGGTCGGCGACGGCGCGGGGATTCTGATTCAGATTCCGGATGGCCTGCTGCGCGACTGGGCGGCCAAGGAAGGCGTCGACCTGCCCGAGCCCGGCCACTACGCCGTGGCCATGTGCTTCCTGCCGCAGGATGAGGAGACGCAGGCCGTCGCCGTCCAGCAGTTCGAGCACTTCCTGCGAGTCGAAGGCCAGCGCTTCATCGCCTGGCGCGACGTGCCCGTGAACACTAAGGGCCTGGGCGAGGCCGTGCTGGCCGAAATGCCGGTGATCCGTCAGGCCATCGTTGGCCGCGGCCCGAACATCAAGGACCAGGACCACTTCGAGCGGAAGCTGCTGACCATCCGCAAGCAGCTCCAGAACCCGCTGGCCGAGCTGGCGGTGAAGAAGAACCTGCCGGGCCTGACCCAGCTCTACCTGCCGTCCTTCTCGACCCGCACGGTGGTCTATAAGGGCCTGCTGCTGGCCGACCAGGTGGGCTCGTTCTACGAGGACCTGTCCAACCCGCTGACCGAGAGCGCGCTCGCCCTCGTGCACCAGCGCTTCTCGACCAACACCTTCCCGTCTTGGAAGCTGGCCCACCCGTACCGGTTCATCGCCCACAACGGCGAGATCAACACCGTGCGTGGCAATGTGAACTGGATGAACGCCCGCCGGCGTTCGCTGGAAAGCGACCTGCTGGGCCCCGACCTGAACAAGATGTGGCCGCTGATCCCGCACGGTCAGTCGGACACCGCCTGCCTCGACAACGCGCTCGAGCTGCTGGTGGCCGGCGGCTATCCGCTGGCCCACGCGGTGATGATGCTGATCCCCGAGGCCTGGGCGGGCAACCCGCTCATGGATCCCAAGCGGAAGGCCTTTTACGAGTACCACGCCGCCCTGATGGAGCCGTGGGACGGCCCCGCCGCCATCGCCTTTACCGACGGTCGCCAGATCGGCGCGACCCTGGACCGCAACGGCCTGCGTCCGGCCCGCTTCGTCGTCACCGACCAGGACCATGTGATCATGGCCTCGGAAGTCGGCGTGCTGACGGTTCCGGAAGAGCGGATCGTGCGCAAGTGGCGCCTGCAGCCCGGCAAGATGCTGCTCATCGACATGGAAGAGGGCCGCATCATCGAGGACGAGGAGATCAAGCGCTCCCTCGCCGAAGCCGAGCCCTACGAAGAGTGGCTGGCCAACACCCAGTTCAAGCTGGAAGACCTGGGCGGCGTCCCCGCCGCCGAGACCCCGGCCAATCCGACGGCCAGCCTGCTCGATCGCCAGCAGGCTTTCGGCTACACCCAGGAAGACCTGCAGTTCTTCCTGGAGCCGATGGCGTCCACGGGCGAGGACCCGATCGGCTCCATGGGCGCCGACGTGCCGATCGCCGTGCTCTCCAAGCGCCCGAAGCTGCTCTACGAGTATTTCAAGCAGAACTTCGCCCAGGTCACCAACCCGCCGATCGACCCGATCCGCGAAGAGCTGGTGATGAGCCTGGTGTCGATGATCGGTCCGCGCCCGAACCTGCTGGGCCGTCAGGCCGGCACGCACAAGCGGCTGGAGGTGTCACAGCCGATCCTGACCAACGAGGACCTGGCCAAGATCCGCGCCATCAGCGAGCTGCTGGACGGCGCCTTCCGCACCGCGACCATCGACGTCACCTGGCCGGCCGAGGACGGCGCGGCGGGCCTGGAGAAGGCGCTGGAGCGCGTCTGCCGCGAGGCGACCGACAACGTCCTGGCCGACATGACCATCCTGATCCTGTCGGATCGGGCGACCTCGCCGGAGCGGATCGCCATCCCGGCGGCGCTGGCCACGGCGGCGGTGCACCATCACCTGATCCGGCAGGGGCTGCGCATGCAGACGGGCCTCGTCATCGAGACGGGCGAAGCGCGCGAGGTGCATCACTTCTGCGTCCTGGCCGGCTACGGCGCCGAGGCGGTCAATCCCTACCTGGCCTTCGAGACGCTC
>CAZXVO010000069.1:0-18692 GCA_964643835.1 uncultured Phenylobacterium sp. | reverse complement strand
ACCACGGCAACCACCGCCTCGCCGAAGTCCGGGTGTGGAACGCCGATGACGGCGCTTTCGGTCACGCCGGCCATCTCGTCGAAAAGCAGCTCGATCTCCTTAGGATAGACGTTGTAGCCGCCGGAGATGATCAGGTCCTTGGCCCGGCCGCTGATCCAGACCCGGCCGTCCGGGTCGCGGTGGCCGACATCGCCGGTGATGAAGAAGCCGTCCGAGGTGAACTCCTCGGCGGTCTTCTCGGGCATCCGCCAATAGCCGCCAAAGACGCTGGGGCCGCGGATCTGGATGACACCGGTCTGCTCGCCGCCGCCGATACGCAGCTCGACGCCTGGCAGGGGATAGCCGACGCTGCCGGCGATGCGATCGCCGTCGAGCGGGTTGGTGGTGATGATCACCGCCTCGCTCATGCCGTAGCGCTCGAGGATGCGCATGCCGGTGCGATCCTCGAACTCGGCGAACGTGGTGGGCAGCAGGGGCGCAGAGCCGCAGACGAACAGCCGCATGTGGGCGGCGGCGTCGCGGGTGAAGCCGGGGTTCGTCAGCAGACGGGTGTAGAAGGTGGGCACGCCCATCATCACCGTGGCGCGCTTCAGCCCTTCCAGCACCGGGGCGTCCTCGTACTTTTCCAGCCAGACCATGGGGCCGCCGGATAGGAAGGCGCAGTGCAGGGCCACGAACAGGCCGTGGACGTGAAAGATCGGCAGGGCGTGGAGCAGGACGTCGTCGGGGGTGAAGCCCCAGGCGGCGTGCAGGGCCAGGGCGTTGGCGGCCAGGTTCCCATGGCTGAGCATGGCGCCCTTGGACCGGCCGGTGGTGCCCGAGGTGTAGATGATCGAGGCGAGGTCGGCGTCGTCCCGCGCGGTGATCTCGGTGAGGGGCGCGAGACCCTGCGCCTCGGCGGCGAAGGCGACCGGATCGGTGATGAAGACCGCCGGCTCGGCGTCGGTGAGGAAGTACTCCACCTCGCTGGGCGTGTAGGCCTGGTTCAGGGGCAGGAACACCGCCCCGATCTTCAGGGCCGCCAGATAGACCATCACCCCTTGCGGCGACTTCGGCGCCTGCAGGGCCACCCGGTCGCCGATCTGGACGCCGCGGGCCTTGAGCAGGGCCGCGACGCGGGCCGTGCGATCCTCAAGCTCGCCATAGCTGATCGCGGCGCCGTCGGGCAGCAGGAAGCAGGGCTTCGTCCGGTCAGCGGGAAAGCGGCTGGCGAGCAGGTCGTAGAGGTTCATGGCGTGGCCCTGGTTGCGGGTCCAGGTATGGCTGGAAGCTGGCCCTCATGGCAACGGACCTAGCCCGTGAGGCTTTCTGTCATATCCCGCCATTCGGGATTGGCGGCCTCAATCAGCATGATCTTCCACGATCTGCGCCATTCCTTGATGCGACGCTCGCGGCGGAAGGCGTTCTCACGGAGTTCGAAGGCCTCGAACCAGACCAAGGTTTTCACGCCATATTTCAGGGTGAAGCCTCCGAATGCACCCGTGCGGTGCTGATGGACACGCCGCACAAGGTCTTCAGTTGAACCTACGTACAAGGTTCCGTTCCGCTGACTGGCCATGATGTAGCAGTAGAACATGTTCTCACAATGTTCTCGCGCAACACGCAACACAACCCCGCACATCCCGGCGAATGCCGGGAACCAGATCATATGGCTCGGGGATAAGGGATGGCTCGCTTGAGACACCGTGGACTTCACCTGGGTCCCGGCATTCGCGGGGATGTGCGGGGGAGAGACGGATGCGTAGCGGTCGGATACATGCCATAGGCCCCACCATGGAAAACTTCGACGTGGTGGTGTTGGGCGCGGGCGCCGCGGGGATGATGTGCGCGATCGAGGCGGGCAAGCGCGGGCGGCGCGTGCTGGTGGTCGATCACGCCAAGGCGCCGGGGGAGAAGATCCGCATCTCGGGCGGCGGGCGGTGCAATTTCACCAACCAGAACACCACGCCGCAGAACTTCCTGACCTCCAATCCGGGCTTCCATATCTCGGCGCTTAGGCGGTATCGGCCGGCGGACTTCATCGCCATGGTCGACCGCCACGGCATCGCCTGGCACGAAAAGACCCTGGGCCAGCTGTTCTGCGACGGCAGCGCGCGCCAGATCGTCGACATGCTGGTCACCGAGATGCGGCGGGCGGGCGTGACCCTGCGGCTGCAGACCACGGTGGGCGAGGTGCGCAAGGCAGAGACCGGGTTCGAGGTCGAGCTGGGCGGAACGCCCGTGGCCTGTGAAGCCCTGGTGGTGGCGTCCGGCGGCAAGTCGATCCCGAAGATGGGCGCGACGGGCCTGGGCTATGAGATCGCCCGCGAGTTCGGCCTGCCGCTGACCCCCACCCGTCCGGGCCTGGTGCCCCTGACCTTCGAGATCGGCCTACTGGACCGGTTGAAGCCCCTGGCTGGGGTCTCGACCGAAGCCCGCGTCAGTCACGGCAAGACCCGGTTCAACGAGGCCATGCTGTTCACCCATCGCGGGATCAGCGGCCCGGCGATCCTGCAGATCTCGTCCTACTGGCGTGAGGGCGACGAGATCACCCTCGATATGGCGCCGGGCGTCGACGTGCTGGCCGAGCTGAAGGCCGGGCGGACCACCCAGGGCAAGCAGGGCCTGGCCACCGCCTTGTCGCAGCATGTGCCCAAGCGCCTGGCCCAGACCCTGGTGGAGCAGACCGGGTTCACGGGCACCCTGGGCGATGCAGGCGACAAGGTGCTGAAGCCCCTGGCGGCGGCGGTGAACGCCTGGAGCGTCAAGCCGGTGGGATCGGAAGGCTATCGCACCGCCGAGGTCACCCTGGGCGGCGTCGACACCCGCGCCCTGGACAGCAAGACCATGGAGGCGCGCGACGTGCCTGGCCTCTATTTCATCGGCGAGGTGGCGGACGTCACCGGCTGGCTCGGCGGCTATAACTTCCAGTGGGCCTGGGCCAGCGGCTGGTGCGCGGGCCAGGCGGTCTGACGATCAGGTCTGGCGCCCTGCCCCAGCGGCGATGAGCGCGGCGCGCTCCTCTGCTGTCAGCACCCGCCAGCGGCCCTGGCGCAGGTCGCCGAGCTTCAAGGGGCCGATGCGCAGGCGGAACAGGTCGAGGACCTTGAGCTCGACCAGGTCGCACATGCGGCGGATCTGGCGATTGCGGCCTTCCTTCAGGATGAAGCGCAGGGTCTGTTCGCCGGACACCCGCACCTGGGCGGGGCGCAACTGACGGCCGTCCAGCGACAGGCCGTGCCGCAGTTTGGCGAGCTTGGCCTCGGTGATCTGCCCGGCGACCTTGACCACATACTCCTTGTCGAGCTCGGAGGTGGGGCCGATGACCGCCTTGGCCACCACGCCGTCGTCGGACAACAGCAACAGGCCGCGGCTATCCATGTCCAGCCGCCCGACAGGGGCGAGCCGGGTGTCGCGCCCCGGGATCATCGGGCTTTCGCCTTCCAGCGCCGCGCGGGTCAGGAGGCGGATGGCCGGGACCTGGCCGGGATCCGGCTGGGCCGAGACCACGCCCACTGGCTTGTGCAGGATCACCGTCAGGCCACCCTCGATCTTGGCCTGGGCGGCGTCGGCCAGGACCAGGGTCTGGCCCGGCAGGATCTTGCGGCCGGCGTCGGCGACCGTCTCGCCATCGATGGAGACCAGGCCCTGTTCGATCAGGCCCTCGGCCTCGCGCCGGGAGCAGACGCCGCTCTGGGCCAGCCAGCGGTTCACGCGCTGGGGCTCAGGCTCGTCATAGGTTCGCGTCCAGGCCATCGGGGTCTCCGCCAGAAGCGCCTTCCTAGGAAGCGCGCGAGCCCGCGGCAAGGTTGGAACGCGGCGAAGCGCCGGCGACGCCTTTCGCGGATAACGTTGTTTTTGCCGGGAACCTTCAGCTGCGCCGTTCGCTTGAAATGGTGAACAGACGCGAGAGAGGGAAATCCGCGATGCACGCCGAGACCACCCGAACCCCTGCCGATGACGAGATCTTCCGCAACGACCTGGTCGCCCTGATCCCCCATATGCGGGCCTTTTCCCGCTCCCTCACCGGCGACGCCGCGGCCGCCGACGACCTGGCCCAGGAGGCCCTGGCCAAGGCCTGGGACAAGCGCAGCAGCTTTGAGCCCGGCACCAATCTCAAGGCCTGGGTGTTCATGATCGTCCGTAACCAGTTCTTCTCGGACAAGCGGCGGTCCTGGCGCAGCCAGCCCCTGGACCCTGAGGTCGCAGAACGCACCCTGGTGGCCACCACCAACCCTATGGCGACCCTGGAGCTCGACGAGGTGCGCCGCGCCCTGCTGCGGCTGCCCGAAGACCAGCGCGAGGCCTTGATCCTGATCGGCGCCGGCAGCCTGTCTTATGAAGAGGCGGCCGAGATTTGCGGCGCGGCGGTCGGCACGATCAAGAGCCGGGTCAGCCGGGCCCGTGACCGTCTCGCCCTGCTGCTGCTGGAGGGGGACTATGCGCAGGACGACACTCCGCCCAGCGCGGCGATGGCGGATATCGTGGCGCAGATCGACCGTATTCGGCAACTAAGGAGAGCCGCTTAGCCGCGCTGCACCAAAAAGTAGTTCACGTCACTTTTACTTGCTCTCGGCGCGTCGTTTCACGCGAAATGCCCCAAATTGGTGCGCGACTGGAAATCCAAGTCGCCCACTATGGGCGCTTCATCCTAAAATTTAAGACCTTATTCATTCGGACATCTAAACTCTCAAGCGAGTGACCGGCCGACGTGTGGCCGAATCCTACAACTGCTCCTAAGGCGCGGCCCGACGGCTCGATCTGGATCGAGAGCGGCCTGACTGAGCACATTCATACGCATGGGGAGGTGAGAATGAACGGTCTGTTCGGAAGAAAACAGAGCGCGGCTCTGGAGGCGAAAGTCCGGGAACTTCAAGGCGTTGTAGCGGCCATTGAACGGTCGCAGGCAGTCATCACCTTTGAGATGAACGGCACGATCGTCTCGGCCAACGAGAATTTCCTGTCGACTCTCGGCTACAATGCCGACGAGGTCGTCGGCAAGCATCACCGGATGTTCATGCCCCAGGGCGAGGCGGACAAGCCCGCCTACGCGGCCTTCTGGCGCACGCTTAACAGCGGCGAGTTCGTGTCCGAAAAGTTCCTCCGCGTCGGCAAGGGTGGCCGCGAAGTCTGGATCCAGGCCTCCTACAACCCGATCTTCGACGAAGCCGGAAAGCCGGTGCGGGTGATCAAGTTCGCCACCGACGTCACCGCGATCGAGAACGAGCGTTCGCAAAACGAACAGGAGCGCCGCGAAAGTCAGGCGCGCCAGGAATTCGCGGTCAGCGAGGTGGCGTCCGCGCTGTCACGCCTCGCCGCAGGAGACCTCACCCATCGCATCGACCTGGATCTGGGGGAGGCCTACGCCCAGCTGCGCAATGACTTCAACAGCGCGAGCGAGAAGCTTTGCGAGGCGATGACCACCATCGCCAGCACAGCTGGCGGCATTCGGTCGGGGTCAGGCGAGATCAGCCAGGCTTCTGACGACCTGTCGCGCCGCACGGAACAGCAGGCCGCCGCTCTGGAAGAGACGGCCGCGGCGCTGGACGAAATCACCGCGACCGTGAACCAGACCGCCACCGCCGCGCAGGAGACGCAGCAGGCCGTCACAGCCGCCCGCAATGACGCCGACGCGTCCGGCGAGGTGGTGCGTCAGGCGGTCACCGCCATGGGGCAGATCGAGGATTCCTCCAAGCAGATCAGCCAGATCATCGGTGTGATCGACGAGATCGCGTTCCAGACCAACCTGCTGGCCTTGAACGCCGGGGTCGAGGCCGCCCGGGCCGGGGACGCCGGCAAGGGCTTCGCCGTGGTCGCTTCCGAAGTGCGGGCGCTGGCCCAGCGTTCCGCCGAAGCCGCCAAGCAGATCAAAGCGCTTATCACCGCCTCGGCTCAGCAGGTGGGCTCCGGCGTCGAGCTGGTGGGCAAGACGGGGGAAGCCCTGCAGCGGATCGTCGCCCAGGTTAGCCAGATCACCGGCCTTGTCTCGACCATCGCCTCCAGCGCCCAGGAGCAGTCTGCGGGGCTGCAGCAGGTCAACAGCGCCATCAATCAGATGGACCAGATGACCCAGCAGAACGCCGCGATGGTGGAGCAGTCCACGGCCGCCAGCCACAGCCTGGCCCACGAGGCGGTCGAGCTGGACCAGCTGGTTAGCGCCTTCTCCATCGGGTCCGGAGCCGCCGCCCGGCCCGCGCCGGCCGGCAAGCCTCGCCCGAGCTATGTCGCTGCGCCCCGCTACGCCTCCGGCGCGGCGACGGCCCGCAAGCTGGAGCCGGCCGACGAGGGCTGGGAGTCCTTCTAGGTTCGAGGCCTGCGACCTTCAGCCGCTCCCCCTCCTAGATGGCCTCGGAGCGGACCGCGTTAGCCGTTCGTTTACCCTGGCGTTAGCTACTGAACCATAAGCGAAGCCTGAGAGAGTCGAAGGCGCCGCGGCCCGCGAAGGAACCGCCCATGTCCGAATCCCAAGGTCTCCCCGCCATCGGCGCCGAGCTGGTCACCGTGGCCATCGGCGGTCAGCAGTTCGCCATCGATATCATGGTGGTGCGCGAGATCCGCGGCTGGACCGCCTCGACCCCCCTGCCCCACGCGCCGTCCTACGTGCTGGGCATGATCAACCTGCGTGGCGCGGTGCTGCCGGTGGTGGACCTCGGCTCGCGCCTGGGCCTGTCGGCCGCGACCCGCAGCAGCTCCTCGGTGGTCATCGTCGCCCATATCGATGGACGCCAGGTCGGCCTGTTGGTCGATGAGGTCTGCGACATCGTCGTGCTGGCCGAGAACATGCTGCAACCGGCCCCGCAGGTCGGTTCGTCCCAGGCTGAGGAATTCGTCCAGGGCGTGATCACCACCGACGCCGGCATCGTGACCCTGCTGACCCTGGGCGGCGTGCTGCCGCGGGTCGCCGAGGCCGCCTAAGCCCGATCAGTCCAGCCACTGGTAGATGTACCAGTCCTGGTCAATCCGCCGCTCGACATAGACGAAGCGCGCCTTCTCGCCGCGCCGCGCGAAGGCGTCGGTGTCGCGCACCTGGTCCTGCGGATTGGCGGCGGGATCATAGACCAGCCCCTTGATCGACTTTGAGCCCAGCGTGCCTGGAACCAGGAAGGCGAACCGCACGGCCGTCTTGGGCGACGCATCCGGGCCGGTCTCGCCGGCCGCCACCGACCGCGCGCCGGTCCGGCGCAGCACCTCGGCCAGACGGGCCACCCGCGTGGCATCCGCGCCCTTTGGCTCAGCGACGGCCTTGCCGCCCTTCAGCGTGACCTGATCGACCCCGCGACCCATGTCCCCTACAGCCGCCTGCAGCTGCGCCCTGTGCGCCTGATAAGTGGCGAGCAGTTCCGTATCGCTGGGAACCTTGGCCTTGGGACCGCAGGCGGCGAGCGCCAAGGACAGGCCAAGGGCCGCAATCACGCCGGGGGTCGCTGAGCTGCGCATGGGGCGGTCATATCCGTCCCCGGGCGGCGGGTGAAGGGGTCAGGCCGCGCCGCGGTGGTCCAGGGCCTGCTCGATCCCCGCCAGCAGCGCCGCGCCGGTCAGCGGCTTGGCCACGTGCAGGTCGGCGCCGGCCGCCAGGGCCTCGGCGCAGTGGTGGGCCATGGCGTTGGCGCTTAGCACCACGATGGGGATCCGGCGGGCGGACTGCTCGGCCTCCCAATGGCGAATGGAACGGGTGGCGGTCAGGCCGTCCATCACCGGCATCTGCAGGTCCATGAGGACCAGGTCGAAGGCGTCGCGGCGCAGGGCGTCCAGCGCCTGGGCGCCGTTCTCCACCGTCTCCAGAACGATGTCGAAGGGCGATAGCAACAGCTCCACGACCTTCTGGTTGGCAGGATTGTCCTCCGCCAACAGCACATGCAGCGGCCGCGCGCCTGGCGCGGTTACGGGCTCGGCCATGGCGCGGGGAGCCTCGGCCCCCGCTGCTTCCCGACGCAGCGCCACGGTGAAGCGGAAAACGCTGCCCTCTCCTGGTCGAGACTCCGCGGAAATCTCGCCTCCCATGCGTTCCACCAGGGAACGGCAGATCGCCAGCCCGAGGCCAGAGCCGCCGAACCGGCGGGTCATGGTGGCGTCGATCTGGTTGAAACGCTGGAACAGTTGATCAGCCTGGGTCGGGTCGAAGCCGACGCCGGTGTCGCTGACCGAGCAAGACAGGACCTCGCCCCCGTCCGGTGCGAGCTTACAGTCCAGTTCGACCGCGATAGTTCCGGTCTCCGTGAACTTCACCGCATTGGACAACAGGTTGCCCAGCACCTGGCGCAGGCGCAGGCCATCGCCGCGGAACCGGCCCTGAGCTGCCGGGCTCATATAGGAGCGGAAGTTCAGTCCCTTGGCGGTGGCGTTCAGCCGGGCCATGGCCAAGGCCCCGCCCAAGGCCTCGCCCAGATCGAAGACCGCCTCCTCAAGCTCAAGCCCGCCAGCCTCGATCCGGGACAGGTCCAGGATGTCGGAGACCAGGGCCGCGAGGTTCGCCCCGGACTCCCGGATCAGGTCGACCATCTCGCGCTGCGCGCCACTAAGCTCAGTGCGCGCCAGGGCGTCGATAACGCCGATCACCCCGTTGAGGGGCGTGCGGATCTCGTGGCTCATATTGGCCAGGAAGTCGCTCTTGGCCTGGTTGGCGAGTTCGGCGGCCTCGCGCGCCGTCTCCATCTCGCGCGCCACCTCGACCTGGGTGGTGACATCGCGGGCGGCCGCATAGACCAGGCCGTTGGATTGACGCGCCTGCCATTCCAGGATCCGGTATTCGCCGGTCACGGTGCTGTATCGGTTTCGGAAGGCCAGAATCTCGTGGCCCTGCTGAAACGCCCTGGCCTCCGCCAAGGTGGCGTCCCGGTCGTCGGGGTGAATGAGCTTCAGATAGCTCTGCCCCTCCAATTGGGCGCGGGACCAGCCAAGCACCCGCGTCCAGGCGTCATTGACCCGCACGAACCGTGACTGAAAGTCGGTGATGCAGAGCAGATCCGCGGAGATCTCGAAGAAGGTCGTGAGGTCCCGCGCCGCATCGACCTCGCGCTCGGCGGCCTGGCGGGCGCGGGCGCGGTCACGATCCCGCTCGATGGCCAGGGAGGCGAACTCAGCCGCCGCCTCGATGAAGGCGATGTCTTCCTCGGTCGGGGCGCTGCGGGTCCGGTGATAGATGGCGAAGCTGCCGACAACGGCGCCGTCAGCCACTCGGATCGGCTCTGACCAGCAGGCAGCCAGGTCGGCTGCCTGCGCAAGCTGCTTGAAGGGAGCCCAGAGCGGGTCGGTGGCGATGTCCTTCACCACAACCCTTTGGCCGGTATAGATCGCCGTCCCACATGAGCCGACCTCAGGGCCGATCTCGATTCCGTAGATCGCGCTGTTGTAACTGTCCGGCAGGCTGGGCGCCGCGCCTGGCGCAAGACGCCGACCGGTCTCATCGAGCAGCAGGATGCTGCACAGGATGGTCGGGTCCTCCGCCTCCACCATCCGCACAATGGCGTCGAGCATGCCTGACAGATCAGCCCCGGCGCCGATCAGCGCCATGGTCCGCCGGAAGACTGCAAAGGACGAGGTCCGCTTCATCCCGACACCATGTCCCCACCCAGGCTGTAGCTGGTTGACATTGCTCACAATCCACCGAGAGGATCACGCGGCATTTCGCCCCACAAGCGAAACCTGCTGAAGCGCCCGCTTTGCTACCAGGGGTTTGCTGGCGATCTGGCGAGGCTCAATCTAGGCTCAAAGCCATGCGATCCCTCGCCCTCCCGCCCCGCTTCGCCCTGAGCGCCCGCGCGCGCGGTCTCGTCACCCTGAGGGAGGCCGAAGGGCCGGCGATAGTCCATCTGGCGGTGCTGGAAGAGGACATAATCCGCATAGTCGTCCTGCCGCGTGGCAGGTTCGACCTGGCGCGCACCTGGGCCATCGCCCCCGGTGAGGCCGACGTCGCCGATGACGGGCGCGACCGCCTGGACCTGAGCGGCTTCACCTGCCCGGATTTCCAGCTGGCTGAGGATGATCGCAACCTGACCCTTGAGACCGCCCAGCTGAGGCTGAGCATCGCGCTGGAGGGGTTCTTCTGTCGGTGGGAAATGCGCGACCGGTCCGGCGCCTGGCGTGAGATCGCCAGGGATCGCCCGACCCAGGCCTATGATTTCGACTACTGGGACGGCCGTCCCCGACACCACCTGCGCCGGACACCTGGGGAACGCTATGTGGGAGTGGGCGAGCGGGCCGGGCCGATGGACCGGTCGAGCGGGCTCTATCGGCTGAACAATGTCGACGCCATGGGCTACGACGCGGCCAACTCGGACCCGCTGTACAAGCACATCCCGTTCTACATCACCCTGGGCGCCGACGATCCCGCCCGCGCCTTCGGCCTGTTCTACGACACTCTGGCCGACTGCACGTTCGACTTCGGGCGGGAGCGCAGCAACTATCACGGCCTCTATCGCAGCTTCGCCGCCGAGGCCGGCGATCTCGACTACTATGTGATCGCCGGGCCGGGCGTGCTGGACGTGACCCGCAGGTTCACCTGGCTCACCGGGCGGCCGATCTTCACGCCGCGCTGGGGCCTGGGCTATTCCGGCTCGACCATGAGCTACACCGACGCGCCCAACGCGCAGGCGCAGATGGCGAGGTTCCTGGAGGGGCTCACCGCCCACGACCTGCCCTGCTCATCCTTCCACCTGTCCAGTGGCTACACCTCCATCGGCCCGCGCCGCTATGTCTTCCATTGGAACCGGGAAAAGTTCCCCGATCCCAAGGGCTTCACGGCGTCCTATGAGGCGGCGGGCGTCAAGCTGTGCGCCAACATCAAGCCCTGCCTGCTGGACGATCACCCGCTGTTCTCGGACGCCCAGGACCAGGGCCTGTTCATCGCCGATGCGGCGGGCCGGCCGGTTATGACCCAGTTCTGGGACGGGGTCGGCGCCTATCTCGACTTCACCAACCCGGCCACCCGGGCCTGGTGGAAGGCCCAGGTCACGGCCCAGTTGCTGGAGGTGGGGATTGCGGCGACCTGGAACGACAACAACGAGTTCGAGGTGGTCTCGCCCGACGCACGGGCCGCGATGAACGGCCAACCGCGGCCAGCCATCGAGACCAAGCCCCTGCAGACCCTGCTGATGATGCGCACCTCGGCGGAGGCTCAGAGGGCGCACAGCCCGGACGAGCGGCCCTTCCTGGTGTCGCGGGCCGGGGTCGCCGGCATGCAGCGCTATGTCCAGACCTGGTCGGGCGACAACTACACCGCCTGGGAGACGATCCGCTTCAATCAGAAGATGGGGCTGGGCCTGGCCCTGAGCGGGGTCAGCAATTCCGGGCATGACGTGGGCGGGTTCGCCGGGCCGGCGCCGGACGCCGAGCTGCTGGTTCGTTGGGTGGCGGCAGGGATCTTCCAGCCGCGGTTCTCGATCCATAGCTGGAACGACGACGGCAGCGTCAATGAGCCCTGGATGCATTCGGAGGCGACGCCGGCGGTGCGGTCGCTGATCCGCCTGCGGGGCCAGCTGGAGCCCCTGCTCTACGATCTGCTGTTCCGGCATCACCGGGACTTCGAGGTGATCACCCGGCCGCTGTTCGCCCAGTTCCCCGACGATCCGGCCTGTCTGGCCGATGGCGATGAGATGATGCTGGGGCCGGACCTGCTGGTGGCGCCAGTGATGGATCCCGGCGTGACGGAGCGGCTCATGCGCACGCCCGCCGGCTGTGACTGGCGAGACTTCTGGAGCGGGGCGCGGACGCCGGGCGGCGCTGGGGTGGCGCTGCCAGCGCCTTGGGACCAGCCGCCGCTGCTGGTGCGCGACGGGGCCGCGCTGCCCATCTCCACCGACCCGCGCAATCCGCGCAGGCAGCGGCTGGAGAGCTTCGGCTGGCTGGTGTTCCCGCGTGAGCAAGGCGAGAGCATCGGCGAAGCCTTCGATGACGATGGCGTCACCGAGGCCTGGCGAGATGGCGACTATTCCCTGCGTCGCCTGAGACTTACCGCGAGCTCTGAAGCCCTGGAGATCATGCTCGAGGACCCGGCCGGGCGGATCGAAGTCTGGCTTCCGGTCGACGAGCAGCGCCAGGCGCGGGCGGTGGGCTGGCGGATTGCGGCGGACGAGGTTCAATCTGAACGCCGACGCCTCATCCTTGAACGGATCGCCGCCGTATAGACGACATCAGACCTCTTGGAGCCCTCATGCCCCTGCCCCAGTTGCTGGCCCTGAACGCCGTTGTTCTCGTCGCCCTGATCCTGGTCCTGTGGGCCATCAACCTGAAGACCCGCGATCCGAGCTTCATCGACGCCTGGTGGGGCGCGGGCATGGCCCTGGCGGCGGCGGTCAGCTACCTGGCCGTCGGCAATCACGGGGCGCGCCAGGCGGTGCTGACGGCCCTGTGCGTCGCCTGGGGCCTGCGGCTCGGAATCTATCTGTTTCGCCGCTGGCGCGCCCATGGGCCGGACCGGCGCTATGTGCGCATGATGGCCGATGCGCAGACCCGCCGGGGCTGGAGCTATGGCTTCGCCTCGCTGATCCTGGTCTTCGCCCTGCAGGCGCCGCTGCAGATCCTGGTCTGCCTGCCGGTGCAGCTGGGCCAGTATGGCGCCACGACCCTCGGCCCGGTGGCTATGGCCGGCGCCGTCCTGGCGGTGTTCGGCCTGGTGTTCGAGAGCGTCGGGGACTGGCAGCTGTCGCGGTTCAAGGCCGACCCAGCCAAGACCGGCAAGGTGCTGGACACCGGCCTGTGGCGCTATACCCGCCATCCGAACTATTTCGGCGACGCCTGCGTCTGGTGGGGTCTGGGTCTGATCGGGGCCGAAGCCGGCGGGCCCGGTCTCATCGCCCTGGCCGGGCCGGTGCTGATCACCTTCCTGCTGACACGGGTCAGCGGTGTGCCGACGTCGGAGGCCGGGATCGCCAAGCGACGGCCGGACTATGCGGCCTATCTGGCCCGTACGTCCGGGTTCATTCCCCTGCCGCCTAAGCGGATCAGGACTTCCTGATCAGGCGGGCTCGCACTCGGGCTGGCGTGGGGTCGGTGCGAAACTCGCCAGCCAGGCCCAGGCGGGCGTTGCAGTTGGGGCAGCGGACCGTCTCGTCATCCGCAGCGTCGGGCGCCGGGGTGAAGGCCTTGCCGCAAGGCTTGCACTTCCACCAGACGTCCAGCACGGGCGGAGGCGGCGGCGGCGCAGGCTTCTTGACCAGTTCCGGGGGCAGCTTAGGCGTCACCCCGGACTTCAGCTTCAGAATTGGGCGGCGCGGTGGCTCGGTCGTCATGGCCTTGCAGGATGCTGGCGGCGACGCAGGTGACGCGCCGGAGGTTGCGAGGCTCCTCCAACCCCAAGCCGCGCTATCAATCAACACCTAAGGTCAAGGGCGCGACGAAATAGCGTCGGCTGGGCCTCAATGGGACACCAGCAGCGGAACCGGCGGGCGATCCAGCAGGTCGTGGCTGACCCCGCCCAGCACCAGCTCCTGCAACCGCGGGCGGCCATAGAGCCCCATGACCAGAAGATCCGCGCCCAGCGCCTTGATTTCCTCGCGGAACACCTCGGCGGCCACCTGGTCGTCGCTGCTGTCGCGGATGATGTTCGCCGTGATCCCATGGTGTTCCAGATGGCGCTGGAGCTGGGCCTCGGGCCCGCCCATACCGCCGGGCGTGATGATCAGCACGTGCACCGCCTCGGCCTCCTGCAGCAGGGGCATGGCGTCGCGCAGGGCGCGGGCCGCCTCGCGCCCACCATTCCAGCCGACCAGGATGTTGCGGCCAAGGTCGCCGCTCGGCGCCTCGTCGGGCACGATCAGGACCGGACCGGCCGAGCCCAGCCCCACCTCGGCGGCGGTGATGCGGTTCTGGCCCAGAGGCGCGACGGTGGACACCGGCATCACCGTGAGGTCCGAGCGCCGGGCGAGGTCCTGGAGGTCCAGGGCGCTGTCACCTTGCACCGTCAACCAGTCCGTCGCGCAGCCCGCCTCGCCGGCGGCGGCCTCGAACACCAGCCGGGCGTCTTCGCTGGCCGAGGCCACCGCCTTGGCGTGGGAGGTCAGCAGTTCGTCGATCATGGCCGGCGGCAGGCCGCCCAGGGCTTCGGCGGCCATGTACTGGGACAGGAAATCGCTCTTAAGGAAGGCCCCCGTCAGGTGGGCCTTGAAGCGATCAGCTAGACGTGCGGCGAGGCGCGCCCGTCCAGCGGCGCCCGTGTCGATCTGAACCAGAATGTCGCGATAGGTCATGGCGGTTCCTCCTGCGTCTGGTTTGGCGCCCGCGGGAAGGTCCCGCCTTGACGCTGATCAACCCACGCTTGCGCCCTCGGCGCGGGCCGCCTCTCGCTCCGAGGCGCCGGCGCCGTGGAGGAAGAAGGCCATGAGGATCCACCAGAGCCCCCCGGCAAGCTCCCCGCGCACCACTAGGACAACGCCGGACACGGCGACCAGGATCGCGATCAGGCCGCTGATCGTCAGGGCCAGGTCGGTGGCCACGGCCTTGCGCCGGATGATCAGCCACAGCACCGCGCGCAGGACGCGGCCGCCGTCCAGCGGGAAGGCCGGGGTCATGTTGAACACCGCCAGCATGACGTTCAGCGCCGCCAGGTAGCTGACCGCGTTCACCCAGACGGGGCCGGCCTCGACGGCCTGCAGGCCCCCGGCGACTGCGGCCAGGCCCAGGCCGAAGAGGAAGCTGAAGCCGGGACCGGCAATGGCCATCGACAGTTCGCCCAGGGCTGTGCGCGGCGGCAGGGACATCTCGGCGACGCCGCCGAAGAAGAAGAGGGTGATGCGCTCGATGCGTACGCCGAACAACCGCCCCACGAGGGTGTGCGCGAGCTCATGCAGCAGGATGGACAGGCCAAGGCCCGCCACGGCGATCGCGGCCATGGCGACATAGGCCCGGTGCGCCAGGCCGGCGTAGAGCTGCGGAAAGGCGCCCGAGACCAGGGAGCCGCCGATCAGGAAGGCGGCCAGCAGCCAGCTCAGGTCAATGCGGATAGGAACCCCGAACAGGTGTGGGCGGCGGCGAGGCGCCGGGGCGTCCGTCCAGGGCGACATGGGGCTTCCTTCCGCGTTCAATCCAGGATCGCACGCACCGCCCGACGCCGCCTTGCGTCAGGTCAAGCCGGGCACGAGGACGGCGGCGCCGTCCAGCCGGCCGGCCCGCAGATCCTCGACAGCGGCCTGCGCCTGCTCCAGCGGATAGCGGGTGACGTGCGCGCGCAGGCGCAGCTTCGCAGCGACCTCCAGGAAGTCGACAGCGTCCTGACGGGTCAGATTGGCCACCGACAGCAGGCGCCGTTCCCCCCAGAGCAGAGCGTAGGGGAAGGCCGGGATGTCGCTCATATGGATGCCGGCGCAGACCACTGTTCCCCCCTTGCGGACAGCGGCAAGGGCCAGGGGGACCAGGGCGCCCACCGGGGCGTAGAGGATGGCGGCGTCGAGCGGCTCCGGGGCCGCCTCATCTGAGCCGCCGGCCCAGACGCAGCCAAGGTTGTGGGCGAAGGCCTGGCTGCGCAGATCGCCCGGTCGGGTGAAGGCGAACACCCGCCGGCCCTGCGCCACGGCCACCTGGGCGATCAGGTGCGCCGCCGCGCCAAAGCCGTAGAGACCAAGCGCCCGCCCCTCGCCCGCCATCACCAGGGATCTCCAGCCGATCAGGCCAGCGCACATCAGGGGGGCAAGTTCGGCGGCGTCCGCATCCTCCGGCAGGGCGTAGGCGTAGCGCGCGTCAACAAGCGTCTTGGTGGCGTAGCCGCCATCGCGCGTGTAGCCCGTGAAGATCGGCCGGTCGCAGAGGTTCTCGCGCCCGACGCCGCAATAGGGGCAGACCTGGCAGGCCTCGCCAAGCCAGCCCACGCCCAGCCTCTGGCCCGGCTCCAGGTTCTCAACACCTGGACCGAGGGCGTCGACGCGTCCGACGATCTCATGACCGGGAACCAGCGGCAGGATCGGTTGGGTAAGGTCGCCGTCGAGGATGTGCAGGTCGGTGCGGCAGACGCCACAGGCCTCCACCGCCAGGCGCACCTGCCCCGGTCCCGGAGCCGGGTCCGGACGTTCGACAAGGCGCAAGGCCGCACCTTGGGCTTCAAGCACCATCGCGCGCATGGATCACCTCCAGGCGACCATCCTGGCGGTTCGCAGGACGCCGTCCTTGATCCGGCGCAAGCCTCAGGCGCGCATGGCTGCCTCGAGCGCTTCGCGGACCAGGTCCGGGCGCTCCATGGGCAGGAAGTGAGAGGCTCCGGGGATCGTCTCAATCCGGATCCGACCGCTCTGGGTCAGCCGGTCGACCTGGTCATCGACCCGGCAGGTGGAGCCGACCTCGGCCCGCAGGATGCGGATCGGACAGACCGAGCGGTCGAAGGCGTCGTAGGGGTCCTGGCCGTGGGAGGTGAAGTTGGACGCCTCCCAGGCCGGCTTGCAGGCCAGGGTCACCTGGCCGTCGTCGGTGTCGCGGAAGCCGTCGGTCACATAGTCGACCAGCATGTCCTCAGACCAAGACCGGAAGGCGCCGCGGCCGCGATAGGCCTCGACCACCGCGGCCTTGCTGGCGAAGACCGCGCGGCGGTTGCGGGCGCCGACGGCCAGGGGCGAGTTCAGCACCTCTGGCTTGGGCGGCCCTTTGTCCTGGGGGATGATGACGGGATCGAACAGCACCAGGCTGCGCACGGCGGCGGGGGCCTCAGCGCTAGCCAGCAGGCTGACGCAGCCGCCCATGGAATGGCCGGACAGCACCACGTTGGACAGGCGCTCGGCCTCGATCAGGGCCAGCAGGTCGTCGCGCAGGTCGAGCCAGGAGTCGCGGCCCTCGACCTCGTCAGGCAGCTCTGTGCGCCCGTGGCCGCGCATATCGACCATCAGGACCCGCCACTGCGCGCCCAGCGGCGCCAGGATGGTGCGGTAGGTGCGGGCGTTGAAACCGTTGGCGTGGCTGAACACCAGGTCGACAGGGCGGTCTGTCGGGCCGAACTCGTATCCGAGGATATCACCGCCGCGGGCGCCCAAGGAAATACGGCGGTCACGCAACCGCGGTTCAACCTGCTCTGACATGGAGTTCCCGTCCCCCGGGCATTGGGACGAGGAATCGTCCGCCCGTGCTCTGCGCGATGGTACCACCTCTCGGATTCGAACCGAGGACCTCTAGAGCCACAATCTAGCGCTCTAACCAACTGAGCTAAGGCGGCGCATCGCGAGGCGCTGTTCTTAGTCGGACCGCGTCGCGGGATCAAGCGCGGGCGACAGCCTTTTGACACGATGGCGCCGGCTTGCGTGCGACACGCGGGCGCGGCCCAAAGAAAAAGCCCCGGAGGCGAACCTCCGGGGCTTCTCTGTTCCGTTGAGACGGAACCTTAGTTCTTCGGCAGAGCAAACCGGATCGGGATCCGGACGGTGCCACCTTCAACAGGCGCGCCGTCGGCCGTCTTCGGCTTCATCTTGAAGAGCTTGCTCATCCGGAGCGCGGCAGAGCCGAAGTCCTGATCAGCCGGATCTTCCGACACGATGTCACAGCTTTCCAGGGTGCCCTTGGCGGTCACCGAGCAGCTGATGGTCGCACGCCCTTCAACATTCATCCGCATCGCCCGGTCAGGGTAATAGCGGGCGATGTCGTCACCCGAGGGCCGACGAGCCCAGTCCGGATTGGTGATCACGGACGGACGCGGAGGCGTCGGGGCCGGCGCCGGCGGCTTCGGCTCCTCGATCCGCTTTTCCACCGGCGGAACCGGCAGAGGCGGGATCGTGGGCATGTCAGCCGGCACGTTGACCGGAGGACGCGGTTGGAGCTTCGGCGGCGGCGGAGGCGGCGTGTTCGGCGGCGGAGGCGGCGGCGGAGGCGGCGGCGGCGGCGCTGGCTTAATCAGCGCCACATCCGTCACCTCGTCCGAGTACTCCTTGTAGTTCGGCTCGAACTTCTGCTTCCACACCACGTAGCCAATGACCGCGTGCAGGACCATGGCGGCAGCAACCGCAATAGCCATGCCCTTGGACTTCGGCGGAGGCGCGTCAAAGGGGTTGTGGACGGGGTGGGTGATGTCTTCAGCCATTTCTCACCCCGCTCAGTTCTTGTCTTCGCCGACGAGCGCCACGCTGTAGAAACCGTTGTCCTGCAGCATGTTCATTACGCCCATGAAGTCGCCATACATGACGTCTTTGTCGGCCCGGATGAAGATCCGTTCCTTTTCGGGGTTCCGCTTCCCACCCAGGTTCTTCCGGAGGTCGTCGCCCAGCGTGCTGAGGTCAGACGGGAAGTCCCCGATGTAGATGCGGCCCGAAGGCTGGATCGAGATGTAAACCGGCTTGGGTGGGTTGGTTGAGGCTTTCGCGACAGCGGGCGGAAGAGCGATCTTCACGTTCACGCTGGCGAGAGGAGCCGCCACCATGAAGATGATCAGGAGAACGAGCATGACGTCCACAAAGGGTGTCACGTTGATCTCGCTGTTCGCCTCCACCGCGTACTTGCCACCCCCAGAGCCTGAGAGTTTGGCGCCCATGTGGCTTAGGCCCCTTTGTCGAGCTGCCGCGAGATGCTGTTCATCAGTTCAGCCACAAAGCCTTCCGTCCGCGAGCCGAAGGCCGAGATGCGGGTTTGGAAGTAGTTGTAGAAGATAACCGACGGAATAGCGGCGAACAGACCAATACCGGTGGCCAGCAGCGCCTCGGCGATACCGGGGGCGACGACGGCCAGGTTGGTGGTGTTGGTGTTCGCGATCCCGATGAAGGAGTTCATGATCCCGTACACGGTGCCGAACAGACCGATGAACGGACCGGACGAAC